>NZ_JBWKDK010000049.1:29983-45012 GCF_056436005.1 Streptomyces sp. NPDC043854
AACAAACACCACCCCCCCCCCCCCCCCCCCTCCCCCCCCCCCCCCCCCCCCCCCCCCCCCCCCCCCCCCCCCCCCCCCCCCCCCCCCCCCCCCGCCCATGCATGTGCCCGTGGGCCTGCCCGTGCGCATGCCCGTGGGCTCGTTTCAGGCGACGGTGATCGTGGCCGCCTGCCCGCCGACCCTGGACCGCCCGCGCCATGCCACATTGAATTCCTTCTTCTCGGACGAGAGAAGGGTGCGCGAGGTCCGGCCGTCATAGACATTCCACGAGGCCGTCAGGTTCGTCTGGCCCTCGGGAATCGTGAGGCCGACCAGCCTGACGGCCATATCCAGACGGAGCCCGCTGAATACGCTTTCCATCTGGGCCTTCCCCTGCTCGTAGTAGAGCGTGCTCTGGGAGGCGGGGAGGCAGCCGCTCTTCGTCACCACGATCAATGCTTCCAGCTTGGCCGACATCCCCGCCAGGGACCACCCGTTCCCGGCAACCACCTGGCTCCGGATGATGTTGTTCCAGAGGAACGGATAGTTGGAGAACTGCCATTCTGCGAGCACGGCACCCTTTCCACCGTCCCAGTCCTTGCCGAATTCCTTCAGCGCGCCCGGGACCGGAACACTGCTCCACCCGTATTCGGCGGAGCGCTCCGTGAGGATCTTGTTCGTGGCCTTGGGGTCGAAAATGGCCTGGCCGTCCATCCCCTTCTGACCGCTGGGCTGGAGCTGGAGATCGAGCCCAGCGATGACGGTTCTGATGTCTTCCCATTGCCGGGCCCCGTCCGAGGCGAAATACGACCCCGCATCGAAGAAATCAGAGACGACAAACTGCATCGTGGCCCCCCTTGCCGACAGACAGTGTCGGAATGCTACTCGAGGGGCCATCGATGCGAGGGGCATCGATGCGGTTTGGGTCAGGCGGTGAGGTCGCGGTGGCGGAGGGCGGTGAGGCCTGCCGCAAGGAGGGCCGCCGCCAGGGCGGTCAGGGCCAGCAGCGGTGTCCAGGCCAGGGCCTGCGCGCCCGGGAGCTTCGGCAGGTGGGCGAAGGGCGAGAGGTCCAGCACGGCCTGCGGGAGGTTCAGGGCCGGGCCGATCCAGCCCAGCAGCAGGGCGGCTCCGGCCACGGCCCAGGCGGCCGCGGCGTACTTCGGGGCGGCGCCGTGCAGCAGGGCCGCCAGGGCGCCGATCACCCACACCGCCGGGAGTTGGGCGAGGGTGGCGCCGGTCGCCGCGGCCAGGTCCCGGCCGTGTCCGAGGCCCAGGCCGAGCCCGCCGAGCAGCAGGATCAGCGCGGCTCCGCCGAATGCCGCGGCCAGGTGGCCGCCGGCCCAGCGCAGCCGCCCGACCGGGGCGGCGAGCAGCGGTTCGGCGCGCTGCCCCGTCTCCTCGCCGGTCAGCCGCAGCACCGCCGAGACGATGTACAGGGCGGCGACCATGCCGAGCATGCCGGCCATGGTGGCGAGGAAGGCATCGGCGAGCGCGCTCTGCCCGCCCATGCGCTGGATGATTTCGCGGGTCCGCGCGTTGTCGCCGACGAGCTCGGTGGCGCCGTCCGTCATCGAGCCGAAGACCACCCCCGCCGTGAGGAACCCGAGGCTCCAGCCGGCCAGGCTGCCCCGCTGGAGCCGCCAGGCCAGCGCGCCGGCGCTGCCGATCCGGCCCTCGGCGGGCCCCGGCCGGGCCGGGAGGAAGCTCATGCCGATGTCGCGGCGTCCGGCGAGTGCGTACGCGGCCGCCGCCGCGAACAGGCCGAGCACCCACCAGCGTTCGCCCGCGAAGGCCCGTACGTGCTCCAGCCAGCCCAGCGGCGAGGCCCAGGTCAGCGCGCTCTCCCCGGAGGTGCTGCCCGCATCGCCGGCCGCGCGCAGCACGAACGCCGCGCCGATCAGCGCCCCCGCGAGGCCCTTCGCGAGCCGCGCGCTCCCGGTGAGCTGCGCGGTGATGGCGGCCAGGCCTGCGAAGAGCATGCCGGTGGCGCCGATGCCCAGCCCGAGCGCGCACGCTCCGGCCGCGCCGTGTGCGCCCGCCAGGCCGCCGGCCACCAGCAGGGCGGCGGCCGCGTTGGCGGTCAGGGCGGCCAGCAGTGCGGCGGTGAGCCCGGCGCGCCGTCCCACCATGGCGGCCGACAGGAGTTCCTGACGGCCCGTCTCCTCTTCCTCGCGGGTGTGCCGGATCACGACGATCAGGCTCATGATCCCGGCCAGCACCCCGGCGAAGACCCCGCCGCGCCAGGCGGTGAGGGCGCCGAGCGAGTCCCCGAAGACGGGTCCGTACAGGGCGCGCAGCGAGCCGTTGGTGTTCATGGCGGCGGCCAGCCGGGCCCGGTCGGCTTCGGTCGCGTACGCCGATTCCAGGGCGGCGGGCAGGCTCAGCACCATCATGGCCGTGACCAGCACCCACACCGGCATCATGACCCGGTCTCGGCGCAGTGCGAGCCGCAGCAGGCCTGCCGTTCCGGCGAGTTGGTTCTTCATCGCGATGAGCCTGCCTTGGTCGCCGCCTGCGCGTGCGCGTCGTCCGCGTAATGGCGCAGGAAGAGTTCTTCGAGGGTGGGCGGGGTCGCGGTCAGCGACCGCACCCCGGAGGCGGTGAGGGAGCGCAGGACGGCGTCCAGCTTGTCGGTGTCGGCCTGGAGGCGGATCCGCGGGCCCTGCACCTCGACGTCGTGGACGCCGGGCAGGTGCGCGATGCCGTTCGGCGGGCCGGCGAGCTCGGCGCTGATCGACGTACGGGTGAGGTGCCGCAGCCCGGCCAGGGTGCCGGTCTCCACGGTGCGGCCCTTGCGGATGATGCTGACCCGGTCGCAGAGGGCCTCGACCTCGCTGAGGATGTGCGAGCTGAGCAGGATGGTGCGGCCGGCGGCGCGGGCCTCGGCGACGCAGTCCTGGAAGACCTCCTCCATCAGCGGGTCGAGGCCGGAGGTGGGCTCGTCGAGGACGATCAGCTCGGCGTCGGAGGCGAAGGCGGCGACGAGTGCCACCTTCTGCCGGTTGCCCTTGGAGTACGTGCGCCCCTTCTTGGCGGGGTCGAGGTCGAAGCGCTCGATCAGCTCGGCGCGGCGGGCCCGGTCGAGGCCGCCGCGCAGCCGCCCGTAGAGGTCGATGACCTCGCCGCCGGAGAGGTTGCGCCACAGGGTGACGTCGCCGGGGACGTAGGCGACGCGGCGGTGGAGCTCCACGGCGTCGGCCCACGGGTCGCCGCCGAGCAGCTCGGCGGTTCCGGAGTCGGCCCGCAGCAGGCCCAGCAGGACGCGGATGGTCGTGGACTTGCCGGCGCCGTTGGGACCGAGGAAGCCGTGGACCTCGCCGGTGGCGACCGAGAGGTCGAGTCCGTCCAGAGCGTGGGTGCGGCCGAACGCCTTGCGGAGTCCGGCGACGCTGATTGCCTTCGTCATGTTTCTGAACGTACGCTACTTTCACAAATTTGTGAAGCTCGGGAACCACGTAAAGTTCGGAGGGTGGCGAAGCAGATGGACGCAGGAAGCAAGCAGGACGAGCGGACCGGCCAGGACGAGCAGGACGAGCAGGCCGGGCGGGACGGGCGGGACGGGCGGGACGCCCGCGACGAGCGCGGTGAACGCGACACCGAGGCGGTCTCCCGCTTCGTGGAGCGCTTCGCCGCCCAGCTCGCCGACGCGGGCATGCAGCGCATGGCCGCCCGCGTCTTCGCGCAGCTGCTGGCCAGCGACAGCGGCGCGATGACCTCGGCCGAGCTGAGCGAGGCCCTGCAGATCAGCCCGGCGGCGGTGTCGGGCGCGGTGTCGTACCTGACGCAGGTCAACATGGTCAGCCGCGAGCGCGAGCCGGGCTCCCGCCGCGACCGGTACGTCCTGCACAACGAGCTCTGGTACGAGACCTTCACCCGCCGCGACCAGGTCCTGACCCTGTGGGAGAAGACCCTGCGCGAGGGCGCGGCCGGCCTCGGCGCCGACACCCCCGCCGGGTCGCGGATCGCCGAGACGGCGGCGTTCTTCGAGTTCCTCCAGCAGGAGCTGCTGGGCATGATGGACCGCTGGCGCGCCCACCGCGCCACCCTCGACCTGACCTGACCTGACCCGGCCCGACCTGACCAGGCCTGACCTGGCCCGACCCGGACCGGTACCCCCGGCCGCCCGAAAAGGGCAGCGGCCGGGGGCCGGTCTCTGCTACGTTTCCCCTGTGCCTCCGGCTCCCCCATGGGAGCGCTCGGAGGCTTTTTTCATGCCTTCTGACACCCCCTCACCCACGGCCGCCGCCGCCGCGCCCGCCCCGACCGGCTACCGCACCCTGCTCCGCAACCGCGAGTTCGCAGGCCTCCTCGCGGGCCTCACCCTGACCGTCGCCGCGAGCACCCTGTCCGGCTTCGCCCTCGGCACCCTCGTCGAACGCCGGACCGGCTCCCCGTTCCTGACGGCCGTGAGCATGTACGGCGCCACCTTCGCCACCGTGCTCGGCGCGCTCACCCTGATGTCCGTCGCCGACGGCAAACGCCCCCGCCGCACGCTCCTCACCCTCCAGGGCCTCTCCCTGGCCGGTGTCGCCGCCCAGGCCGTCCCCGGGCTGCCGCTGGCCGCCCGGTTCGGGCTGCTCCTGCTGCTCGGCTTCTTCCAGTCCCTGGGAACCGGCACCCGCATGGGCCTGCTCGCCGAGGCCGTGCCCGCCTCCGCGTACGCCCTCGCCCGCTCGCTGATGAACATCACGGGTGGCGTCGTCTCCGTGCTCGGCTTCGCCCTCGGCGCCGCGCTGCTCGGCCGGCTCGGCCCGTACCGGGTCTTCGCCGTCGCCGCCGCCCTGACCGGCCTCGCGCTCGTCATCGTGGCCGTGACCGTACGGGAGCACTCGATCCGGCCGGCCCGCCGCCCCGGGCTGCGGCAGACCTGGACGGCGAACGCCGAGCTGTTCGCCCACCCCGGCCGGCGGGCCCTGCTGCTGAACCTGTGGGTGCCGAACGGCCTCGTCGTCGGCTGCGAGGCCCTGTTCATCCCGTACGCCCCGCAGCACGCCGGGACCCTGCTCGCCGCCGGCTCGGCCGGGATGCTCCTCGGGGACCTCGCCGTCGGACGGCTGCTCACCGCCGAGCGCCGGCGCCGGTACGCCTTCGCCCTGCGCCTGCTGCTCGCCGCTCCCTTCCTCCTCTTCGCGTTCCACCCGCCGCTGCCGCTGGCGGCGGCCGCGGTGTTCGCAGCGAGCGCCGGCTTCGCCGCCACCCTGCCGCTCCAGGAGCAGCTCCTCGCCCTGACCCCCGGCGCGGTCCGCGGCCAGGTGCAGGGCGTCGAGTCGGCCGGCCGGATGACCTGGCAGGGCATCGGCGCCGCCCTCGCCGGCGCGGCCGCCCAGTACCTGGGCACCGCCACCGCGATCACCGTGCTGGCCGCCGTCTCCGCGGCGCTCACCCTCGCCTCCCGGCGGGCCGTCGCCCGCGCCGGAACCGCCGGAACCGCCGGAACCGCCGACACCCCCGGTACCGCCGGCGCACGGAAGGTCCCGCCGGTCAGCGCGGGAGGATGAGCCCCCACGCCCCCGGCCGCAGGGTCCACGTACGCCTGCGCACCGGCCCCGCGACCGCCGCGTCGGCCCGGTACCGGAAGTCCGACCCGGCCACGGTCACGACGCGGGCCCGGGCCCCGACCGCGGTCCCGTCCACCCGGACGACGACCTCCGCGAGCCCGCCCCCGCCCGGCTCCACCAACAGGTCCTCCACCGGCCGGTCCACGTCCGCCAGCACCACCCCGTCGGCCTCCACCCGCAGCCGGTGCCCGCCGGCCCCGCCCCGCGCGGGTGCCGGCGGCGGTCCGACCAGGGTGCGCACCAGCGAGCGGTACGCGCTGCGCACCGAGGGCCCCGCCGGCCGCGGCACGGGCGGCCGAACGGGTGGAATCCGCAGACCCCCCAGCACGACCCCGTCGCTGTCGTCCACCAGCAGGTCCCGCATGCCGACGACCCCGTCCAGGACCGCCCGCGCCGCGGACACCGCCGACAGCGGCACACCCAGCGCCCTCACCAGCCCCAGCGATCCCACCTGCCCCACCGGGATGACGGACACGGCCCCCGCCGCCCCCTCGCCGAGCCCGCGCTCCCGGTGCAGCAGCCCCACGGCCCGTACCAGCGCCCGGTCGTCGCCCACGATCACGGGCCGCCGATGGCCCCGGCGGGCGAGGGCCCGCGCGAACTCCTCCGGTGAATCCGGGAGGCAGACCTTGGCCGCCGCTCCCGCCGACAGAACATCCCTCGCGATCCGTACGGACTCGCCGTCGAGACGGCGGGCGACCGGGTCGACGAGCACGAGCAGGCCGCCGACCGGCGCGCCCGCAGGGCTCATGGTGGGCTCCGGAGCCGACACCTCGGTCCTTCCTCGGGTAGCATCTTTGTGCAAGAGGCCCTTGCGCTATTGCGCCAGGGCCTTCGTCTATTCCGGGGTACCGGTCCGACGGCCCAGCCTGCGGTGTACATCGTCGTACGCCCCCTGGCCTTGGACATGCCCCATCCGGAAGAGGTGTACGCCTGTGCCCGCTCTTGTGCTGCTCGGAGCTCAGTGGGGTGACGAGGGCAAGGGAAAGGCCACCGACCTGCTCGGTGGATCCGTTGACTACGTGGTGCGCTACCAGGGCGGCAACAACGCCGGCCACACGGTTGTCGTAGGCGACCAGAAGTACGCGCTGCACCTTCTCCCTTCCGGCATCCTCTCCCCCGGATGCACCCCGGTCATCGGCAACGGCGTCGTCGTCGACCCGTCCGTACTCCTCTCCGAGCTGCGCGGGCTGAACGAGCGCGGCATCGACACGTCCAAGCTGCTGATCAGCGGAAACGCCCACCTGATCACGCCGTACAACGTCACCCTCGACAAGGTCGGCGAGCGCTTCCTCGGCAAGCGCAAGATCGGCACCACCGGCCGCGGCATCGGCCCGACCTACGCGGACAAGATCAACCGCGTCGGCATCCGCGTCCAGGACCTGTACGACGAGTCGATCCTCACCCAGAAGGTCGAGGCGGCGCTGGAGAACAAGAACCAGCTGCTGGCCAAGCTGTACAACCGCCGCGCGATCGACGCCGCCGCGATCGTGGAGGAGATGCTCCAGTACGCGGACCAGATCAAGCCGTACGTCGCCGACACCACGCTGATCCTCAACAACGCGCTCGACGAGAACAAGGTCGTGCTGTTCGAGGGCGGCCAGGGCACCCTGCTCGACGTGGACCACGGCACGTACCCGTTCGTGACCTCGTCGAACCCGACCGCAGGCGGCGCCTGCACCGGTACGGGCGTCGGCCCGACGAAGATCAGCCGGGTCATCGGCATCCTGAAGGCCTACACCACCCGTGTCGGCGCCGGCCCGTTCCCGACGGAGCTGTTCGACCAGGACGGCGAGGACCTTCGCCGCATCGGCGGCGAGCGCGGTGTCACCACCGGCCGCGACCGCCGCTGCGGCTGGTTCGACGCGGTGATCGCCCGCTACGCCACCCGGGTGAACGGCCTGACGGACTTCTTCCTCACCAAGCTGGACGTGCTGACCGGCTGGGAGCAGATCCCGGTCTGCGTCGCGTACGAGGTCGACGGCCGGCGCGTCGAGGAGCTGCCGTACTCGCAGTCGGACTTCCACCACGCGAAGCCGGTCTACGAGTACCTGCCCGGCTGGTCCGAGGACATCACCAAGGCCAAGACCTTCTCCGACCTGCCGAAGAACGCGCAGGCGTACGTGAAGGCCCTGGAGGAGATGTCGGGCGCCCCGATCTCCGCGATCGGCGTCGGCCCGGGCCGCACCGAGACGATCGAGATCAACTCGTTCCTGTAGGAACGGGAACGGCCGACGGCCGAAAGGAAAGGGGCGGTGCGCCGGTGGCGCACCGCCCCTTTCCTTTTCCCCGGGCGGCCCGCGACCCCCTCAGCC
Source organism: Streptomyces sp. NPDC043854 (assembly GCF_056436005.1). Classification (NCBI taxonomy): domain Bacteria; kingdom Bacillati; phylum Actinomycetota; class Actinomycetes; order Kitasatosporales; family Streptomycetaceae; genus Streptomyces; species Streptomyces sp. NPDC043854. Next base: position 37,836 of record NZ_JBWKDK010000049.1, read on the forward strand.
CGCTCCCAGCAGGGCGTCGACGCTCGCCTTGATCCGGCCGACCGACACCTCCCGGTCCACCGTCAGGTGCTCGAACAGGCTCGGCGCGAACGGGGCCAGCAGCAGGTGGGCCAGGACCGGCGCGTCCACCCCGGGCCGGGTCTGCCGGAGCAGCATGGCGACGTGGGTGTGCATGGTCAGGTAGGCGCCGCTGCGGTACCGCGCGCCCGGCGACGCGGCCTCGGCGGCGGCCATCACCGCCCGGTGGCCGACCAGCCGCTCGGCCTGCGTGTGCAGCAGCGCCCGCAGCCGCTCCTGCGGCGGCGCCTCGGGCCCCAGCGGCGGGGGCCCGCTGAGGAAGGCCTCCTGGAAGCGCCGCTCGTCGTCGTCGAGCAGCGCCAGCAGCAGCCGGCCGACGTCCCCGAACCGCCGGTAGACCGTGCCGACCCCCATCCCCGCGGCGTGCGCGACCGCGTTCATGGTGACGGCGTCCGGCCCCTGCTCGGCGACCAGGCGCGCGGCCGCGTCCAGGATCTTCCGCCGGTTGCGGGCGGCGTCGGCGCGCTCCGGCGGTGCCTGGCCCGCGACGGGGAGTTCGATGCGGCTCATGCCCAGAGGCTACCGGACACACCCCTTGCCAAACGGATCGCTATCCGTTTAACTCTGAACCACCGAAGGAACCGGATACCGATCCACTTAGCTGAGGGAACCCGTCATGAGCGCCAAGGTCGCCGTCGTCTACTACTCCTCCACCGGAAACGTCCACGAGCTCGCGAAGGCGGTCGCCGAAGGCGCCGAGAAGGCCGGCGCCGAGGTCCGGCTCCGCCGGGTGCCCGAGCTCGCCCCGGACGCCGCCATCGACTCCAACCCGGCCTGGCGCCGGCACGTCGAGGACACCAGGGACGTCGAGATCGCCACCCTGGACGACCTCACCTGGGCCAACGCCTACGCCATCGGCTCGCCGACCCGGTACGGCAACATCTCGGGCCAGCTGAAGCAGTTCCTCGACACCACGGGCGGCCTCTGGCAGCAGGGCGCCCTCGCCGACAAGCCGGCCACCGGCTTCACCAGCGCCCACAACACCCACGGCGGCAACGAGTCCACGCTGCTCGCCCTCTACAACACCTTCCACCACTGGGGCTCGATCATCGTCTCCCCCGGCTTCACCGACCCGGCCGTCTTCGAGGCCGGCGGCAACCCGTACGGCACCTCGCACCCGGCGAGCAGCGGCGAGGTGAGCGAGGCGACCCTGGCGGCTGCCCGCTACCAGGGCGAGCGCCTCGCGACGATCGCGGCGCGCCTCGCGGACTGACCGCCCCCGGATCAAGCGCCCCGGCGCGGGGCGCCCTCGGGCCGGGCGCTCTCGGACCGGGCGTCCACGGGCCAAGCGTCCACGGACCGGGCGTCCTCCGTGCGCCACCCGGCGCCGGCCGGGTGAACCCGGCAGCCCGATCGCGATACGGGCGAGTGTGCCGCCGCGGCACCCGCTACCAGGCCAGCTGCGAGATTTCCTCGGCAACCACCGCGCAGGCGTCGGCCGCCGGGTCGATCAGCGGGAAGTGGCCGACGCCGTCCAGCAGGGTCAGTCCGACCGTCTCCCCCGCCTTCGCCGCCGCGGCCACGTACGACTCGGCAACCGCCGCCGGGACGACGATGTCCTCCCGGCCCTGCACCACGGCCGTGGCGATCCCGGTCGGCAGCAGGGCCGCCGGGTCCGCGTACGGGACCCGCTCCGCCCAGTGCGCCTCCCCGCCCAGCAGCTGCGCCGACGCACCCCCGCACACACCGAGCTTCTCCGCCACCTCGAAGTCCGCGATGGGGGCCAGCGCCACCACACCGCGCAGCACCGGCGGGGCCGGCAGCCGCCACCCCGCCGGGGCGCCGGCCGGCAGGACGTGCCGGGCGGCGGCCCACAGCGCGAGGTGGCCGCCCGCGGAGTGGCCGGTGAGGACGGTACGGCGCAGGTCGGCCTGCGGAAGGTGGGCGGAGGCCAGCGCGGGGAGGGCGTCGAGCGCCGCGGCCACGTCGTCGAAGGTCTCCGGCCAGCGGCCGGCGACCGGCCCCCCGGCGCTCTGGTGCGGCAGCGAACTCCCGCGCCGATACTCCACGCTGGCCACGGCGAACCCGCGCCGCGCCAGGAAGTCGGCCAGCGGCGACACGTGCTGCCGGTCGTACGGGGCCCGCCAGGCGCCGCCGTGCAGCAGCACCACGAGGGGTGCGGAGGCAGCCGCCCCCGCCGCCCCCGCACCCGGGCCCGCACTGCCGCCGGCGCCCCGCGGGGCGTAGAAGTCGACGACGTGGTCCGGGTGGTCCCCGTACGCGGCGGACGCGTCCGGGGCGACCGGGGGGTGGGCGAAGGCCGAGGCGGCCTCGGCGGCGTCCCGTTCGACTGCGGGGTCCGTCATCGGCTCAACCTCTCGGTGAAGACTGGTGTTCCGGGCTGCCGGAGTTCCGCAGCCCGGCAGACCCGGCCCGCGGCAGCGGTTCGGGGCTCCCGGCCGGGCTCCGGGTTCCGTCGATCCGGCAGAGCCGGACCGTATCAGTCCGGAACATGCCTGTCCCCGGAGGGTTTTGTCACGTACCCCGACCCGCATGGAAACGGGCCGCGGCGGGCAGGGATCACACCCTGCCCGCCCCGTGCCGTGACGTTTCGCTCCCGGCTCATCCGGACATCACCCGGACATCACCCGAAAATGCGACCCAGCGTCCGGGCCGCGCGCTCCGCATCCGCGAAGCCCACGTACAGCGGCGTGAACCCGAACCGCAGGACGTCCGGGGCCCGGAAGTCGCCGATCACCCCGCGGGAGATCAGCTCGTCCATCACCGCGCGGGCGTTCTCCGTGCGCAGCGACACCTGGCTGCCGCGCTCCGCGTGCGGTACCGGGGTCACCGACTCGACCTTCCCCGCCGGGACGTATGCGGCCACGCACTCCAGGAAGAAGTCGGTCAGCGCCAGGGACTTGGCCCGTACGGCCGCCACGTCCACCCCGTCCCAGGCGTCGAGCGCCGCCTCCAGGGCCAGCATCGACAGGATGTCCGGGGTACCGACCCGGCCGCGGACCGCACCCGGGGCCGGGGTGTAGTCCGGGGTCATCGCGAAGGGGTCCGCGTGGCCGTTCCAGCCGGGCAGCGGGGAGTCGAAGGCGGCCTGGTGGCGTTCGGCGATGTAGAGGTACGCCGGTGAACCGGGCCCGCCGTTGAGGTACTTGTACGTACAGCCCACGGCGAGGTCGACGCCGTGCTCGTCGAGGCCGACGGGCAGTGCGCCGGCCGAGTGGCACAGGTCCCAGACGATGACCGCGCCCGCGGCGTGCGCCGCCCGGGTGAGGCCGGGCAGGTCGTGGAGCCGGCCGCCGCGGTAGTCGACGTGGTTGAGCAGGACGACGGCCGTGTCCGCGCCCCGCTCGCGCAGCACCGCGGCCGTGTCGGACGGGTCCACCGGGACCACGCTCAGGCCGGTGAGCCGGGCCGCCGACTCGGCGATGTAGCCGTCGGTCGGGAACGTGGAGGCGTCGACGAGCAGCTCGGTGCGGCCGGGCGCCGCCAGGCGGGCGGCGCCGACCAGCGCCTTGAAGAGGTTGACGCTGGTGGAGTCGCCGACGACGACCTGGCCGGGGGCCGCGCCGACGAGCGGGGCGATCCGGTCGCCGATCCGCTCGGGGGCGGTCCACCAGGTGCCGCTGCTCCAGGAGCGGATCAGCTCGGTGCCCCATTCGCGCGCGACGACCTCGGCGACCCGGGCCGCGACGCCCGCGGGGAGCGCGCCGAGCGAGTTGCCGTCGAGGTAGACGACGCCCTCGGGGAGGGTGAAGCGCTCGCGGAGCCCCGCCAGCTCGTCGGCGGCGTCGAGCTGCGCGGCGCGCGCGGCCAGGTCGGCGGTGGGCACGGAAGCGGCAGTCGTGCCGGTCCCGGTGGCGGTGTGGAGGGCGTCAGACATGGCTGCGCGCCGTCCACAGCTCGGGGAACACGTTCTTCGCGGCGCGCTTCTCCAGCCAGGTCACCCCGGCGGAGCCGCCGGTGCCCGTCTTCGCGCCCATCGCGCGGCGGGTGGCGACCAGGTGGTCGTTGCGCCAGCGCCAGACGAGCTCCGCGACGTCCGTGAGGGCCTCGCCGAGCCGGTGCAGGTCGGGGTGCAGGTCGGGGTCCTCGTACAGGGTGGTCCAGACGGCTTCGACCTCGGGCGAGGCCTCGTAGCGCTGCGCGAGGTCGCGGTCGAGGACGGTCTGCGGGACCGGCAGGCCGCGGCGGGCGAGCAGGCGCAGCACCTCGTCGTAGAGGCTGGGCTCGTGCAGGGCCTTCTCGAGCTCCGCGTGGACGCGCGGGGCGCCGCGGTGCGGGACGAGCATGGAGGCCGACTTCTCGCCGAGCAGGAACTCCATCCGGCGGTACATCGCCGACTGGAAGCCGGAGCCCTCGCCGAGGGCGGCGCGGTACGAGTTGAACTGGCCGGGGGTGAGCTGGGCGAGCGGGCGCCAGGAGGCGTTGAGGGCCTCCAGCTCGCGGAGGGATCGTTTCAGCGCGTCCATCGCGACGGGGACGCGGTCCTCGCGGAGGGCCTTCGCGGCCGTCTCCCACTCGTGGACGATGACCGTGAACCACAGCTCCATGACCTGGGTGGTGACCAGGAAGACCATCTCGCCGGGATCGTCCGAACGAAGGTGCTGGAGGTGGGTGAGGACGTCGGCCTGGACGTAGTCCTCGTACGGGGTCGTGCCGTCGAAGTCGAGGTTCGGGGTATCCGAACCGGCTCCGGAGGCATCAAGGGTGTTCGACATCGCTGTCTCCTCGACACGTGCTTCCGGGTAGCGGTCCGCTCCTTCCGATTGGGTGTGTGGAGCCCCGGTCCCCTGCCCGCATCATAGGACCGCTTCCCGGCCGTCCTCCAATGGCGAGTGACGGGCGTCACGGATACGTTTCGGACACGGGGCACGAAAGGCGCGAGGGGCGCACGAGGGACCCGAGGGGCTCGAAGGGCGCACGGCCGGCCGCGGACGCGGCCGGCCGTGTACCCGTGCCCGTGCCGGGCAGCCCCGGTCAGGCGCTGCCGAGGACGTCCGCCGCCGTCCCGGAGGAGTCGCGCAGGAAGGTCGTGCAGCGCTCGTACTCGTCCTTCTCGCCGATCGCCTCGGCCGCGCGGGCCAGGGCGTACAGGGCGCGCAGGAAACCGCGGTTCGGCTCGTGCTCCCACGGGACCGGGCCGTGGCCCTTCCAGCCGGCGCGGCGCAGCGCGTCCAGGCCGCGGTGGTAGCCCGTACGGGCGTACGCGTACGCCTCGACGGTGCGGCCGGCGGCGAAGGCCTCGTCGGAGAGGGTCGCCCAGGCGAGGGAGGAGGTGGGGTGCGCGGCGGCCACCTCGACGGCGGGCGTGCCCGCGGCGATCGCCGCGCGGCCCGGCTCGTCGGGGAGGTGGGTGGGGGCCGGGCCCCCGAGCAGGTTCTGGTGAATGGACATGGTCCAAGTCTGGGGCATCCGGCCCGGGATGCCGGGCCCCTCCCCCGGTGTCGCGGCCCCCGCCGACCGGTGGTGGCCGGGCCACCGCGGCAGCGCCTGCGAACGCCCGATGGTGGGCGCCCCACCACCCGGCCGCCCACTCAGGTGCCCGGCACACCTCCCCCGGAACGGGGCCCCGGGCGGACGGTAGGAGGGCCATCGACGAAGGGGGAAGTCGTGAACACCGCCATCAGCACACGCCTCGGCACCGCCACCGCCACCGCCTCCCGCACCGCCGCACGCACCGCCCCGGGCAGCCGCGCCCACCACCGGGGCACCGCAGCGGCCCGCGCCTCCGGCCTCCTCGGCGGCGGCAGGGGCGGCGCCGGCGTCGACGGGGCCGTCGAGGAGCTGTGCGCGGCGGTGTTCGCCTCCCTGCGGCGCAAGGACCAGCGCGAGCGCGGCCGCCAGTACGTGCACGGGCTGCTCGCGACGAAGGGCCGCAAGTCGATCCGCAACATCGCCCACCAGATCAGCGGCGGCGACCCGGCCGGTGGCGGCAGCGCGGCCGCGGAGCAGAGCCTGCACCACTTCATCGCGGCGTCGACCTGGGACTGGCAGCCGATCCGGACCGCGCTGGCCCAGTACCTGGGGCAGGCCGCCCCGCTGGCCGCCTGGGTGGCGCAGCCGATGGCGATCCCCAAGGGCGGCGAGCACTCGGTGGGCGCCGGGCACCGCTTCGACCCGCACCGGGGCCAGATGTTCCGCGGGCAGCAGGCGTTCGGGATCTGGTACGCGTCGGCCCGCCTGGTCACCCCGGTGGGGTGGCGGCTGTTCCTGGACGAGGAGTCGCCGCAGGAGCCGTCGCAGGACTCCGTGCAGGAGGCGGGCCCCGGCGGCGAGGAGTCGTACGAGGGCTGCGCGGTCAGCGGCGTGCTGAACACGGTGCGCGAGTCGGGCATGGCCGTCCGGCCGGTGGTGCTGGACATCCGCGACATCGCGACGCGGGCCGCGCTGAACCGGTTCGCGGAGGCGCGGGTGCCGGTGGTGGGGCGGATCAACCCCGAGGCGCGGCTGCTGGTGACGGACCCGCGGCTGCCGGGCTTCGGCGCGGGGACGCTCGCCGCGCGGGACATCCTCCAGAACGTGCGCGGGCTGCGGATGCCGGTGGAGTGGCCCGACCCCGCGGTGCCGGGGGCGCGGCGCACCTCGCTGGTGGCCGCGGTGCGGGTGATGGTGCCGGACCCGGCTCCGGGGCGGCGGCGCGAGGTGCTGCTGTTCGGGGAGTGGGAGGCGGCCCGGCGGCTGCCGACACAGCTGTGGGTGACGGACATGGTGCGGACGGACCCGGCGGTGCTGGTGCGGCTGACGAAGACGGCGCTGCGGGTGTCGGCGGCATCGGCGGCGAGCGGGCAGGAGGTCGGCCTGCGGGACTTCTCCGGGCGGTCGCTGTCGGGCTGGCACCGGCACGTGACGCTGGCGTCGGTGGCGCACGCGGCCCGCTGCCTGGGCGCGGCGCCGGCGGTCCCGGTACAGCGGCCGGCGGACCTCCCGCCCGCCGCGGCCCGGCACGCCCTGCGCCGCCCGGGCCCCGCCGCCCGGCCCCACCCGGCGTTGGCCGCCCGCTGACCCGTGCTCCCGGCCCACCCGGCGTGGGGGGGGGGGGGGGGGGGGGGGGGGGGAGGAAAAAGGGGGGGCGAGGGAGGGCCCCGGTAAGAGCCCCCCCCCCCCCCACAGAGAAGAAAAAGAGGGGAGGGAGGGCCCCACA
>NZ_JBWKDK010000050.1:0-44277 GCF_056436005.1 Streptomyces sp. NPDC043854
CCGTCTTGCCGGACCCCTCCTTGTCTGTCTCTTCCCCGTTCCCCCCCCCGTCTCCTGCTCTCCCCTCCGCCCCTTCCTCCCCTCCGTTCCCCCCCCCCCCCCCCCCCCCGGCCTCGGGTGCGGCGGGCCGGTGCCGGCCCGGCTTGGCGGGCGTGCGGCGGCGGGCCTCCACGAAGAAGGTCGCCGCCAGGCTGAGCACGAAGCCCAGCGCACCCACCATGACGAGGTACTGGAGCCGGGTCTTGGTCTGCGCCTCCGGCTTCTGCGGCGGGACGATCGTCGCCATGCGGATCATGGCCTCCGGGTTCACCTGCTGCTGGGCCTGGAACTCCTGAAGCCGCTTCTCGGCGTACGCGGTCAGGATCTGGTCCGACTTCAGGACGGCCGCCGGGTTGGTCCCGGTGACGGTCAGCCACATGAACGGCCCCTGGGCGTTGTCGGCGATCTTCGCCTCGTACGCGCCGGTGAGCCCCTGCGCCTTGAGGCCGGCCTTCGAGTCGTCGGAGTTGAGGTTGCGGGCCAGGCCGTCGGCCATCCCGGTGAGCGAGGCCTGGGTGCTCAGGAAGGGGTTGCCGTCGAAGGCCACCGTGGCCTTCTTGGAGTTCAGCAGGGTGACCGTGCTCTGGGACCGGTACTCCACCGGGACCAGCAGGTACACGCCTGTCGTGAGCGCGGCCGTGATCAGCAGTCCGGGCAGCAGGACGTACCAGCGCCTGCGCATGACCCGCCAGATCTCCGCGAGATCCATCATTCTCCTTTCGAATGAACCACCGACCTTGGCCCGTGGGGGAATCGATTACTTGGGGTGTACGCGCGGAGAACCGGTAGTACGCTGCGGCTCTTCTTCGGGAGCGGTCAGGGCTTGGCCGTCATGCGGGCTTTCGGGCCTGAGTGAGAAGCCTTCTCGGCGACGAGGGGGAGGAGTCACGGTCTTCCCCCTCGCGGCCTGGCCCGCGTCGGGGCTAGACGACGGGCGCGGTGCCCGGGACGAGGTCGGTGGGTCTGAGCCGGGTGTGCGCGGTCCCGCCCTCCAGCAGGACCCGGGCGATGCGTTCGCTCGCCTGCCCGTCCCACAGCGCGGGGCAGCGGGGCGCCGGCGGGTCGTCGAGCACCCGGTTGACGGTGGCCGTGATGCGGTCCGGGTCGGTGCCCGCGAGGACGTTCGTGCCCTCCTCGACGGTGACGGGGCGCTCGGTGTTCTCCCGCAGGGTCACACAGGGCACGCCCAGCGCGGTGGTCTCCTCCTGGACGCCCCCGGAGTCGGTGAGCACGACCCGCGCCCCGTCCTGGAGCGCGATGAAGTCCAGGTATCCGGCGGCCGGGACCGGCCGGATGCCGCCCGGGACGCCGATCGCGGCCAGCCGCTGCGCGGCCCGCGGGTGCACGGGCAGCAGCAGCGGGCAGCGGCCGGCGATCTCGCCGAGGGCCTTCAGCAGGCCGCGCAGGGCGTCGGGGTCGTCCACGTTGGCGGGCCGGTGCAGGGTGACCAGGCCGTAGCCGCCGCGGGTGAGCCCGTACCGGTCGAGGACGTCCGAGGCGCGGGCCCGTTCCAGGTTGGCGAGGAGCGTGTCGATCATGACGTTTCCGACGACGTGGATCTGGTCCTCGCGGTACCCCTCCGCCCGCAGGTTCGCGGCCGCGTCGGGCGAGGGGGCCAGCAGGTAGTCGCTGACCCGGTCGGTGGCGACCCGGTTGACCTCCTCGGGCATGCTCCAGTCCCGGCTGCGCAGGCCCGCCTCCACGTGGGCGAGCAGCGGGCCCGCCTTCGCGGTGACCAGGGCGCAGGCCAGCGTGGAGTTGATGTCGCCGACGACCACGACCGCGTCCGGGGACAGCTCCTCCAGCAGTGGCTCGAAGGCCGCCATCACCCGGCCGGTCTGCTGGGCGTGCGTCCCGGACCCGGCGCCGAGGTACCGGTCGGGGGGCCGGATGCCGAGGTCGCGGAAGAAGACGTCGTTCATGGACTCGTCGTAGTGCTGGCCGGTGTGGACGAGGACCACCTCCGCGCCGCGGCGTTCCAGCGCGTCCATCACCGGTTTGATCTTCATGTAGTTGGGCCGTGCTCCGGCCACGCAGACGATCCTGGTCCGGGCCATGGCGTCAGAGCACCTCCACCGCGGGTCCGGACAGCCGGTTGCGGCAGTCGAGGACGAAGGAGGCGTGCTCGGTGACCATCGCGTAGTCGAAGGAGTCGTGGTCGGTGAGCAGGACGACCACGTCGGCGGCGGCCAGCTCCCGGCGGGTCGGCTCCACGCGTACGAGCCGGGCGTCGACCTTGATGCTCTCCACCACGTGGGGGTCGGCCGCGCGGACCCTGGCCCCCATGTCGAGGAGCAGCTGGGAGATGCGTACCGCCGGCGACTCCCGGGCGTCGCCGGTGTTCTTCTTGTACGCGAGCCCCAGGAGCAGGATCCGGGAGCCGTTGACCGAGCGGCGCCGGGCGTTGAGGGCGTCGATGACGCGGCGCGTGACGTACTCGGGCATGTGGTTGTTGATGTCGTTGGCCAGTTCGACGAAGCGGAAGCTCTGCCCCAGTTCGCGCTGCACCCGCCAGGACAGGTACGACGGGTCGATGGGCAGGCAGTGGCCGCCGACCCCGGGCCCGGGGGTGAACTTCATGAAGCCGAACGGCTTGCTGGACGCCGCCTCGATGGCCTGCCACACGTCGATGTCGAGGTGGCGGGCGAACATGGCTATCTCGTTGACGAGGGCGATGTTCACGTGCCGGAAGGTGTTCTCCAGGAGTTTCGCCAGCTCGGCCTCCTTGGGGGAGCGCACCGGCACCGTCTTGTCGACGAGGCCCCCGTAGAACTCCTCCACCGCCTTGAGGGAGGCGGCGTCGACGCCGGAGACGACCTTGGGGGTCTGCCGGAAGCCCCAGACGGCGTTGCCGGGGTCGATGCGCTCCGGGCTGTAGCCGAGGTGGAAGTCGGTGCCGGCGGTGAGGCCCGAGCCGTTTTCCAGGATGGGGCCGAACAGCTCCTCGGTGGTGCCCGGGTAGGTGGTGGACTCCAGGACGACGGTCGCGCCGGGCCGCAGGAAGCGGGCCAGGGTGTGTGCCGACTCCTCGATGTAGCTGAGGTCGGGGGCGCCTTCGTGCAACGGGGTGGGGACGGTGACGACGGCGACGTCGAAGCCGCCGCAGTCGCGCGCCTGGTCGCTGGGCCGGTAGGTGCCCCGTTCCAGCGCCCGGTTGATCCGCTCGGAGGAGACGTCCTCCACGTAGGACTCGCCGGCGGCGAGCCTCTTGACCCGCTGCGTGTCCACGTCGTACCCGATCACCTGGTGCCCGACCTCGGCGGCCCTGATGGCCAGCGGAAGGCCGACGTATCCCTGTCCCACGACGACTACGCGCATCAGCAACTCCTGTTCGCGGAACCGGCAGCAGACGGTGTGCGGCGGATGAGCTCCCGGGCCGTCATGGCCAGGAAGGCGGCATTGGTGGTGAGGTAGCGCTTGCCCAGGCGCCGCGGCTCCTGGAGGGTGCGGTAGAACCATTCGAGCCCCATGCGCTGCCAGGCCAGCGGGGCCCGCTTGGTGATGCCGGCCAGGATGTCGAAGGAGCCGCCGACGCCGTGCACCACGTGGGCGCCGGTGCGCTTGCCGTAGCCGGCGGTGAACATCTCCTTCTTGGGCGAGGTCATGCCGAGGAACAGCAGTTGTGCTCCGCTGTCCGCGACGGAGTCGGCGATGTCGGGCTGCTCGGAGTCGTCGAAGTAGCCGTTGCGGCTGCCGGCGACGCGCAGCTTCGGGAACCGCTCGGCGATCCGGCGGAGCATCAGCTCCAGTACGTCCTGCCGGGCGCCGAGCAGGTAGACCGGGATGTCCGCGGTTTCGGCGGCGGCGAGCAGCCGCATGAACAGGTCGATGCCCGCGACCCGTTCGGGCAGCCGTACGCCGAGTACGCGGCCGGCCCACACCACCGCCTGCCCGTCGGCCAGGACGAGGTCGCAGCCGGAGACCGCCACGGCGAGGCGGGGGTCCCGGCGCATGGCGACCAGTTTGGCGGCGTTGACCATGCCGATCTCGATCCGCTCGCCGCGGCGTACCGCGTCGAGGCAGCGCTGCACGGTCTCGTCCATGGTCAGGGCGTCGAGTGCGACCCCGAAGAGGGACTGCCGTCGGCTCATCTCTGGACTCCCCCCAGCCAGGCGTGCAGCAGCCAGCCGAACTCGTACGGCCTGCACTCGCGGTCCACCGAGAGCGGGCGGAACAGCCGGTCGAGCGGGGCCAGCCGCGCCTTCGGGGCCAGCCGGGTGGTGAGTCCGCGGGCGGCCCGGACGGCCTTGGCGGGGTCGCCGCGGTAGACCTTGCGCCAGGTGACGCCGTAGTCCTCCCGGATCATGGGCTCGCGGGGGGTGCCGTCGGGCCTGCTGATCTCGGGTACGGCCGTCATCCAGCCGAGGCCGCGGCGGATGGCGGCGCCGAAGTCGGTGCCGCCCGCGTCCGCCAGGTCGAACAGGGCGGTCGGGGCCATGGCGTGCTGGTGAACGCTGTACACCGGGTAGCCCTCCACCATGCCGCCGGTGCGGGCGTCATAGTGCCACCACCACTGCCCGCCGTCCCCCTGGAGGGTGCAGATCCGGGCGGCGCACATGTTCGCGGCGCGGAGGGCCTCCGGGTCGGGGCCGCTGGCGTGGAGCCGGGCCAGCGCTTGGATCGGGTAGGTCTGGTCGGCGAAGCAGGCCACGTGGGAGCGGTAGCCGGGGACCAGCCCGGGGGCGGTGGCGTGCGGGAACAGCGGGCTGTCGGTGGTCGCCCTGGACCCCAGCAGGCGGTCGCGGGCGGCCGCCAGGCGGTCCTCCACGTCGACGGTCTTCCGGGCGGCGACGAGGGCGGAGAGCACCCAGGCCGCCTCGACGGTGTACTGCGGCCGGCCGGGGTCGTCCAGGGCGGCCACCCGGGCGAGGGCGTCGCCCAGCTTGGGGTGGCCGGTCTCGGCGGCGGCCCAGGCGATGAGCGCAGCGTCGCCCAGGTTGCCGACCCCGGGCAGCCGCTCCACCAGCAGGTTCGTGAACGCGGCGGCGGTGTGGCCGCCGAACACGGCCTGCTGCCGGTCCTCGGGCAGGTACTGCGCGCCGAGGGCGGTGATGGCCGCGTACCGGGTGCTGGTCCCGCGCCGCTCGACGCGGCGGGTGCCGTCGGCTGCGGCCGTTCCCACCCGGGTGAAGACGAAGGTCTCCGGGCCCGGCAGGTACATCTGCGGCAGGCCCGTCTCGGCGAGCGCGAGCAGGCGCTCGGCGAGCGCGTGCAGCGACGGGTCCTCGTGTGCCAGTGCTCCTAATCGTACTGCGGTCACCGGGTCCCCACCCCGGCTTCCCGGGTGCCCCGCGCCCCTCGGCCGGACCCCTGTTGCAGGGCCGGGCTGTACGGCTCCACCACACCTACCCCCTCTGAATCGCCGTTCCGGGGAGGGGAGCGCGCATGACGGCGCGCGCGTCGGCGGTGACGGTGTGATCGCCCCCGAGACGCGGCCGTCCGGGGCCGCCCACTGGATCCCCCCAGCGATACCCCGGACCGGAGCACGCGCGGACGGCAGCGCCGTGCAGGCGCGTCAGCGCGCCTGCCGCCACCTCGTCCGCGATGCCCCCGCCGTGTACAACCCCCCACTGAACAAAGCCTGTTGCCTGCTCAGAACCCGTGTACAGGGACAAGGTATGCCCAAGGGTGTTCGTTGATTGCGGTTTTGAGGAAATGCCGGTGGCCCAAATTCCGACGGCCCGTCAGCCGGGCTTCCCGGGCCGGCCTCCGGCCTCTGTTTCGGGCCCGGCGTCCGGGCCCGGTCCGGCCGTGCCCGCAGGCCGTCCGGGGCCCGGTCCGGCCGTGCCCGCAGGCCCGGACTTCAGCCCTTCTCCGGCCGGTCGTCCCGCTCGGCCAGCACCCCGGCCGCCTCCTCGTACCTCGCGCCGGTACGCGGGCACTCCCACACGCCCGGCTCGCCCTCGCGCTCCACCAGGCGGACCCCGGCCCGGCCCACCCAGCCGATCCGCCGGGCCGGCACCCCCGCCACGAGGGCGAAGTCGGGTACGTCCCGGGACACCACCGCCCCGGCCGCGACCAGCGCCCACCGCCCGATGCGGACGCCGGCCACGCATACCGACCGGGCGCCCAGGGAGGCCCCCTCGGCCACCACCACCCCGGCGGCCTCCCAGTCGTCGCCGCGCTTGAGCCGGCCGTCGGGGTCGACGGCCCGCGGGTAGAAGTCGTTGGTGAGCACGGCGGCCGGGCCGATGAACACCCCGTCGCCGAGCTCGGCGGGTTCGTAGACGAGGGCGTAGTTCTGGAGCTTCACCCGGTCCCCGATCCGCACACCGGGTCCGACGTACGCCCCCCGCCCCACGATGCAGTCGCTGCCGAGCCGTGCCTTCTCCCGCACTTGCGCCAGATCCCAGATGGTGGTCCCGTCCCCGAGTTCGGCAGTCTCGTCGACCTGGGAGGAGGGTTGAATTCGGACACTCACGGGGCGGTCCCCTTACGCTCGCGAGGCATTCGGACACGCGCCGCAACCGGCGCACGGACGGAGCATATGCACCGCCGTCCCGCCCCGCCCGGCAGTTCAACCGACTGCCCACGCACCGGACTTGGCGCGGGCGCCCGGGCCACTGGCCGCCGGCCGGCGGTCGGTTCGCTCGCCACCCCGCCGGCCGGCGGGTACCCTGCCCGTCAACGGCGGCGACCGGGACGCGGACCAGGGGCCGGGGACCAGGGGCACGGGACCAGGGGGAGTCCATGGAAGACGGCGTACAGCGCCACCGCTGGATCATCACCGCGGAGAAGCTCTCGGAGTCCCACGGGGACGACGGCGGGCAGTTGGAGACCCTCAGCGCGTTCGAGGGCACCCGGGAGGAGGCCGAACGGGCTCTGGAACAGGCCGCGCGCACCATGATCGTGGGGACCTTCCTCCAGGAGCGCCGCCGGCTCGTCTACCGCCAGCTCGACGGCTCCTACCTGGTGCGCTGCACCGGCCGGATGGGCGGCCAGCACAGCAGGGTGGTGCGCGCCGCAACCCTCGTCTGGGACTCCGAGGCCAAGGGCGGCAGCTGACGGGCAGCCGGCACCGGTCCCCTGGGAAATGCGTTGACGGGCGGGGCGAGGAGGCGCTCGGATGGCCGGGTACGCGCAACTCCCCACTGCCGGAAAGGGACCCGTGCCCGCAGCCAAGATGCACCCCGACGAGCCGGACACCGACACCGCGCTGGTCCACCGCCTGATCGCGGCGCAGTTCCCGCGCTGGGCGGGTCTGCCCGTGAAGCCGGTCGACTCGCACGGCACCACGCACGTGATGTACCGGCTCGGCGACCGGATGGTCGTACGCCTGCCCCGCACCGCGGGCGCCGCCGAGGACATCGAGCGGGAGTGCACCTGGCTGCCCCGGCTCGCGCCGTCGCTCCCGGTCCCCGTTCCCGAGCCGCTGGGCGAGGGCGCGCCGGGCGAGGGCTACCCCTTCCCCTGGGCCGTGTACCGCTGGCTCGACGGCGAGGTCCCGGCCGCCGGCCGGATCGCCGACCCCGACCGGCTCGCCCGGGACCTGGGCGGCTTCGTCGCCGCCCTGCGCCGGATCGACCCCGCCGGCGGGCCCGCCTCCTACCGCAGCGAAACCCTGGCCGCGCGGGACGCCGCCACCCGTACCGCGATCGCGGGCCTGCGGACCCCCGCCGACATCGACGCCGACCCCGCCGCGGTGACCGCCGCCTGGGAGGCCGCCCTGCGGGCGCCGGAGTGGCCCGGTCCGCCCGTCTGGATCCACGCGGACCTGCAACCCGGGAACCTGCTCCTGGCCGGGGACCGGCTCGGCGCGGTCATCGACTTCGGCTGCACGGGTGTGGGCGACCCCGCCGTCGACCTGATCGCGGCGTGGTACGTCCTCCCGGCCGGGGCACGGGACGCCTTCCGGGCCGCCGCGAACGTGGACGACGCAGCCTGGGCGCGCGGCCGCGGCTGGGCGCTGTCGGTCGCCCTCCTCGAGCTGAACTACTACCGGGACACGAACCCGGCGATGACGGCCACCGCGCGCCGCGTCGTCCGGGAGCTCCTCGCCGACCCCACACCCACAGGACCAGACCGGTCGTAGGCCCGCCCGCCCGTCGCCGGCGGGTTCCGGCCGGTGATCCACGGACGACGGCCCGGCCGATGCCCCGCGACCCGCCGGTGACGCCTGCGTCCCTGCCCTTGGGCACCGCCCCTCCGAGGCAACGCGATCCGGCGCGCGGATCCGTCCCCCGCGCACGGCCCGCGCGGGCCTGGCGGGCCGCAGGTCACACCCGGTGGACGCGCGCCAGGTGGGCCGCGAGTGCCGCGGCCGCCGTCCGGCGCCGTGACCGGGGCGGTGCGCGTGCCCAGGTAGCCGTCCGGGCGTACGAGGAAGGCCGCCGAGCCGGCGGTCTGGTACATCCGGCGGAACTCGCCGCGGCCGTCGAGGTAGACCGGCAGCGGTCCGCCGTCCCCGGCGCCGGCCGGGTCGCCGCCGGGCGGGGCGAGGACGACCAGGGCGGCCGGGATGTCGCCCGAACCCCCGCTGCCGGCCGACCGGCGGGCCCCGGCGGCGAGTTCGACGCACGCGCCCAGCGCCTCGCCGGAGTCGGCGCAGAGGACCAGCACGTGCCCCCGGTCGCGCAGCAGGTCGTACAGCCGCAGCGGCACGGCGGCCTCCAGGGCGGCGCGGACCACGGTCGGCCACCATCCACCGCCGCGCGACCGGGCATCCCTCCGTCAACAGAAATGAGTGGTCAATCGCTCGAGCCGAACGCCCCCGCCCCGGTGCTGCCAGGCAATTCACCGACCCGGCACGGAGGTTGGGCGCCCGGGCGGCACGGCGGCCCCTTCCCAGGGGCTAGGGTGGCCGCCATGTCCGCCGCTGAGTTGATCCGCATCGTGTCCCGGGACTCGCCCATGGCCCTCGCCCAGGTGGAGCGCGTCCGCAGAGAACTGGCCGTGCTCCACCCGCACACCGCCACCGAGGTCGTCGCCGTCAAGACCACCGGGGACAAGTGGATGGGGGACCTCGCCGCCGTCGACGGCAAGGGCGCCTTCACCAAGGAGGTGGACGCCGCGCTGCTGGCCGGGGAAGCCGATCTCGCCGTCCACTGTGTCAAGGACATCCCCGCGGACCGCCCGCTGCCCGCCGGCACCGCCTTCGCCGCGTTCCTGAAGCGCGACGACGTGCGCGACGCGCTCGTCCATCCCGCGGGGCTCACCCTCGACGAGCTTCCGGCCGGCGCGCGCATCGGCACGTCCTCCGTCCGCCGCACCGCCCAGCTGGCCGCGAGCCACCCGCACCTGACCTGCGTACCGATCCGCGGCAACGCCAACCGCCGGCTCGACAAGCTCGCGGCGGGCGAGGCCGACGCCCTCCTCCTCGCCGTCTCCGGCCTGGAGCGGATCGGCCGCGCGGACGCCATCAGCGAGGTCCTGTCACCGCAGAGGATGTGCCCGCCGATCGGCGCCGGCATCCTCGCCCTCCAGTGCCGTGAGGACGACACCGCGCTGATCGAGACGGTGAGCGGCCTCGGCGACCCGGCCACGCACCGCGAGGCCACCGCCGAGCGCATGCTCCTGCACGTGCTCCAGGGCCACTGCAACGCGCCGATCGCCGGCTACGCGTCCACCGAGCGCGACGGCGAGCTCGCGCTGTACGCGAAGGTGTTCACCCCGGACGGCAAGCGGGTGCTGCGGGCACACGAATGGGCCGGACCGCTCGATCCGGCCACGCTCGGCACGTCCGTCGCCGTCGCCCTGCTCCGCCAGGGCGCACGCGAACTGATCGACGGGATCCCCCACTGACCCCGGACCGCGCCACGACCGGCTAACCGGCCGCGGCGGAAGCGGTCAGCCGGTGAGCCCGTTCCGCACGGAACGGGTCGCGCCGAAGCCGCTCTCGTGCACCCAGACGTGGGTGCACCCCGGGCACTGGAGGTGCAGCAGGCTGCCGGTGTTCGTCAGCAGGTACCGCCAGTGCTGCGAGCACGTCCGCCCCGTGGCGCACGGCTCGCAGCCGCGGGCGTCGTTGCAGTTGGGGCAGGTCACCCAGGCCCGGCGGCCGGGGTCGGCCTGCGGGTCAAGCGGAAGCATGTCCGCCGCCTTCGCGCCGGGGGAGCACTCCGGCCGCGACGAGGTCCTCGTACACCCGCTGCTGCTCGGCGTCGAGGCCGGAGTACAGCAGGTCGTACGCCTCCTCCTCGCCGCGCATGACCTCGACCGGGTCCCAGTCGGGCCCGAGTGCGTCGAGGATCTGGGCGCGCCGCAGCATCTCGTGCGCGGCGAAGTCGATGTCGAAGCCGATCGTCCCCTGGGCGTCAGGTATGCCGGCGGGGTCGCGGGGCGGGTCGTGGGGGGCCATACCCCAGGAACTTAGGTATGCCTTCTTTCCCAGGTCAAGGGAGGGTGTGCGGAGTCACAGCCCGGACCCGGCTCAACGGGGTGCGCCGGGCCGTACCGGCCTGAGCCGCGCCCCCACGGCGAGGCAGACCAGGGTGGCGGCGGCCGCGGCGGCGGGCACGACCGCCCCGGCGGCCGGCCGCGCGGCGAGGCTCCCGGCGACGACGCTGCCGATCGCGCTGCCCACCCCCATCGACTGGACGAGCCAGGCGTTGACCTCGTTGGCGCGGCGCCTCGGGGTGCGGCGGCCGAGGGCCAGGAAGGCGGAGCCCACCACCGGCGTCAGGAACAGCCCGGGCACGGTGACGGCGGCGACGGCACCGACACCCGGATGCGGTCCGTCGAGGCACGCCAGGGGGATCCACCCCGCGAAGAACGCGGCCGCGGACAGCCGCAGCTGCCGCAGCGGCACCCCGCGGCGGGCGCCCCACCCGTACGCCAGGCCCCCGAGGAACGCGGACGCGGAGAAGGCGGCCGGAATCAGCCCCGCCAGGGCGGGCCAGTGCAGGCTGTCGGCCGCGGAGACGGCCCACACGTTCATCGAGCCGATGGCCGACCCGGTACCGGCGAGCGCCAGGTACAGCGTGACCATGTCCCGCGCCGGCAGGCGACCGGGCGGCACACCCCCGCGCGGGACGGGCCCGGGCGCGGCCCTGCGGCGGTGGAAGGGCGAGGTGAGGACGAGGAGGGTGCCGGCCAGGCTCGCCAGGCCGGTCGCCGCGACGGCCGCCGCCGGGCCGTGGGCCGCGGCGAGCGCGGTGGTCAGCAGCGGTCCGGCGACGTAGAGCAGCCCCTGGGAGCCGATGTCGAGCCCCAGGGCCGTTCGCTGCTGCTCCGGGCAGGCGAGCAGGGCCGGCCAGAGGGTCCGCAGGCTCGTCTCCAGCGGCGGCGTGCAGGCCCCCGCCACGACCACCGCCGCCACGGCGGAGAGGCGGCCCGCCCCGGGTGCGTACACCAGCAGCCAAAGGCAGCCGGCGTGGACGGCGGCTGACGGGCCGATGGTCCGGACGCACCCGTACCGGTCCAGCAGCCGCCCCTTGACGGGCTGGACGAGGGCCGACGCGAGCACGTACACCGCGCTGAGCAGACCGCCGAACCCGACCGATCCCGCCGCCTGCGCGGCCCACAGGACCAGGGCGAGGGGCGCCATGCCCGAGGGCAGCCGCCCGAGCAGGGCGCCGGTGAGCAGCCTCGCGACGTGCGGCGTCCTGAGGACCGCACCGAGGGTGGGCAGATCGGCGGAGGGGGCGGCCGGGGGAATGGGTCAGCCTCCCCGCGCCGGCACGGGGTCCGCGAAGCCCGGCATCGCTGCTGCTCCTTCCGGGAGGCAGGGAAGGGGGATGCCTCCGCCTGGAGATTCTTCGCAGCCGCCGGTCCGGCCGGGAGCCACCACGGCCGTGATCACCCGAACGGAGGCCCGGGGGTCAGCTTCCCGGGGCCATGTCGTACGTGACCCACATGGTCCGGGTGGCCACCCGGTCGTACTTGCCGCGCGCCCGGTAGTTGTCGTCGGCGGTGATCCAGCGCACCACGCTCCAGCCGCGCTCGGCGGCGATCTCGCGCAGCCGGGCGAGCAGCAGATCCGCCGCGCCGGAGCCGCGCCCGGCGGGGTCGACGAAGAGGTCGTCGAGGAAGCAGCCGACCGTGGCCGACAGGGGCCGCGCGAACGGCCGGTAGTGGGCCAGGCCGACCAGTCGGCCGTCGCCGTCTTCGGCGACGAGGGCCTGCACCTCGTGGTCGGGGTCGTTCACCCACGACCACACGCGCACGGCCATCTCCTCGGTCTGCTCGACCCGGTAGAAGTCGGCGTACCCGCGGTAGAGGGCGCGCCACTGGGCGAAGTCCTCCGCGCGGACCGCACGCACCTTGATTCCGGCCGACATGGCCTCACACTCCCCGGTTCGAGACGACGGACGCACCCGCACGGAGCCCTTCGCGGTGCCGGTGCCGGTGCATGATGCCGATGACAGGAGACGATCATCCGGGAGGCGCCGCGCCGGGGCTGCTTCCGGGGTGTCGAAATGGGCTGCCCCGATGCGCCGCGCCGGACAATGCGCCGGCGCCGCTCGCCGTGCCCGCCCGAGCGGGGGCCTCCGCCACCTCCGGGACGGCACACGGAGGGCACATGGAACGGCGGGGGTTTTTCGATGGACAACGCCCGCTGTGTCGGTGATGGTTGGGCGATGGAGCACAAGATCACAGTTGCCCCCGCCATCAGCCTCTGGGCCGAGGAACACGGCGATCCGGCCGCCCCGCCCCTGTTGCTCATCATGGGAGCGAATGCCTCGGGCCTGGCCTGGCCGGACTCCCTCGTGGCCGCCCTCGCCCGCCGCCACCGCGTCATCCGCTACGACCACCGCGACACCGGAGCCTCCACCTGGTGTTTCGACGAGCGTCCGTACCCCATCACCGACCTGGCCGACGACGCGATCGCCGTACTGGACGCCCTCGGCGTCGACGCGGCCCACGTCGTCGCCATGTCCATGGGCGGCCTGCTCGCCCAGCTGCTACTGCTCGACCACCCGGACCGGATCCGCACCGCCACCTTCATCGGAACCATGCCCATGGACGGCGGCCCCGCCGGGAGCGAGATCGACCCCGAGCTCGCGGCCCTGTGGAACGAGATGGCCGAACCGCGCGACCGGGCGGCCGAACTCGACTGGCGGGTGGAGCACTGGCGCGTCCTCAACGGCGGGGAAATCCCCTTCGACCCCGAGGAGTTCCGGCGGTCGGAGGAGCGCATCATCGAGCACTCCGGGCGCCACGACTCCCCGGTCGCCCATGCCCGAGCCAGTGCGGAAGGCCTCGACCGGGCGTCGGAGCTGGCCGCCGTCACCGTCCCGGCCCTGGTGATCGACGCGCCCCGCGATCCCGTCGCCGGGACCGCACACGCACGGCACCTGGCCGGCCTGCTCGGCCGCGCCCGGGTGGCCACCGTCCCCGGCCTCGGCCACGCCCTCCCGGAGTCGGTCGTACCGCAGCTCGCCGAGCTGATCCTGGAACACACCGGCCAGGGCGGCTGAACCGCTCGGCGGCGGCGGACCTGTCCGCCGCGGCCCGGCCGGTCACCCGTCCGGGCGCCGGGTGGATCGATTCGGCTTGGGCCGGGCGGGTGGCCCTGCCCGCGACAGCGTGTCCCCCCGCTCCCACCGCGGCTACAACGATGCACGTCAGCGGGCGGGGTCCGCCGAGGCGCCAGGGTACGCCGAGGCGTCAGGGACGGATGCCGTCGCAGGCCACCCACAGGTGGCGCGGCCCGCGCAGGACTGCGTTCTGCCGGTACGGCGGCGGGTCCTCCAGCAGCCGCGGGTTCTCCAGCCGCCGCGCCAGCTCGCTCAGCGCCTTCTGCGCCTCCAGCCGGGCCAGCGGGGCCCCGAAGCAGCTGTGGATGCCGCTGCCCAGCCCCAGGTGCTGGACGTCCTTGCGGTCCGGGTCGAAGCGGTCGGGGTTCTCGAACCGCTGCGGGTCCCGGTTGCCGGCGGCCAGCATCAGCCACATCGGGGACCCCTTGGGGATGGTCACCCCGCGCACCTCGATGTCGGCCAGCGGGGTGCGCTGCGGCAGCATCTGCACCGGCGGCTCGAACCGCAGCAGCTCCTCCACCATCGGCACCGCCAGCCCCGGTTCGGCGCGCAGCCGCCGGAGCATGTCCGGGTTGCGCAGCAGCGTCAGCATGCCGTTGGTGATCAGGTTGACGGTGGTCTCGTGGCCGGCGATCAGCAGCAGCGCGGCCGTGCTGAGCAGTTCCATGGTCGACATGGCCAGGTCGCCGTGCCCGGCGGCCAGCTGGGACAGCATGTCGTCCTGCGGGTTCTTCCGCCGCTCCTCGATCAGCCCGGCCAGGTACATGCCGAGTTCCATCCGGGCGTCGTGGGTGGCCTTCTCCCGTTCCCCCGGGTCCGCGTCCGGATCCGGGTCCAGGCTCGCCGCGAGGGTGTCGGCCCATTCGTGGAACCGGGCCTCGTCCTCACGCGGTACGCCGAGCAGCCGGCAGATCATGGTCACCGGGAACGGGTACGAGAACTGGTCGACGATGTCGAAGCGTTCGGTGCCCCGGCCGCTGCCGGACACCCCGTTCGCGATGTCGTCGATCAGCCCCTTGACGGTGTCCTCCAGGTCCCCGCGCATGTTCTCGATCCGGTGCGGCGCGTGCGGCGGCCCGAACGGGCGGTTGGTCAGCCGGCGCAGCCGGTCGTGCTCGGGCGGGTCCAGCTTCAGGAAGCTCGGCGGCAGGGTCCCGCCCTCGCCGCCCTCGCCCTCCTCGCCCAGCGGGTCCGCGCCGCCCGCCGTCCGGTTGCGCGTGTCGGAGCTGAGCCGCGGGTCGTGCAGCAGGCCGCGGATCTCGTAGTACGTGCTGACCACGTACGGCCCCTCGCCGTCATGGTAGACCGGCGTCTTGCGCAGCTCCTCGTACAGCGGATACGGGTTGGAGCGGTTGGCGTAGTCCAGGATGTCGGTCAGGATGCCTTGTTTCATGGCGGTTCGGGCTCCTCCGGAGGGCGCGCGGGTCGGTCAGTGCCCGGCGGGGGTGAACGTCATCCGCCGGTCGGCCGGCGAATATCCGCTGAGGGTCACGGTCGGTCCGTGCGTGGGAACCGACGGGTCGGGGAAGTCGGCGTCCATCGGCTTGCTCCCGTCGGTGCGCCGGTCCATGGTCGGGAACGGCGGGGGGAACGGCGCGGTCAGCTCGATCTGCTTCTCGTAGAACTCCAGCCAGCGCGCGTTGTCGAAGGTGACCGCACCGATCACGCGTCCCTGGTACCCGTACACCCCGGTGAACCGGCGCTCGGCGAGCGAACCCTGGGTGATCATGATCTCGGTGCCCATGGACGGCACGCCGACGGACTTGATGTTCACCCCGAACTGGGAGGACCAGAACGCCGGCACCCAGATGTGCGGACGCCGGTCCGCGCTCTCGCTGAGCATGTTGTGGGCCGCGGTCTCCGCCTGGCAGACCGCGTTGCCCCAGTGCTCCAGCGACAGGAACTGGTAGCCGAACAGCGGGTGGGGGGAACGCGCCACGTCACCGGCCACGTAGATGTCGTCGGTGACGATGCCCATGATGTCGAAGGCCCGGCAGCCCGCGTCGCAGGCGATGCCGCGCGGACCCGCGCCCAGCCCGGAGCCCATCAGCCACTCGGTGTTGCGCTGCGCGCCCAGGCAGACGACGACCACGTCGCACTCCACCATGGCGCCGTCGGACAGGTGCGCGGCCCGGACCCGCCCGGTGGAGTCGCCCTCCAGCCCGGTCACCATCACCCCGGTGCGCAGGTCCACGCCGTGCTCCCGGTGGAGTTCGGCGGCCACCTGGCCGATGACCCCGCCGAGCGCGCCCACCAGCGGGGCGGCGGCGCGTTCGGCGACGGTGACCTCCACCTCGCGCTCCCGGCAGGCCGAGGCGATCTCGGACCCGGTGAACCCGGCGCCGATGACCAGGACCCGGCGCGGTCCCGCGTCGAACCGCCGGGCGAGCGCCGCCCCGTCGTCGCGGGTGCGCAGGACGAACACGCCGTCGAGTTCGGCCTCCGCCTGGTTCGGCCAGGGCCGGGCCCGCACCCCGGTGGCGATCACGAGCCGGTCGTACGGGACCTCGTCGCCGCCGGCCAGCCTGACCCGCTTCCCGGCCATGTCCAGGCCGGTCGCCGCCACGCCGAGCCGCCACTCGGCGTCGATCGCGCGGCGGCGGGGGAGCGCGGTGCGCTCGGCCGCGGACCTGCCCAGCAGCACCTGCTTGGACAGCGGCGGTCGGTCGTACGGCTCGTACGGCTCGTCACCGACCATGGTGAGCGAGCCCTTGAAACCCTTCTCGCGGAGCGTCTCGGCGGCCCGCAGGCCGGCCAGCGAGGCCCCCACGACGACGATCCGGCCGCTGCGCTTGAGCTGCTCCAGCGGCGTGTCAGGCATCCGAGGCCTCCAGGTCCTCGACGAGGATCGCCTGGACGGGACAGGCCGCGGCGGCCTGGGCCACGCGCTCGCGCTGGGCGGCCTCCGCCTGCGGATCGTAGAGGAGTCCCTCCTCCCCGTGCATCGCGAAGACGTCTGGCGCCAGGAAGGCGCACTGCGCGTACCCCTGGCACCGGTTCAAGTCGACGACAAGCCTCAGCAAGGTACGGTCCTTTCGGTGGCCCCCTCGGCTTCCCGGCCCAGAGTGCGGGATGAGGCCGGGAACGGCCCGTCAGGCAAGGCCGTTGGAGTGAGGCGCCCGCTGCGGCCCGCGCCGGGAGACGCGCAGCACGTACAGGCTGATGACCAGGGCCCACACCGGGAACACCAGCTCGGACCACGGCACGGACGCGCCCACCACCAGCAGGGCCAGCCCGACGAGCGACCCGAATGCGCTCAGCGGGCGCGGGAGGACGCCGAGCCTGCGCCCGATGGCCGAGGTGGCGAGGACGAAGACGGCGGCCATCCGCATGGCGTACGTGGTCAGCAGCGTGTACGCGAAGTGGCGGCCGAAGGCCTCCGGCTGATCCGCGGCGAGCACGGTGCCCGCCGCGGCGGTGGCGCCGAAGAGCGCGGCGACGAAGACCAGCCCGCTGCCCAGGAACACGGTCGCGAGGAACCGGTCCTCGGCCTCCCCCGTGTGCTCCCGCAGCGCGCCCATGAACCACAGGAAGGCGATGCCGGCGAACGGGACCATGTGGACCGCCGCGGTCACGCCGGACCGCCCGGCTTCGTCGAGGGTGATGTCCTCCCCGCCGGCTCCCGACGGCAGCGCCGTCCGCACGAGGACGATCGCCGCTCCCAGCAGCACGGCGAAGGCCACCCCCGCGAACCCCGCGGCCCGCGGTGTGCTCAGACCGGCCGCCCGGGACCTGCCCGGCATGTGTTGTCTCATCCCACCAGCAAGCCGCCTCGGCCGCGCTGCTGCCAGCGGGACCGCCCGCACGGGTGATTTGTTCCACCGACCTTGACGGAGTTCGGTGCCCGGGTCCGCGCCCTGGTCGCCGAACTCGCCGAACTCGCCGGGCCCCCGGCCTTCCGCAGACTGTGGGCCGCGGACCGTGCCGCGGCCACGGCTCACTCAGTAGACCAGCTTGTAGCTCACGTCGTGCGGCACCGGCTCCGGCGCGGCCTCGGGGTAGACCAGGCGGATCACGGTGAAGCGGTGCGTGCCCGGATGCTCGGGCCACGGCTGCGGGCGGCTCAGGGTGACCTGCACCGGGTACGCCCGGAACCGGCCGGCCGCGCAGTACGGGCGGCAGTCGTTGACCATGTCGGTGCCGGTGGCCGTCGCGGTGGTCGGGCCCCAGGTGTGCCAGCGCAGTTCGACGAGGCGGTTGTTGCCGTCGCCGCAGGCGAGCAGGTACTCCTCGGGGCGCACCTGCGGCTCCTCGAAGCAGTCGACCACCACGAGCGGCGCCGGTGCGGGGGCAGGGGCGGCCCCGGGCCCGGGTCCGGCTGCGCGGGCGGTCGGTACGGATGCGACGGCGAGTGCGGCTGCCGCGCACAGGAGTGCCGCGGTCCGCGCCCGGGCGGCGATGGTGCCGGTGCGTCGACGGGTGCCCGCTGTGTCCACGAGACCCTCCTTGCCCTTGCCTTGCCCTTGCGTTCCGCCGGGGCGACGGCTGTGCCACGGCCACCGCCAGCTTCCCCCATCGGGGCCCGGCCCGCACCCGCAGGCCGGGCGGGGGCCCTGCGTACGCCCCTTTCGCCCTTCGGGTCGCCTTCACGGGCCCCGGACCGCACCGATCCGGTCAAGCTGGATGGCCGTTCGATGAACCGCGAGCGGCCGACAGCAGGTCAGGAGCCTCAAGACAGCACGTCGGCACCCCCGTCACGGCGCGTTGACGGACCGCTACGCAGGGGTCGCACCCCGTGTGAGCTGGCCGAACGTCCGGTCGGTATCCGATATCCGAACGCCGTGTCCGTAAATCGGCCGTGCATATGCGGCCCGCCTTCGTGTCGGGCAGACTCGGCCACGCCGAAACGCGATATCGCAAGAAAGTATCGCGCTCAACCTTTGAATCGAAAGTTGGTCCGTCGTGCGTTACCGCTTCGCTGCCGTCTCCGCCGCTGCCCTCCTCTGCGTGGCCGGCGCCACGGGTATGGCGGAGGCCAAGCCCGCAAGCCTGTACGCCCCGTCCGCCATGGTCTTCGCCGTCGCCAAGGGGGACGACGCCGCCACCGCCACCTTCCTGCGTGCCTCCACCCTCAGCTGCGCGCCCGGCGCCCAGGGGACGCACCCCGACCCCAAGGCCGCCTGTGCGGCCCTGAAGTCCACCGACGGCAACCTCGACCGCCTGCTGTCCGCCCCGAACCCGGACCGCGCGTGTCCGATGCACTACGACCCCGTCACCATCACCGTCGACGGGGTGTGGGAGGGCAGCCGCGTCGCCTGGAAGCGCACCTTCTCCAACAGCTGCGCCATGAACGCGACCCTGAACGGCAGCCAGGTCTTCGTCTTCTGACCCGATTTCGCACCCGGCCCGACCGCCACGGGCCGGACCGCGTCGCGCTCCCCTCGCGCCGCGCCTGCCTCCGCCCCCGCGCTCCCCGGTGCACGTCACCGGGCACGTCACCGGGGAGCCGGACCGGATCGCTCATGCGGACCCGCCTCACCAGTAGTGTCTGCGGCCCGCCACAGCGTGCCCGGCCGCACCGAGTATCCACAGCACCACGCCGACAAGGACGAGGATCAGGCCGATCGTCCACAGGATCGAGATCCCGGTCGCCCAGCCGATGATCAGCAGAATCACTCCGAGGACAATCACGACAACCTCCCGGCCCCCCTGGATAAGGACTCCCTGCGTCTACCACCGTTGGGCCGCGGCATGCCTGCGGGCTGACGGAATTCCGTTCCACCCGCCGCCGACGGGCGGGGGAGCAGGCGGGAGGAGGGGCTTCAGCGCTCCTTGAGCACCGAGAGGATGTTGCCCGCGGGGTCCTTGAACCAGGCGATCGAGGGGCCGCCTTCGGCCTCGCGGAGGATGCCCTTCTCGTCCTGGTCGAATTCCTCGTACCGCTCGAAGACCACGCCCCGCGCCGCCAGGCCGTCGACCGCCTCGTCGATGTCCTGCACGGGGAAGTTCAGCACGGTGAACGTGGCGGGCTCGTGCTTGTCCTTCGGGTACAGCAGGACGTCGTTGCCGCCGGCCAGGTGGAGCAGCAGCATCCCGCTGTCCTCCGAGACCCGCAGCCCGAGCGTCGAGCCGTAGAAATCCTTGACGTCCTCGATCCGCCGTACCGAGAAGCCGCTGAATGCCCTGCTGTCCGCAAGCATGGCGCGTCCCTTCTTTCGGGGTTCGACTTCGGCCACAGAGGTGCGGCCCTCCTCGTCCATCGTCCCTCCGGAGCGGGGCGTGCGCACGGCCTCTCCGCCGGCCGCCCGGACCGTTCGCGTGGGGGGCGGAACGATCCGTTCGTCCGGAGGAGTTCCCCGCGGCCGGCCGAGTTCCTCAAGGAGGCCGCGGCCAACCCCCGCTCCCTCGGGCACCGGCACCCGGCGCTACCCGACCCGGCGATTTCGGCGGAGCCCGGACACGGCCCGGCCGGCGGGACACAATGGGGGAGGCCGGTTGGGGAAGGGCTGGGGAGGGTGCTGATGGGCCGGGCTCTGCGTATCGCGATACCCGCCGTACTGGTGTTGCTCGTGGTGCTCGCACCGCTGTACGCCCCGTACCTCAGCACGATCTTGGTATGGGAGCTGCGGAAGGCGTTCGCCGCGCTGGCGCCGCCCGCGGCGGCGGTCGCCGGGCTCGCCGCGCTGCCGTGGCTGGTCGGCCGGCTGCGCCGGAACGGCGGCGCGCCGGCGGGCGACGGGGTGAAGACCCTCGGGTGCCTGGGCGCCGTCGTGGGGGTGGCCATCGGGGTGGCCTGGCTGGTCTACGGGTCGTACCTCCAGGACCGCGCCTACATGGCCGGAACCCGGATCGCGGCCGATCCGGTGCCCGACCTCGCGGCCCGGTCCCCGTACCTGGTCGGCAAGGCGCAGGCCGCACCGCACCTGGGCGATGTCACCGGTGAGATAGCCGACATCACCTACCTGCCCGACGCGGACAGGTTCGCCACCCTGGTCGAGCGGCGCGGCTGGCTGACCGGGTACGAGGTCGGCCTGGTCCAGGAGGTTCCGCTGGGCGGCGGCGGCCGCTCCCGGCAGCGCTGCGCGTTCGACGTGGGCGTGGCGGACGCGCGGATCGGCGGCTGGTTCGGCCACAATCTGGGCCGGAAGATATCTTCCCGGGATCGGTGGGTGCGCTTCGAGGCCTCCGACGCCTACGTGACGTGCTCGGGGGAGACCCCCGTCGTGGTCGTCCCCCTCAAACGGCAGACCGGGATCCTGGTGGTGACGGAACGTCCCGCCGGAGTCGCGCTCTACAACGGGCGCACCGGAAGGCTGACCCTCACCACCGACACGGCCGAAGTGCCCGGCCCCTCCTATCCGACGAGCCTGGCGGCCCGACAGCGGGAGTCGACCGCCGCGGTCGGCAGCTTCGCCGACTGGTGGTTCGAGCGCAGCGGCTGGGACGCCTCCGAGGACGGCGCCAACGAGGGCAACGAGTCGGAGTTCACCCTGCGGTACCGCGACGGGTCGGGGCGCAGCGCGTACGTCGCCCCGCTCACGCCGCAGGGCGAGGCGAGCTCCGTCGTGGCCGTTTCGACGGTGCCGACCCGGCACCGGGGCGGCGGACTGGCTCCGCTGACCGTCCACCGGCTCGACCCCACCTGGCCCTCGCCCAAGGCGATCGTCGCCCTCGTCAAGGCCGAGTACCGGGACGTCTGCTGCTACAACGACGACCAGGTGTTCGAGGTCGTGCCCACCGGCGGCACCACCTGGACCGCCACCATCGGCAGCGAACAGAACATCCGCTACCGGGTGGAGGGCAGGGGGCAGGTCGGCGGCCGCGAGGTGTCCTGCCTGAAGGCCGCCGACGGCGCGCTCATCCGCTGCGCGTACGCGGCCCCCGGCTCGCCGGAGGAGCAGGAGCTCAAAAGCCGCGAGGACGCCAAACCGAAGGAACGGGCACCGGGCGCCCCGCCGGACGTCGGCGACCTGACCGCCTACACCCCCGAGCAACTGGCCGAACTCAACCGCCGCGTGAACGAGGAGGTCAACCGCCGCCTCAAGAACGGCAATCCGTAGTGGGCAGTCGGTCGTCGGCAGCCGGTCGGCAGCCGGTCGGCAGTCGGCAGGTGGTCGGGCGGTCGGTCGTCAGCCGCCGTCCAGTACGTCGCGCAGGGCCCCGGCGAAGGCCTCCGGGTCCCCGTGCTGGCCGTACTCGCCGCCGAGGAAGCCCCCGTGGTGGCTGGGGAACAGCGTCAGCCCGATGCCCAAGCCGTCGGCGACGCCTGCCGCGGCCCGCGCGGGGAACTGGCCCTCCGACTCCTTGCCCGCCGCGAGGACGATCCGCGTGCCAGCGGCGCGCAGCGCCGGGAAGTCCGGCCGGTACGAGGTGCAGCCGCGCATGTTCTGCCCCAGCAGCGGGTCCCGGCGCGAGCCGTCGTCCTCGGCCGGCAGCCCGAAGTCGGCCGGGTTCGGGGCGGGCTCGTCCCGCCAGTTCTCCGGGAAGGGGCCCGTCCGCATGACCGCCGCGAGGAACTTGGCCATCGCCGACCCCATCCCGTCCCGCAGGTACGTCGTGTGGATGTCCTCGCACACCGCGAGCGCCGCCTCCCGGTCCGGCAGGACCTGCGCCGTCGGCGGCTCGTGCGCGACGAGGGTCCGCACCAGCTCCGGATGGCGCGCGACCAGGGCCAGCCCGTTGACCGCTCCGCCGCTGCTGGCGAACACGTCGACCGGGGCCGGACCGGCGGCCTCGATGACCCGCCGCAGGTCCTCGGCGTGCTCCTCGGGCAGCGTCTCCGCCGCGCCGTCGGTGCGGAGGCTCCGGCCGGCGCCCCGCGGGTCGTACGTGATCACGGTCCGGTCAGTGAAGTGCGACGCAAGCGTGCCGAACCCGGCGGCGTCCATCGGCGAGCCGAGGAGGAACAGGGCCGGCGGCCGGCCGGCCCGCCCGGCTCCGCCGTCCGCGCCGCGCACGTCGTACGTGACCGTGGCGCCGGTCGATTCCAGGATGCGGGTCACGATCTCGGTCATGGTGGGCTCCTCCAGGTGAGTGCTGTCAGGAAGGCAGACCGCTCCGGCCGGCCGAACTCATCGCTCTCCGGCACAGATTTTTGCGTTGGGGCGGACCCGTCCCGGTTCCGCGCTTCGGGTGAGCCGCGTCTCACCCTGCCCCGCCCGCTTGTCTATGCAACGAGTTGCATAGCAGGATCACCGTATGGCGCTCGACCACGCGATCCTCGTCTCCCTGCTGGAGAAGCCGGGCTCCGGCTATGAGCTGGCCCGCCGGTTCGACCGGTCCATCGGCTACTTCTGGACCGCCACCCACCAGCAGATCTACCGCGTCCTCAAGCGCATGGAGGCCGACGGCATGCTCGCCGTCCGCGAGGTCCCGCAGCAGGGCCGGCCGGACAAGAAGGTGTACTCCGTCGCTGGCCCCGGCCGCGCCGCCCTCTCCCGGTGGCTGCACGACCCGATCGAACCCGAGAGCCTCCGCCACGAACTCGCCGTGAAGATCCGCGGCGCCGCCTTCGACGACCCCGCCGCGCTGATCGGCGAGGTCGAACGGCACCGCCGGGCGCACAGCGACCGCCTCGCCCACTACCTCGCCGGCGAGCTGCGCGACTTCACCGGACCCGATGCCCCCGCACCGCTCGACCCCGGCCGGGAACTCCAGCACGTCGTGCTGCGCGGCGGCATCGCCTACGAGCGGATGACCGTCGCCTGGCTCGACGACGTCCTCGCCACCCTCCGCCGGCTCGGCGCGGCACCGCCGGCCCCGACCGGCTGAACCCCACCGCCCGCCCCGCGACGTACCCGCCACCGCGCGGTTGCGTACCCGCGCAGCCGCCCTCCCGCGCAACCCTTCGACTCCCAACCCCTCGGAAGGCGAACCTCCATGACCGATCCGCTGCTGTTCAACCCGCACACGTACGACCCGGCGCACTTCGACCCCGAGACCCGCAGGCTGCTGCGCGCCACCGTCGACTGGTTCGAGGAGCGGGGCAAGCGCAAGCTGATCGAGGACTACCGCTCCCGCGCCTGGCTGGCGGACTTCATCGCGTTCGCCGCGAAGGAGGGCCTGTTCGCCACCTTCCTCACCCCGGCTTCCGCGGCCGGCGAGGGCGAGGGCGACAAGCGCTGGGACACCGCCCGCATCGCCGCCCTCAACGAGATATTCGGCTTCTACGGCCTGGACTACTGGTACGCCTGGCAGGTGACCATCCTCGGCCTCGGCCCGGTCTGGCAGAGCGACAACGCCGCCGTGCGGGCCCGCGCCGCGGAACTCCTCTCCCAGGGCGAGGTGTTCGCCTTCGGCCTCTCCGAGAAGGCCCACGGCGCCGACATCTACTCCACCGACATGCTGCTGGAGCCGTCCACCGACGCAGCCGGCGGCTTCCGGGCCACCGGCTCCAAGTACTACATCGGCAACGGCAACGCCGCCGGCCTGGTCTCCGTCTTCGGCCGCCGCACGGACGTCGAGGGCCCGGACGGCTACGTGTTCTTCGCCGCCGACAGCCGCCACCCGAACTACCACCTCGTGAAGAACGTCGTCGACTCCTCCAAGTACGTCAGCGAGTTCCGCCTCGAGGACTACCCGGTGGCCGCCGAGGACGTCCTGCACACCGGCCGCGCCGCCTTCGACGCCGCCCTCAACACCGTCAACGTCGGCAAGTTCAACCTGTGCACCGCCACGATCGGCATCTGCGAACACGCGATGTACGAGGCGGTCACCCATGCCCACAACCGCATCCTCTACGGGCGCCCCGTCACCGCCTTCCCGCACGTGCGCCGCGAGCTGGCCGACGCCTACGTCCGCCTGGTCGGCATGAAGCTGTTCAGCGACCGCGCCGTCGACTACTTCCGCTCGGCCGGCCCCGACGACCGGCGCTACCTGCTCTTCAACCCGATGACGAAGATGAAGGTGACCACGGAGGGCGAGAAGGTCATCGACCTCATGTGGGACGTCATCGCCGCCAAGGGCTTCGAGAAGGACAACTACTTCGCCCAGGCGGCCGTCGAGATCCGCGGCCTGCCCAAGCTGGAGGGCACGGTCCACGTCAACCTCGCGCTGATCCTCAAGTTCATGCGCAACCACCTGCTGGAGCCGGTCGAGTACCCGGCCGTCCCGACCCGCCTCGACGCGGCCGACGACGACTTCCTGTTCCGGCAGGGCCCGGCCCGCGGCCTCGGCTCCGTACGCTTCCACGACTGGCGGCCCGCCTTCGACGCGTACGCCGAGGTGCCGAACGCGGCCCGGTTCCGCGAGCAGGCGGACGCCCTGTGCGAGTTCGTCGCCACCATGGCCCCGGACGAGCAGCAGAGCCGCGACCTCGACTTCCTGCTCTCCGTCGGCCAGCTCTTCGCGCTGGTCGTGCACGCCCAGCTGATCCTGGAGCAGGCCCGCCTGACCGGCCTGGACCAGGACGTCCTCGACGAGCTGTTCTCCGTCCTCGTCCGCGACTTCTCCGGGCACGCCGTCGAGCTGTACGGCAAGGACTCGGCCACGGCGGACCAGCAGGCCTGGGCGCTGGGCGCGGTGCGCCGCCCCGTCGTCGACGAGGCGCGCTCGGCCCGCGTCTGGGCCCGCGTCGAAGCCCTGTCCGGGGCCTACGAGATGGCCCCGTAACACATACGGGAAGCGGGCGGCCTCCACACGCGATGCCGGTGGAGGCCGCCCGCCGCTGCCGTGGCGGCCGCCTCAGGCCACTGTCTCCGTCAGACCAGCGTCTCCGTCAGCAGGGCCGCCGTCTTGACGATCAGGGCGTTGTCCCGCGGTGCGGTCGCCTCCGGCTTGGTGGTGAGGATGGACAGCACCACCGGCGGCCGTCCCGGCGGCCAGGCGATGCCCACGTCGTTGTTGGTCCCGTACGAGCCGGCGCCGGTCTTGTCCCCGAGGGCCCACTCCGCGGGCACGCCCTTGCGCATCCGCTCGCTGCTCGTGGTGTTGGCCAGCAGCCAGCGGTTCAGCTGCTCCCGGTGCCGCGGGGACAGCGCGTCGCCGAGTGCGAGCCGCGTGTACGTCATCCCGATCGCGCGGGGGCTGGTGGTGTCGGTCACCCGCGAGGGCTCGGCCGAGTTCAGCGCGGGCTCCCACCGGTCGAGCCGGGTCGTGCGGTCTCCGATGGAACGGCAGAAGCGGGTGACCGCGGTGGGGCCGCCCAGCTCGCGCAGCAGGAGGTTGCCGGCCGCGTTGTCGCTCTGGGCGATGGCGGCGGAGCACAACTCGGCCACCGTCAGGCCGCTCGCGATGTTCTTCTCGTCCTGCGTGATCTCACCGCCGCCGGCGTCGATGACGTCCTGCCGCGTGTAGTGGATGCGCTTGGCGAGGTAGGTGCCGTCGTGGTCGAGGTCCCGCATCACGGCCGCCGCGGCGACCGTCTTGAACAGCGAGCACATCGGGAAGAGCTCGTCGGCGCGGTGCAGGACGGTCCTGCCGGTGGCGGTGTCCCTGGCGTACACCCCCAGCCGGACCCCGTGTTCGCGCTCCAGCCCGCGCAGCTGCGCCACGACGCCCCCGGCGCGGTGCGACGAGGCGGCACGGGCGGTGCCCGCCGGCAGTGCCACCGCCAGCACCGCCCCCGCCCCGGCGGTCAGCAGTGCGCGACGGGACGGTATGGCTCCCGGTGTCTTCACGTCAGCCTCTCCTCTGTCTTGCTCGTGGTGGTCGGTCACGTGACAGGAAAGACGCCCATCAAGATCGTTTCGGTTCCGGTTCATCTGCGCCGGGGCCGGGCCGGGGTCCGTGCCGGCATGCGCGCCTTGCCTCCGCCCGCGTCAGGCCTACCCCCGCCCCGGCCCGTACAGGAGTGCCTCCAGCCCGTGCGCGGCCGCCGCGCCGGTGAAGTCCGGCCAGCTGATCGCGCCGTCGCCGTCCGAGTCGATGAGTTCGAACGCGGCGGTCGCCTCCCGTACGGGCACCCCCTTGAGTTCCCGCCACACCGTGAAGTCGTGGAGGCCCATCAGCCCGTCCGCGTCCCGGTCGGCCACGGTGAACTGCGCGTGCAGGACCGCCATCACCTCCGGCGAGCCCGAGGGCGCGCGCGAGGCCGCCTCCGAGGCCGGCAGGGAGTCGAACCACTCCCGGTACTCCTGCCGGTCGATCCTCCCGTCGCGATCGCGGTCGACCAGCTCGGCCTGCCGCTCCCACAGCGCCTGGTTCGCCTCGATCAGGGCGCGCCCCTTCGGCGAGCTCGGCCCCATGCCGTACGACTGCAGCAGCTGCTCGGCGCTGGCCCGGTAGTCCGCCGCGGTCAGCACCCCGTCCCCGTTCGTGTCCAACCGGTCGAAAATCTCGTCGGCCACCGCCGCCCTCTTGACGCTCATGCCGGGAGCGTAGGCGGCAGCTCCTCGCGGGCCTCCCGATTGACGCGCTCGGGGGCGTGTCCCGGCAGGGGGAACCTCTGGGGTGAGCTCGGGCCGCGGACGCCGGCCCGGGACGAGGCGGACGTCTCCCGGCCGCGTACGTGCACGCCCATCCGGACGATCTGGCCCTGGCCGGGCGCCTCGATGGCTTCGTCGGGCGTTCAGGAGTCCGGGTTCAGGAGGCGTCTTGCCGCAGAGCGTCCCGCTCACCGAGCCGGCAGCGCACCACCGCTCGTCGCGCCGCCCGCCCCCGCTCACCGCACCTTCCTGTCTCGCGGCACGTCCCGCCAAGACGGTCGGTGTCCGAGGCAGAAAGGTTCACGAGACCCCGACCGGATCGGTGAGGTCGTCGACGGTCGGGGCCACGGTGCCGAAGAGGTCGGCGATGGTGGTCAGGGCGGCTGCCTGGAGGGTGGCGGCGGGCAGGACCGTACCGTCGGGGGCGGGCAGCGGCCGGGTGGCGGTGGCCTCGGCGACCACGGTGGGACGGTAGCCGAGGGTGAAGGCGCCCTGGGCGGTGGCCGCGACGCACATGTGGGTCATGAAACCGGCCAGCACCAGGTCCCTGCCCGCGCCCAGCTCGCGCAGGGTCTGCTCCAGGCCGGTGTCGTGGAAGGCGTTGGGGAGCTGCTTCACGACGACGGGTTCGCCGTCGACGGGCGCGACCTCCGCACTGATGGCGCCGATCTCGGCGCGGATGTCGTACGGGGTGCCCTCGCCGCCGTCGTTGACGACGTGGATGACCGGTGCTCCCGCGGCGCGGGCGGCAGCCAGCAGGCGCGCCCCGGCGGCGAGGGCCGGGGCGGCGCCCTCGAGGGCCATCACGCCGCTGCGGTAGGTGTTCTGGAAGTCGATCAGGACCAGGGTGGCGTTGGCGAGCCGGGGCAGCCCGTTGTCGAGGCCGATCACGTCACGCAGGCGGGTCGAAGCGGTCGCGGCGGTCATGGCAGGTTCTCCTTGGGTGAGGGCAGGGCAGAACAGGGGAAGACGGCGGGCTCGGGCACGGCAAGGCCGGCCGGGGTCCGCTCGCGAACAGGGGAGGCGTCAGCCGGTGGTGGTACGGAAGCGGCGGCGGTAGGCCGCCGGGGTGGTGCCGATCTGCTTGCGCAGCGCCCGGTGCAGGGTTTCCACCGAGCCCAGTCCGCAGGCGGCCGCGACCCGGTCCAGGGGCTGGTCGGTGCTCTCCAGCAGGCGGCGGGCCGCCTCCACCCGGGCGGCTTCGACGTAGACGCCCGGCGTGGTGCCGGTCTCCTGGCGGAAGACCCGGGCGAAGTGGCGTTCGCTCAGCCGCATCCGCTCCGCGAGGGCCGCCGTGGAGAGGTCTCCGTCCAGGTGGTCGGAGATGAACATCCGCAGCTCGTCGATGTCCCGGCGGGAAGTGGCGGGCCGGCTCAGCGGGACCGAGAACTGGCTCTGGCCGCCCTGCCGTTTGAGGTACATGACCAGCTGGCGCGCGACCGCCAGGGCCACCTCCTCGCCCAGGTCCTCGGCCACCATCGCCAGGGCGAGGTCCATGCAGGCGCTGATCCCGGCGCCGGTCCACACGTTCCCGCACCGTACGAAGATGGGGTCCGGGTCGACGGCCACCGCCGGGTGGTCGGCCGCCAGCTGCGCGGCCGTCGACCAGTGGGTGGTGGCCGTCTTGCCGTCCAGCAGCCCGGCCTCGGCCAGCAGGTGTGCGCCCACGCACACCGACGCCACCCGCCGGGCCAGCGGCGCGGTCGTCTTGATCCAGGCCACCACGTCCGGGTCGGTCCGGGCGACCGGCCCGTCGGGGTGGAGGTCCACGGCGCCGGGCACCAGCAGTGTGTCCAATACGCCGTCCACCTCGGCGAACGTGAGGTCCGTGACGAGCCGTACGCCCGCCGACGTGGCGACCGCGCCGGAGGCCGGGCCCGCCAACTGCACACGGTAGCCCGCCCGGCCGCCGGTCTCCCGGTTGGCCAGCGCGAACACCTCGGCCGGGCCGGTGACATCGAGGAGGTCGACATCGGGGAAGACCGCGATGACGACGCGACGGGTCGTGGACATGCACCCATCGTCAGGCCCGTCGCCCGCGGCCGCAATGACGGTGTTCCGTCACATCCGGACACGAGCCGGGCCGAGGGGGCCGAGGGGGACCTCCAGCCGGGGCCGTACGTCCACAGCCGCCGTGACGTGCTCGTCCGGCACGGAACCGACCGGCTTCCCCAACCGGGTCAGGAGCGGGCCCACGGCCGGCGGTGCCACGCGGTGCGTGTGGACGCGGTCGGGTGACCGGTCAGCCGGCCGTGCGCGTCCCGCGAGCAGGCTGGGCAGGGGCGTGACGGCTGCGCTCACCGGACGGCCTCCTCGCCTCCGCCGCGGGCGGGAAGCCACCGGCACACGATCCGGCAGCGCGGCTTGTCCACGACGTGCCCCGCAGGCAGCCGGTCGTCCGGGGGTTCCGGCCGGATACACGGCCAGGGTCAGGAGCGGGGCCAGGATCGGGGTCAGGGCCGGGGTGGTCGGGTCAGTACCTTGCTCGCGGAGCTCCCGGTCCCAGGCCAGGACGGCGGCCGCCATGGCGTCCGCGGCCGACTTGCCGTCCGGGCCGACGGCCTGCACCCCGAACTCCCAACGGGCCGCGCCCGTCGACTCGTCGTCGTGCTCGGTACGGCGCTGCACCAGGCAGGCCAACGATCCGCCCGTGACCACCGCCGCGGCTTCGTGCCCGTCCGGCAGCCGGAGGGCCCCCGGCCGCCTGCCGTCGCCGGTCAGCCGGCAGAACCCGGTCAGGGTGGTGGCCAGCCACAGCTCCAGAGCCTCCCGCGACTCGCCGCCGCGTACGGTCACACCGGTCCACTGCTCGACGGATCCCCCGTCGGATTCCCTGCCGGATTCCCTGCCCGCAACGGCCCGCTCAAGTCCGTCGAGCGGCCGGGGCGGAGTGTCCTCCCAGCGGATCCCGTACCCCGTCTCCCCGATCGGCACGGGCCCGCACGGGCTGACGGCGCCGGAGTACAGCACCCCGCGGCGCTTGGTGAACCCGATCACCCGGGTACAGCCGCCGAGGCGGAGCGGGAGCACGAGCCGGCCGCCCTCGGCGAGCCGGTCGCGCCAGGCCGTCGGTACGTCGTCGGCTGCGGCGGTGACCAGGACGGCGTCGAACCCGCCCGCGGGCAGCAGATGCGCCCGGACCCCGTGCGTGCCGCCGTCGAGGGCGGGCCGTACGCGGTCGGCGTACCCGGTCTCCGCCACGAAGCGGACGGTCCGCGCGTGGACGTACGGATCGGTCTGCACGGACACCACGGACCCGCTCTCACCGACCAGTTCGGCGATCAGGCCGGCGCTGTAGCCGTCGCCCCCGATCTCCAGCACCCGTTGGCCCGGACGCAGATCGGCGCGCCGGAGCATGACGGCCTGCACCTCGGGCTGGGACAGCGGGCGCGTCCAGGGGCGGGGTCCGGCCGATCCGCCCGATCCACCGGATCCGCCCGATCCGCCCGGCTTACCGGCGACTGCGGCGGCGACGGCCTCGTTGGCGTAGGCGAGGTCCAGCGGCTGCTCGGGGAGGAAGGCGTGCCGGGGTACACGGGCGAACGCCTCCCGCAGCTCCGGGGTGTCCGCCCAGCCCTCCTCCACGAGGCCCTCCACGAGCCGGGCACGAAGGAGCACCGCGGCGGGCGGCTCCCCGAACCGCAGGACCAGCGGCTGCCTGAGGTGACTGACATCGCTGACGTGTCGGCCTACGATGACGTGTCCATGCAGCGGATCATGACCGCGCTGCGGCACGACGTTCGAGTGGCGCGGGACCGGGTTCGAGCCGGACAGGATCTCCTGGCGCGCTTCCGAGCCTGCAAGGTCCCGGTCGGAGATCCGGATCATCATCTGGCGAACCTCCTGGACATCTTCGAGCGCACAGGAGACCTTCCTCGCGCGCCAGGGGGCTGGGTCGCGCCATCGGCACGGAAGGTGAGCGGAATCGCCGAGATCGCTGGGCGGCTGTGCCAGAGCGACCACGAACCATGGCGAACTGCACTGTCGCGGTGACGATCCGCACGGCGAACGCGCGGCGTCCCTGCTGCCGTGCCTCGACGGGCGGGCGGGTGCGGGCTTCAGTCAGCCGTGAGGGCCGCGTCCGTCATCCGCAGGTGCAGGCGGAGTGCGCTGCGGCCGTCGTCGGTCAGCTTCAAGACCCGCGTGTCGCGCGCGTGGACCAGCCAGGACTGCTCGACCGCGTGCCGGAAGACCGCGGCCCCGACACCGCCCGCCAAGTGAAGCCGTTGCTCGGTCCAGTCGATACACGTCCGCACATGTGGGCGGGGCGACGATGCGGTGGGTTCGTCGACGATGCCGAGATATCTCATCCAGCGGGCTCCCGCGGCGGTGAGCGTCGGCCCGTAGTCCCAGGCCAGAAACCCTTCGGCGGTCATCGCGTCCGTGATCGCGACGGCCAGCGAGCCGGCCAGGTGGTCGAAACAGATACGGGCGAAGGCCAGATCCCGGTGACGGCGGGCCGCGGTGAGGGAACGCACCGGCACCGGATGCTGAGGGGCCCGTGCGGCGAGTGCTTCGATCATCTCGGCGATGCCCGGATCGGCGAGCCGGACATAGCGGTTGCGGCCCTTGCGTTCCTCGGCCAGCAGGCCGCCAGCCACCAGCTTGTTGAGGTGGCTCGTCGCGGTGGACGGCGCGACGCCCGCGAGGCCCGCCAGTTCGGTCGCCGTCCAGGCCCGGCCGTCCAGCAGGGCGAGACAGAACGCAGCGCGCGTCCGGTCGGCCAGGAGGGCTGCCAGAGCGGCGAGATCCGGCTCTTCGGCGTACACGTCGGTGCTGGTCACAGGTCCATTGTCGGCAACCGTCACTTCGATGCCCATCGAAAGGTCGCGCGCCTAGCGTCTTCTGCATGACGACTGACACGCATCGAGTGATCCGCCCGAGCATCCTCTACTTCGGAACCCCGGTGGTCCTGCTTACCACCGAGAACGAGGACGGCACCTTCAACCTCGCCCCCATCTCCTCCGCCTGGGCCCTGGGACAGAACGTCGTCCTCGGCCTGGGCAGCGAGAACCAGACGCTGCGGAACCTGGCCGAGCGGTCGGACGTGGTGATCAACCTCGCCTTCCCCGAGCTGTGGGAGCAGGTCGAGCGCCTCGCGCCGCTCACCGGCGCCAACCCCGTCCCTGAGAGCAAGCGGGCGGTCTACCGCTACGAGCCCGACAAGTTCGCCGCCGCCGGACTCACCCCGCACCCCTCCGATCTCGTACGGCCGCCCCGCGTCGCCGAGTCCCCACTCCAGCTCGAGGCCAGGGCCGTCGCACTGAACCCGGGCGGCCAGGGCCGCTTCTTCGCCGTCGAGTGCGAGGTGCTCCGGGTCCACGCCCACGAACGCATCGTCGTCCCCGGCACGCACCACGTCGACCCCGAGATGTGGAGCCCGCTCATCTACAACTTCCGCCACTACCACGGCCTCGCTCCCGAGGTGGGCCACGGCTTCCGCTCGGAGACGGCCAAGGTCCCCGCGCGTACCGCGTGATCTGCCCAAGCCGGGAGTGAGCCCTCGCGGCAGCCGCCCCGGTGGCGACGGTCGAGAAGCAGTTCGGCAGGAGGTTTGTGAGCACCCAGTGAGCCGGCATTGCTGCGTGGGGCGATCCACGCACGGCTGCTGGTCGCTCTTTGGCTGGCCAAGAATCACCTGTGGCGGCCCAACTTTGACCCGACAACTTTGATCCCGACAACGCACTTGCCTAGTGAATCGGCTGGAGATCCCCGTGCGTGAGCACCAGCCCGAGGGGCGCGAGAGCGGCGGCGTGGAGTTCCTCGTCCGCGGCGACGAGCTGCGGCGCCCTGCCGCCGAGCGCGGGAACCCACTGCCGGTACGCGGCCACCTCCCGCTGGTGGAAACGGGGCCCCGCGTGCCGCTTGAGGTACCAGGTCCCGCCGCCGGCGCTGGTGAGTCGCCAGACCTTGTTCCCCTGCCGGGCCCAGGAGACGTCCTCGGCCCCGGCGATACGCCCCACCGCGCGCTCCGCGAAGGCCAACAGCGCCCGCGACGGGCCGGCCACGGGGGAGGGCCCGGTCCCGGTCAGGAGGCGGGTCCGGGTCGAGTGCTGCCCGTCCTCCCGGTGGGGGGACGGGCTCGCCGGGCTGCTGGAAGTGGACGGCGCCGGGATGGCCGCCGCAGTACGCGTCCAAGCCGGCCCGGCAATACGCCACCATCGGCTCCGGCAGCGCATCGAGGGGGTACCAGCTCATGGCGTCGCAGACGGCGGGCTCCATGGCCCGCGGCTCGCCGGCGAAGCGCCGGACCTCGAAGAACACGCCGATCCTGGCCCGGCCGCGGGGGCTGCGGTGGTGGACCGTGGTCGCCAGCGCCACGTCCACGCGGTCGATGACGATGCCGGTCTCCTCCGCGGCCTCACGGATCACCCCTTCCACCATGTCGTCGTGGGCCCGTCCAGGTGTCCCGACGGCAGGTGCCACAGACCGGACGCGTACACCGGTCCGGCGCGCCGGGACAGCAGGACCTCCGGGCCCTTTTCGCCGTCGCGGCGCAGGATCAGGTGGACGTCGACGGGCAGCGCGTAGCGCTCGCGGCGGGGCGGGGCGCTTCCGGCGTGCGGGGCGCTTCCGGCGTGCGGGGCGCTTCCGGTGTGCGGATCGGACGGCTGCCGCTGCTCGGGCTGCTCGGGCGGCACGGGCGGCACGGGCGGCACGGGCTTCGACGATCGCGGCGGGGCGGAGGCAGCGGAAGCGTCACCGGGCAGACTCACCATGACGCCTCAGCCCCAACCGAGTTCGCTGTACGGGCGTCCGGCGCGGATCCCCTCGATCGCGGTCCGGGCGTACGGGACGATCGGGTCCGGGAGCGCGTCGGCCGGCCACCAGCCCCAGGACACACAGCGGTCCGGCTCGCGCACCTCGGGCTCTCCCCGCCAGCGGCGGGCGCGGAAGACGAGCTGAATCCGCGGCTGCCCGCCCGGGTGGTCCACCACGTGCACGACATGGGCCAGTTCGGTGTCCGCCGGGTCGATCACGAGACCGGCCTCCTCCTCCGCTTCCCTGACCAGACAACTCACCGCGGATTCCTGTTCGCAGTGCCCGGCGAGGAAGTGGTGCGCGGCGCCCCCGTACGCGGCGTCGGGGTGCCGCAGCCCCAGCAGCACCGCGCCCGCCCGCTCCAGGTAGAGGTGGACACCGATGAGGTGCGGCCGCGCCCGCCCTCCGCCGCCGCTTCCGCCCCGGACCCGTACCGGTGGCCGCGGCTCGGCGCTCCGGTGGAGGTCGATGGCCTCCTGCGTCCAGGGGCACATGGCCGGATACGGGATCCGCTCGGGCTCGAAGTGCCGGAAGACGACCCCGTCGGTGAGGGGGAGGGCGTCGGCGTTGCCGTCCCAGTGCCCGAGGTAGACCTGGACACGGCCACTGGCCCCGTCGGGGCCGCGGGCGTCGACCACCGCGAACGGCTCCAGGGGCAGCACCAGGCCGGTCCCCTCCAGCAGCTCGCGCTCCACTGCTTCCCGGCAGCTTTCGCCCGCCTCGCGGTTCCCGCCGGGGAGGGACCAGGTGCCGGGATCGCAGATGGGCTGCTTGTTCGCGTCACGGAGGCGGAGCAGGTACCTGCCGCGCGAATCGACCAGCAGGGCAGCGGTTCCGTGCGGTTCGCCGGAGGCAGCAGGGCGCACGCTCGGGTCTCCTTCCAACGGGGGGCGGGGAGGGCGACGAACATGCTGCCCAGTCGTCCCGCGGACAAGCCCCCGGAAGGGCTTCGACCGCGCCGGAACCCCTGCGGTTGTCCGAATCCGGCGGCGTGACCGGGGCGGACCGCGCTGAAACTCACCCGAACGGGGCGGCTCACCCGAACGGGGCGGCTCACCCGAACGGGGCGGCCTGCGCGAAGTCCGCCCGGTTCATCCGGTGCCGGGCGCCGGCCGCCGGCCGCCGCGAGGCGGACATCAGCCGTGCCGGCCGCCGGGCCGGTTCGCCGAAGTCCACCGCGCCGGGCACGCACCCCTGCCCGAGCGCGGAGGCTCCGGAGCCTCCGGGGCTCCGCCTACTGCTTCAGGCCGATCTCCTCGCAGGCGGCCTTGTACTTGTCCGTGCAGATTTCGGCGATCGTGTAGACGCCGTCCTCGACCACGGTGGTCCTGACGTTGTCCTTGGTGAGCGCGATACCCGGGACGAGCACCGACGGCACGCCCTTGGTGGTGGGGCTGTCCACCTTCTGGTTGATGATCCCGTCGATGCGCTCGCCCTTGGCGAGGGCGACGGCCATCTCCGCGGCGGCCGCGGCCTCGGGGGCGTACCGCTTGTAGACGGTCATGTGCTGGTCGCCCGCGACGACCCGCTGCACACCGGCCAGCTCGGCGTCCTGGCCGGTGACCGGGGGAAGGTTGGTGACCCCGGCGGCCTTGAGGGCGGTGATGATGCCGCCCGCCATTCCGTCGTTGGCCGAGTAGACGCCGACGATCCTGGTCTTGCCGAGCGCCGTGAGAGCCGCAGCCATGTTCGTGTTGGCGTTCTCCGGCTTCCACTCGACGGTGTCGTACTCCCTGCCGACGGTCACCTTGCCGTCGAGGACGGAATGCGCCCCGGACTTGAACTGCTTGGCGTTCGGGTCGGTGACCGAACCGTTCATCATGACGATCTGGCCGTCCCTGGCCTTGTCGCCCAGCGCCTCCAGCAGCGCCTTGCCCTGGATCCGGCCGACGTCCTCGTTGTCGAAGGAGGTGTAGGCGTCGATCGGGCCCTCGGCGAGGCGGTCGTAGGCGACGACCGGGATGCCGGCCTCCTTGGCCTTCTTGACCGCGCCGGCGATGGCCTTGGAATCCACCGCGTCGATGATCAGGACGTCCACCTTATTGGTGATCATGATGTCGACCTGAGAACTCTGGACGGCCGCGTCCTGCTTGGCATTGGCGTAGACCACTTCGCCCTTGCCGCGCGTGAACTTGGCGACTTCCTTCTCGATGAGCGGCTTGTCGAACTTCTCGTAACGCGCGGTCTGGTTCTCCGGCAGCAGCAGGCCGACCTTGATCTCGTCGCCCTTGGCGGAGCCGCCCGGTCTTCCGTCGCCGTCCTCCGCACTGCCGCAGGCGGTGAGCGAGACGGCCATCGCGGAAGCGGCGACGGCAACGGCGGCACGGCCCAGATGCGTGTTCACGATGTAAACCTCCATGACAGGGCCGTGTCCTTGCGGCCGAGGTAGAGGCAGTCAACTGGGCTTTCCAGCCATCGTCAAGAAGTGAATTATTAACGAGATGACAACGTTGCCATCCCCAACGGATCCGTGCAATTCAGCCGCTTTCCTGCGTTTCATCGACCGGGTTTTTCGACGCAGCTTCAACTTGTGAATGGCGGAAGGTGCTTTGTCGTGGGCGGTGGGCGGAGGGCGGGGAAGCCGTCGGGCATCGGAAAACGAGACTGCCCGGGCCGAGGCACGACACGGTGCTCGGTCCGGGCGGTCGGTGCAGGCCGGCGGCGGTCTACCCCGGGTAGGGGTCGTAGCAGTCCGGAACGGGGTCGTAGAGGACGGCCCAGGTCTTGGGGCCGACGATGCCGTCCTTGGCGAGGCCGTGACAGCCCTGGATCCACTTGATCTTGGTTTGGGTGCGGCTGCCGAAGATGCCGTCGACGGTCAGCTTGGGGACTCCGCCCCAGATGTTCGACAGGCACTGCGCCTGTTTCACCGCCGCTCCCGTGCTGCCTTGCTGGAGGGTCGGCCGATAGGACGACGAAGTGTACGAGCATCCTCCGGGCGCCGCACTCGCCGACGGCGCGGTGACACCCAGTACTCCGACCGCGAGCGCGGCAACGCTGAGGACGGAGGCGATCCGGCGTTTCAAAAGTGGCTCCTCTCGGTGGGCCCCAGCCCCGACGGCTGTCGCTCTGGGCGGGGCAGACCGGGACTGTAGGGAGGGGGTCGTTTCCTGTCGAGACCGCCGGGGCGAACTTCGGCCAACGCCGGACCCGGTGCCCGGGAGGCGCGTAGTCCCATTGTTGGCCGTGGG
Organism: Streptomyces sp. NPDC043854; assembly: GCF_056436005.1. Taxonomy (NCBI): domain Bacteria; kingdom Bacillati; phylum Actinomycetota; class Actinomycetes; order Kitasatosporales; family Streptomycetaceae; genus Streptomyces; species Streptomyces sp. NPDC043854. The sequence continues at coordinate 36,715 of NZ_JBWKDK010000050.1, forward strand.
CGTCCTCTCCGCAGGGGCGCACCTGCCGGGGTGTCCGGGCATCACCCGGGTGCGCTATGATCGATCCCGAGCTCGCCGCCGCAAGAAGCGGTGGTGGGACTGGCGTTGGTGGTCCAAGGAAAGGCACCCCACTTCCTGTGGGGGGATGCAGGTGCAAGGCCTGCCCAGCGCTCGATCAAGGCCCCGGCCTCCTCAAGGAGGCCGGGGCCTTCTGCATGTCCGCGGCCGCCTGCCGCTGCCGCTGGCGCTCCTGCCGCCGCGTCCGCGAGGCCAGGGGATCCGACGCAGGGCCGTGTGGGTCCACTCCGCCCCGTGGTGTGGCCCGAACGGCCCTGTCGGGCATCCCGCCGGCCGCCGAGGGTGGTAGTCGGTGCACCCAGGGCGGAAGAACCGCCGCCGCTTCGCCCGCCGCCCGCCACCGCCGACCGCCACGCCATGCCGTCACCGCCTCCGCCCCGACACCCGAAAGGAGTCGTGATGTCCGTCGACACGCAACCGGAGAGCGCCGGGCTCACCGAGGAGGAGCTCACCACGCTGAACGCCCACTGGCGCGCGGCGAACTACCTCGCCGTCGGGCAGATCTACCTCATGGCCAACCCCCTCCTGACCGAGCCGCTGCGCCCCGAGCACGTCAAACCGCGCCTGCTCGGCCATTGGGGCACCTCGCCCGGACTCAACCTGGTCCACACCCACCTCAACCGCGTCATCAAGGCCCGCGACCTGAACGCCCTGTGCGTCTGGGGCCCCGGCCACGGCGGTCCGGCCGTCCTGGCCAACTCCTGGCTGGAGGGCTCGTACACGGAGGTCTATCCGGACGTCACGCAGGACGCGGCCGGGATGGCCCGGCTCTTCCGGCAGTTCTCCTTCCCCGGCGGTGTGCCGAGCCACGTCGCCCCGGAGACCCCGGGCTCCATCCACGAGGGCGGTGAGCTCGGCTACGCGCTCTCCCACGCGTACGGCGCCGCCCTCGACAACCCGGACCTGCTGGTCGCCTGCGTGATCGGCGACGGAGAGGCGGAGACCGGGCCGCTCGCCGCCGCCTGGCACTCCAACAAGTTCCTCGACCCGGTCCACGACGGCGCCGTCCTGCCGATCCTGCACCTCAACGGCTACAAGATCGCCAACCCGACGGTGCTGTCCCGGCTGCCCGGCACCGAACTCGACGCCCTCATGCACGGCTACGGCCACGACCCGATCCACGTGTCCGGCGACGACCCGGCCGCCGTACACCGCGCGATGGCGCACGCCGTGGACACGGCCCTGGACCGGATCGCCGCCGCGCAGCAGGCCGCCCGCGCCGGAGGCAGCACCGACCGGCCCCGCTGGCCCGTGATCGTGCTGCGCACCCCGAAGGGCTGGACCGGCCCCGCCGAGGTGGACGGCCTGCCCGTGGAGGGCACCTGGCGTGCCCACCAGGTCCCGCTGTCAGCCGTACGGGACAACCCGGAGCACCTGCGGCAGCTGGAGGAGTGGATGCGCTCCTACCGGCCCGAGGAGCTGTTCGACGAGTACGGGGCCCCGCTCCCCGAGGTGCTGGCCGGGATCCCGCAGGGCACGCGCCGGCTCGGTGCGACCCGGCACGCCAACGGCGGACTCCTGCTGCGCGAGCTGCCCCTGCCGCCGCTGGAACGCCACGCCGTGGACGTCGACAAACCCGGCGCGACCCGGCACGAACCCACACGGGTCCTCGGGGACATGCTCCAGGACGTGATGCGGGCCACCTCCGACCGGCGCGACTTCCGCCTCGTCGGTCCCGACGAGACCGCCTCCAACCGCCTCGAGGCCGTCTACGCGGCCAGCGGCAAGGCCTGGCAGGCCGAGATCCTCGACGTGGACGAGCACCTGGAACGGCACGGCCGGGTGATGGAGATCCTGTCCGAGCACACCTGCCAGGGCTGGCTGGAGGGCTACCTCCTCACCGGCCGGCACGGACTGTTCTCCTGCTACGAGGCCTTCGTCCACATCGTCGACTCGATGGTCAACCAGCACATCAAATGGCTGCGCACCACCCGCCGCCTGCCGTGGCGCGCCCCGATCGCCTCGCTCAACTACCTGCTCACCTCACACGTGTGGCGGCAGGACCACAACGGCTTCTCCCACCAGGACCCCGGCTTCGTCGACCACGTCCTCAACAAGAGCCCCGAAGCGGTCCGCGTGTACCTGCCGCCGGACGCCAACACCCTGCTGTGCGTGGCCGACCACGTGCTGCGCAGCCGCGACTACGTCAACGTGGTCGTCGCCGGCAAGCAGCCCTGCTTCGACTGGCTGTCGATGGACCAGGCGAAGGTCCACTGCGCGCGAGGCGCCGGCATCTGGGCGTGGGCCGGCACCGAGGACGGCACCCGGGAGCCGGACGTGGTCCTCGCCTGCGCCGGAGACGTCCCCACCCAGGAGGTCATGGCCGCCGCCCAACTGCTGCGCAGCCACCTGCCGGACCTGGCCGTGCGGGTGGTCAACGTCGTGGACATCGCCCGTCTCCTGCCCGCCGGGGATCACCCGCACGGCATGGGCGACGCCGAGTACGACGGACTGTTCACCACCCACCGGCCGGTGATCTTCGCCTACCACGGCTACCCGTGGCTCGTCCACCGGCTGGCGTACCGCCGCACCGGCCACCGCAACCTGCACGTGCGCGGCTACCAGGAGATCGGTACGACGACCACCCCGTTCGACATGGTGGTCCGCAACGAACTGGACCGCTACCGCCTGGTCATGGACGTCATCGACCGCGTCCCCGGACTCTCGGTCCGATCCGCGGCCGTACGCCAGCGCATGGAGGAGACCCGGCAGCGCCACCACGACTGGATCCGCGAGCACGGTACGGACCTGCCCGAGGTCGCCGACTGGTCCTGGGACGGCTGAGGCCGGGGTCAGCGGAAGGCGGCCGCGTTCTCCGCCGCCCACCGGTGGAACGGCCTCGCCGGAGAGCCCGTGATCTGCGCAACGGTGTCGCGGACCCTCAGCAGCTCCTCGTTGACGTCCCCGCCCGTCACATCGAGGACGGCGTCCGCGACCTCGTCCCCCAGGAACGCGGCCATGTCACGGCGGGCCTCCTCCCGGCTGATGCCGGCCACGGGCACCTCCCGCCCCAGCGCCACTGCGATGGCGGCCACCTGCTGCCGCGCCGTCACCCGCTCCGGGCCGGTCAGGGCATACGTCCGGCCCCGGTGGCGGGCCCCGGCCAGCGCTGCCCGCGCCACCGAAGCGATGTCACCGGGGTGGATCGTGGGCAGTCCGATGTCCGCGTACGGCAGCCGGACCGGTCGGCGTCCGCGGATCGCCGCCGCCCACCACAGGGCGTTCGAGGCGAACTGCGTGGGACGGAGGACCGTCCACGCCATCCCGCTGTCCTTGAGCAGCTGCTCGGTGGCGAGGTGCTGTGCGGCTGGGCCGAGGTGCGGATGGGTCTGGACGGTGATGGACGACACCAGCACCACGTGCTCCACACCGGCCTGCCGGGCGGCGTCGAGGACCTCGGCGTCCGCACCCGAGCCCATGCCCGGTATCAGGAACAGCGAGCGCACACCCTCCAGCGCGGGCTTCAACGAGGCCGCATCGGCCAGGTCGCCCCGCACCGGCTCGACACCCTCGGGGAACGAAGCCCCCGCCGTATCACGCGTGAGCCCTCTGAGCGGCCCGGCACCGCCGGCGCGCAGTTCCTGCACCAGAGCACGGCCGATGTTCCCGGTGGCTCCCGTCACGAGAATCACGAGCTTCCCCTCCCGCCGTCAGATGATCAACGGAGCAAACGCTAGGAGCTCAACCGCACTTCAGGTCAAAGGGCGCAGCCGCCCGCCCGGTACGCCCTCCGAGTCGCAGCAGGTTCGTGCTGTGTGGCCGTGTGTCGCTGCCGCCGCGTATACGCGTGTGGGGCGGCCGGAATCCGGTCGCCCCACACGCGTGTTGTGCGCTGCATTTCAGTGGCGGTATGTCAGCGGGCCGCGCCGAAATCCTGCGTCCAGTAATGGTTCGGCTGTGCGTAGCCGATGCCGATCTCCTTGAAGGAGCAATCGAGAATGTTCCGCTTGTGGCCGGGGCTGTTCATCCAGCCCTCCATCACCGCTGCGGGAGTGCTGTAGCCGTACGCGACGTTCTCGCCGTACGTGCTCCAGGTGTACCCGGCGCGGGTGATGCGCCGGCCCGGGTCGGAGCCGTCGGAGCCCGTGTGGGACATGTTGGCGTGCGCGGCCATGTCCTGGCTGTGGCTCTGGGCGGCGGCGGTCAGCTTCGCGTTGATGGTGAGCGCCGGGCAACCGACGGCAGCGCGCTCCCGGTTGACGAGCGCGAGGATCTCGGCCGCGACGCCGGAGGCCGGGGCCGCGGTCGTCTTCGGCGTGGTCGGCGCCGGGACCTGCGGCTTTACGCTGGCGACCGGCTTCCTCGTCGGCTGCTGCTGCGCGGGCCGGGGTGCCTGCACGACCGGCTTCGCGGGGGCCTCCGGGCTGCTCTCGGCGGCCGTGGGGCTGCTGCTCTGGGTCGGGAGGGCCACAGGTGCCTCGGCGGCGGGGGAGCTCGCAGCGAAGGCGGGGGCGCCCTGCCAGGGGCGCATCTCGTGCCTGTAGGCGGCCTGCGTACGGCCGGCGTCCTGCCCGCCCAGGCAGGCCATGGCGGCCGTGGGTACACCCACGATTCCCAGGGCCCCGACGGCGATCGCTATTTTCCTGTAGTGCTTTTTCTTCTTCCGGTGCTTCTGCATGCGTGACCTCATTCGGTGATCGCGAAGCTTCCGGCACCCGAACTGCAAGGCGCCGGAGGAGCCGCCATTCTTAAAAGCCCGGCAACGGCCTGGCAAGTTATTGCTACTAATGCACATAGGAGATCCGGAACGGGGCTTGAATCGAGCCGCGGATCATGCATGGCCGCGGTACCGCAACTCCGGGAAGGGCCTGATGGGCGGCCAGAAGCGGTCGGGAGCAGGCAAAACGCCGGATTGGGCGAGAGTGCTGTGGATTCCGTTTCCACCGGAGAGGGGAATGTCGATTCCAAAACGGACAAATCTCGAAATGTCGGCGGGTGGATGTGGGGCTGTAGATTCCGTTTTCGGCCCGGGCGCCGTGACGTATGTCACGGATTCCGGTGCCGGCCGGCCACGGCCCCGCCGACCGGGGTACCGAACGGGCAAACAGGGCGAGAATGGGGGTCCACCACGGGATGGGCTGGGGGGCGGCATGCCGGTGTTGCTCGTACGGAGGAACGGCCGCGCAGGCGGCTGGCCCGCCTACCTCGGGGCGGTGGGCCTCGGGGCGGCGGCGCTGGCCCTGGCCTCGGTGTGGACCAGCGGGGCCTGGGCCACCGGCATCGGCGCCGCCGTGACCACCCTGTCCGGCCTGGCCGCCGAACGGCTCCGGCCGCACCAGGGCCCGGCCACGGTCGGGACCGTGATGGCCGGTGCCGCGACGGCAGCCGGGGCGGACGACCTGCTGCGCACCCCGGCCGGCCGGATCCCCTCGCTGCGCCAGGTGGACCGCCCCGAACTGGCCGGAGCCCACCCCGCGGACGGGCACCGCGCCGACGGGAGCCGGACCCCGGCCGCGTCCCCCGCCTACATCCGCCGCGACGCGGAACCGCAACTGCGCGAGGCCCTCCGCCGGGCGGGGTTCGTCCTGCTCGTGGGGGAGTCCACGGCCGGCAAGTCCCGGCTGGCGCACGAGGTGGCCCGCTCGCTCTTCCCCCGGCACGCCTTCGTCCGCCCGCTCGGCCGGGCGGCGCTGCCGTCGGCGTTGCGGACGGCCGCGCGCCGGCGGCGATCCGTCCTGTGGCTGGACGACCTGGAGGACTTCCTCGGCGCCGGGGGCCTGACCACCGCCATGCTGGCCGGGCTCTCCGCCGCCCCGCCGGGCCGGCGCGTGGTGCTGGCCACCATGCGCACCGAGGAGTACCGCCGCTTCGACGCCCGCGAGGAGAGCCGGCTCACCGGCTCCGACCGGGATGCCTGGCGCACCCAGCGGGACGTACTGCAGCGGGCTGAGGTGGTCCGGCTCGCCCGGCACTGGTCGCCGGAGGAGCGCCGGCGGGCCGCGGCCCACCGGCAGGACCCGCGGATCGGCGCGGCGTTACGGGCGGGGGAGCGCTTCGGGGTCGCCGAAGTCCTGGCGGCCGGGCCGGAGTTGCTCGCCGCCTGGCAGAACGCGTGGGCGCCCGGCGCCAATCCGCGCGGTGCGGCGGTGGTGGCCGCCGCCGTGGACTGCCGGCGGGCCGGGCTGCGCCGACCGGTGAGCCGGGAATGGCTGCGCGAGCTGCACGTGCCCTACCTGGCCGCGCGCGGCGGCGGCGACCTGCAACCGGAGCCCTTCGCCGAGGCGATGAACTGGGCCTGCGCGGCCGCGTACGCCACCAGCGGACTGCTGATCGGCAACTACACCCAGGGGTACGCGGCCTTCGACTACCTGCTGGGCACACCGGGCCTGGCCCCGGTCCCCGACCACCTGTGGCGTGCCCTGGCCACCTGGGTCACGCCGGCCGAGGCGTACGACATGGGGCTGCTGGCCCACCAGGAAGGGCGCCCGCGCCGGGCCGCCGAGGCGCTGTCCCGGGCCCGGCGGGGCGGGGTGTCCGGCGCCGACTTCCTGCTCGCCATCACCGTGGGGGACGCGGGGCGGCCACGCCGGGCGGCCGCGGAGCTCGCCGGGATCACCCGGCGGCGGGAGAGCCGGCTCGGGCCCCGCCACCCGGACACCCTGGCCGCCCGCCACCAGCAGGCCTTCTTCACCGGCGAGGCCGGCAACGCGCGTGCCGCGGCCGCCCTGTTCGCGGCCCTGGCCGCCGACACGGCGGCCGTCCTCGGCCCCGGCCACCCCGACACCCTCGCCGCCCGCCACCAACTCGCCTACTTCACCGGGCAGTCAGGCGACACCGTCGAGGCCGCCCGGCAGCTGGGCCGCCTCCTCGCCGACCGGCTGCCCGTCCAGGGCCCGGAACACCCCCAGGTGCTGGCCACCCGGCGCAGCCTCATCTGGTACAGCGCGGCCGAACCCGCCCGGACCGAGCAGCGGTTGGCCGAGCTGCTGGCCGACGCCGAGCGCTGCCTCGGCCCCGACGACCCGCACACCCTCGCCGTCCGCAGCAGCCGCGCCGCCCTCGCCGCCCGGGCCGGGCGGACCGCCGAGGCCGTGGCGGCCTGGGAGTCGCTGGCGGCCGACCGCACCCGGGTCATGGGCCCCGACCACCCCCACACCATCTACGCCCGGGTGGAGTGGGCCCGCGCCCTGAACGCCGCGGGCCGGCCCGACGAGGCCCGTGCCCTGCTGGTCCGGACCCTCGGCGAGGCGGAGCCGCTGCTGGAGGCCGACCACCGGAACCTCCGCCTCGCCCGCGATCTGCTGGCCGGCCTCACCGCAGCCGGTCCAGGGCGCGGGTAGGGCGCGGCAGGCTCGGCAGCGCACAGGCAGCGCGCCCTCCTCGGGTGCGGTGCGGCAGCGACCGGCCGGCGTCCCCGGGCTCCCGCCCGAGGACGAGGCCGGCGGACGGCAGCGGGGGGGGGGGGGGGGGGGGGGGGGGGGGGGGGGGGGGGGGGGGGGGGGGGGGGGGGGGGGGGGGGGGGGGGGGGGGGGGGGGGGGGGGGGG
>NZ_JBWKDK010000051.1:0-43133 GCF_056436005.1 Streptomyces sp. NPDC043854
CGCCCCTAGGGGGGGCGTTCCTCTCCGTTTGGTGGGGGGGGGGGGAACCCTTTTGTTGTTTTTGGTGGTTTCCCCCCCCCCCCCCCCCAGGGCCGGCCCTTCGGGCCGGTGTCCGCAGCTGCGCTGCGGACGGTTCGGGGTTCCGCTTCGCTTCACCCCGAACGGCCTGCGTTGCAGGCCTGGGTGACCCCGTTTCACGGGGTCCGGGCCTTCGGCCCGTTGGGCGGGTCCGCTTCGCTCCCCCGGCCCGGGTCCTTCCGGCTCCGCCTCCAGGACCAGCCCGCTGCGCGGGCGGCTGGCAGCAGGGCAGGCGGTGTGTCTGGGCTTCTCCTGGCCTGCGGAGTTCCTGCGGCTTGGGCTCCGCCCACCGCTGTGCTGGTGCTGCTGTAGCGGATCGCGAAGTCCGCTGTCATCCGTATGCCGATTCCTGTCAGTCGAGTGACGGGCAGGCTGGGGCCGGGCGTAGCAGTCTCGTGGTTCACGGTGAGGTCGGCCAGCCTGTTGCTTCATTCTGCTATCCAGATTGAAACTGTGCTAGGGGGTATCTCGTGCTGGGGCCTGACTTGCCGAGCGGAGTTCGCCGGCCTCGTGGCATGGGCCTTATGACCAGCCGGCCTGAGTAAGCGGCCTGTTGAAGGTGACGGCGGGTTGGGCTGGAACTCGCGCCCGCCGGGTTGAGGTGTTGCAGGCTCATGGACGGTAGCAGAGGCGGGAGGTGCGTTGCTGCCGGTCGGCGGGTAGTCCACCCCATCGTGTGTCTCGGTCTCTGCGTTCACTCCCGTGGATTCACCGCGATCACACCCACTAACCGTTCAACGAACGCACCTGGCAACGCGTCCGCGCCCAAGCCATCCGCCACCCCGACCCCGACCCGCACGAAGCCGACTTCACCGACGCCCTCGCCAACTCATTACGCCGGCATCGACGTCCCGCAGACGCCCCCGTTCACCGGCGTCCGCGGCCCCCAGCTGGCAGGCAGGGCCTCACTCATCGAGTGCGGGCCCCTCCCCGCACGCCACGGCAACCGGCACCCCTTCACCGACACCGTCACCGACCTCGAAAACGCCCTCGACCTCCACCACCACCGACCCGGCACCCTCCCCCGCCACACCACCTACCTCCACAGGCGCACCGCCGGCCGCATCGGAAGCCTCACCAGACTCATCCGACAAGCCGCGATCACCGCCATCCATGACGGCACCGAACGCATCACCAAAACCACACTCGACGCGACCCGGCTCGACCACCACGCCGAAACCCACACCCCCACCCGCCGAACACCCAGCTGACCTGCACAAACACCCAGAAGACACGAAATGGCGCCTCGGTCCTTTAGACCCAGACGCCATCTACAACACCCGCAAGAATCTCAACCAACCCGCAACAACCCCAGGTCAAACCACCCCGAGACCCGCAGACCCCCTTCGCAACCTACCTTCAACACCCCAGCTCACCGAGCCGCCGACACCGCAACCACCCACCCCCCAGCGACATCCAGCTCCGTGAGCACCAGGTCGATCAGAAGTCAGCGTTCCGTAAATGGGTGGGATTCCCTGCAAGGTCATCTGTACCCCCGCAGGGGGCCCGGGGCACCATCGTGTCCGCGACCGGATCAGGCAAGACGATCACAGCCGCCGCATGCGCGCTGGAGTCCTTCCCGGGCGGCCGGATCCTCGTCACCGTCCCCACCCTGGACCTCCTCGCCCAGACCGCCCAGGCATGGCGCCAGATGGGCCACCGGGCCCCGATGATCGCCGTGTGCTCACTGGAGAACGACCCCGTGCTCAACGACCTCGGGGTCCGCACCACCACCAACCCGATCCAGCTCGCCCTGTGGGCCGCCTCCGGGCCGATCGTCGTGTTCGCCACGTACGCCTCCCTCGTGGACCGCGAGGACATCGACGCACCAGAGGGACAGCGGAAGGTCCGCGGGCCCCTGGAGGCCGCCCTGGCGGGCGGCGAACGGCTCTACGGACAACAGATGGACGGCTTCGACCTCGCGATCGTCGACGAGGCCCACGGCACAGCCGGCGACCTCGGGCGCCCGTGCGCCGCGATCCACGACAACACCCGCATCCCCGCCGACTTCCGGCTCTACCTCACCGCGACCCCACGCATCCTGGCAGCGGCCCGCCCGCAGAAGGGCACCGAGGGCCAGGAGGTAGAGATCGCAAGCATGGCCGACGACCCGGACGGCACCTACGGCGCATGGCTCGCCGAACTCGGGCTCTCCGAGGCAATCGAGCGGGGCATCCTCGCCGGATTCGAGATCGACGTACTCGAGATCCGCGACCCCTCCCCCGTCCTCGGCGAGTCGGAGGAAGCGCGGCGGGGCCGGCGCCTGGCGCTCCTGCAGACCGCACTCCTGGAGCACACCGCGGCGTACAACCTCCGTACCGTCATGACCTTCCACCAGAAAGTCGAGGAAGCCGCCGCATTCGCGGACAAGCTCCCCGAGACCGCCGCCGAGCTCTACCTCAACGACGCCACCGACGCCGACCTGGCCGCCGCGGACAAGCTCCCGAAGTCGTCGATCGACGCCGAGTTCTACGAGCTGGAGGCCGGCCGCCACGTCCCGCCGGACCGCGTGTGGTCGGCGTGGCTGTGCGGCGACCACCTCGTCACCGAGCGACGCGAGGTCCTGCGCCAGTTCGCCAACGGCATCGACGCCACCGGCCACCGCGTACACCGGGCCTTCCTCGCGAGCTGTCGCGTCCTCGGCGAAGGCGTCGACATCACCGGCGAGCGCGGCGTAGAAGCCATCTGCTTCGCCGACACCCGCGGCTCCCAAGTCGAGATCGTCCAAAACATCGGCCGCGCACTCCGCCTCAACCGCGACGGCACCACGAAGATCGCGCGCATCATCGTGCCGGTATTCCTGGAGCCGGGCGAGAACCCCACCGACATGGTCGCCTCCGCCTCGTATGCCGGGCTGGTCGCCGTGCTCCAGGGCCTGCGCAGTCATGATGAGCGCCTGGTCGAGCAGCTTGCCTCCCGCGCCCTCACCAGCGGGAAGCGTAAGGTCCACCTGCGCCGCGGTGAGGACGGGCAGATCGTCGGCGCCGGCGGCGAGGACCAGGAGCAGGACGACACCGACGCCGCCGCGGAGTCGGCCCTGCTCCACTTCTCCTCTCCCCGGGACGCGGCCACCATCGCCGCGTTCCTGCGCACCCGGGTCTACCGGCCCGAGTCCCTGGTGTGGCTGGAGGGCTACCAGGCCCTGATCCGATGGCGGGCCGAGAACGGGATCACCGGGCTGTATGCCGTCCCATACGACACCGAGACCGAGGTCGGCGTCACCAAGGCGTTCCCCCTCGGACGATGGGTACACCAGCAGCGCAAGGCCCTGCGCGCCGGGGAGCTCGAGGAGCGACGCAAGACCCTGCTGGACGCGCCAGAGGCCGGGATGGTGTGGGAACCCGGCGAGGAAGCGTGGGAAGCCAAGCTCGCCGCCCTGCGGTCCTACCGGAAGGCCACCGGCCACCTCGCACCCCGCCAGGACGCCACGTGGGGCGAAGACGACAAGATGGTGCCCATCGGCCAGCACATGGCCAACCTCCGGCGCAAGGGCGCGAAGAACGGCCTGGGCAAGGACCCGGACCGCGCCGCGGAACGTGCGGCGCAGCTGACCGCGATCGACGAGGACTGGGACTGCCCGTGGCCGCTGGACTGGCAGCGCCACCACCGCGTCCTCGCGGACCTGGTCGACGCCGACGGTGTCTTGCCCCACATCGCGCCGGGCGTCGTCTTCGACGGCGACGACATCGGACGCTGGCTCCAGCAACAGAAGCAGCCGACCACCTGGGCGCGGCTGATGCCCGAACAGCAGGAACGACTGACCGCGCTGGGCGTGGAGCCCGCCCAGACGCCGCCTCCGGCCCTGGCAGCCAGTCGTGGTGCGAAGGGGCCGAGCAAGGCGCAGCAGGCGTTCCAACGGGGACTGACAGCCCTCACGCAGTGGGTGGAACGGGAAGGCGCCCACCGGCCGGTCCCGAGGACCCACGGCGAGGAGATCACGGTCGAGGGCGAGGCAGAGCCGGTGATCGTAAAGCTCGGCGTATGGGTCTCCAACACCAAGAGCCGACGCAACAAACTCACAGCCGACCAACTCGCCGCCCTCACGAAGCTGGGCGTCGACTGGGCCTGAGCCGCTGCCCCCGTGCGCGAAGAGCGCACTGGGGCACCAAGTGCCCTTCGCTCCCCTACGATCCGCACCAGGGACGAGATCCCCGGGGGCTGTACGAGGCGGAGGGCTTCGTGCGATAGGAGTTCCACGTCTACTTCCACGAACTCGGGTGAAACATTCCCCAGTCTCCGTCGCGTCGATGGGGTGAGACGACGCGAGGGGGAGTAGATGCGGCAGGGTCGCGGAGACGGGTTCCGTGAGTTCGCGGAGGGCAGATCGGGGCACCTGTACCGGTCGGCCTGTCTGCTGGCCAGCGGGGACACCCATCTCGCGGAGGACCTCGTGCAGGAGACCCTGGGCAGGATGTACCTGCTCTGGGGGCGTGTTTCCCGTATCGACAATCCGGCGGCGTACGCACAGACCGTGCTCGTACGGGCCTTCCTGACCCACCAGCGCCGGCGGTCCGCGGGAGAGCGCCCGGTCGGGGAGTTCCCCGAGTCGGGCGCGGCCGCCGCCGGATCCGGGTCCGGGCCCGGCGATCCGGCGTTGCGGCTGACGCTGCTGGAGGCCCTGGGGCGGCTCGCGCCCAAGGACCGGGCGGTGCTCGTGCTGCGGTACTGGGAGGACCGCAGCATCGAGGCGACCGCCGACGCGATGAACACCAGCTCGGCGGCGGTCCGTACCAGGACCTCGCGGGCGCTCGGCCGACTCAGGGAGCACCTGGGCGGCAGCATCAGTGAGTTCGCGGGCCTTTGAGAACGGAAATAGCCAGGCCGCCGGTGGGCGGCCCCGTGCCGGTGTGGTCCTCTGCACTCCCCCTGAGAACGGAAGGTTTGGTTCCCCATGCCCTTTGAAGACGAGCTCGGCGAAGCCCTCCGGCGTGCGGGGGACGGTTTCACGGCCGACCGGCACGCCCTGGTGGAAGCCGGTGAGCGGCGCGGACGGCGGCTCGTGGCCCGCCGCCGGGCCGCCGTGATCGGCGGATCGGTGCTGTCCCTGGCCCTGATCGGCGCGGTCGGTGCCTACGCCGGGGGGCTGCTGGACGGAACGGGCCGGGTGGAGATCGCGGCGCCGCCGGAACCGTCGGGCGGAGGGTCCGACGGGGGCGGGGGCGGCGCCCCGGAGCTGCCGCCCGGCGGTACCGGCGCGGTCTCCGCGGCACAGCTGGTCGAGGTGTTCAAGGGGTTGCTGCCGGGAGGGACTCTGTCCGTAGAGCATGCGAACGGTACCGGCGGCCACGGCGCGGGGGTCGCCGGTGTGTACGACGACGGCAAGGGCGGAGTGGCGATCAGGCTCACCCTGGTCGCGGTGGACCCGAACGGCAGCATGGCCAACATCGCGACCCTTTGTAGGAAGAAGGATGTGCGGCCGGACGACGCCTGCACGACGGAGCAGCTGGCCGATGGCTCCAGGCTGCTGACCCAGCAGGGTTACGTGGCCCAGAACCCCGCCATAGACATCAAGGAATGGCGGGCCGCGCTCGTGACCCCGCAGGGGTTCCTGATCGAGCTGTCCGAAAAGAACGCTCCGCCGATGGAGACCACGACGTCCTCTCGCCCCAACCCGCCATTGAGCCCGGCTCAGTTGAGGGCGGTGGTCACCTCGGACAAGTGGCAACCGGCGCTAAACGACATGCCCCCGGCCGTGCAACTGCCGGGCCGGACGCCCTGATCCCCGAACGCGCTGCGGGATCTGAAGGCAGCGGAGCAGCTGCAGAGCATCGACTACCACCCCAAGTGGCATGAACTGGACTACTTAGCGGGACTTGGCGGCAGAACGACAGCACTGGAGTGCTTGTGGGACGGGAGAACAAGCCCCGATCAGGGTTGGGCGGGCAGCGGCACTCGAGACGGACCGGCGGGTGGGCGGTCAAGGAGCGTGGCGAAGAAGCCGGCGAGCAGGGGCTGGGCGCGGTCGCGGTCGCGGAGTTCGTCGTGGACGACGGCAGTCGCACGGCACTGGATGAATTCCTGCAGAGCTACCCCGGCACCGCCGGGTATGAGGACTTCGCGCGTCGCCGGGCGGGATCCGATGCGGCGCCGGACTACGTGCGTCACCACCCGAACGCCGGCTGGCTCTACATGCACTGGAAGATGCCCGCGGAGACAGGCACCCGAGAGGAGCACTTGGAACGCCTCTCCACAATGACCCGGAAGTACGCCGGGCATCGCTACTTCTTCCCCACCGTCGCGGGCCTGCCACGTGAACTCCACCCGCTGATGGCGTGGTGGGCAGTGCTGTACGCGCTGTCGATGCTCGCCCGCTACCAGCCCGCCCAGTGGGCGAACCACATCAACGTGGACGGCAGCCGACACGCGGTGCCCATCGAGAAGATTCTGGAACGGGCCATGGAACACCTTCCCGTCCTGATCGCGGACACCATCGAGGAAGTCGCCGCCTGGCCGTAGAGGCCAGGCAAGGCTCACTCCGTGCCCCACCGACCGGCGAACTCCTCCAGGGCGCGGCGCTGCTGTTCCTCGCGGGCGATCTGCTGCGCGAGGACGTCGCGGTCGATGTACGGGTCGACAGCGGCGAGGACCAGGCGCTGGAGTTCGTCCGGCTCCAGCGCTTCCACCTCCCACTGCACCGGATGCTCGATGTCGAAGCCGTAGCGGCGGGCGAAGGCCAGCCACCTCGGGTCGCCACGCTTGCCCTCGGTCGCCGGGGAGCCCGTACGCACGTACCTGCTCGTAGGTGAGCAGCACCCGGGCCACCGAGCTCCAGCAGCCCGTGCGCTCCACCCAGTCCCGCTCGATGTCCTCGCCCGAGCAGTCGAAGTCGCCGACCATTCTCCGGGGCGCCGCGAGCGTGCGGTTCGAATCCACGCAGCTCAGGAGCGGTCGGGACGACAATAGCGTGTGCAAGAGGTGTGGTGCACGCGGCTGACCGTGAGTTCACCGCGTCGGCTAGCCCTCCCCGGCCTCTCGCGCACGGTGCCTTCGGTAGTCCCAGTGCCAGATCCTCGTCTTCAGAGGCTGGCTCGCCGCTGCTGCGTCGGACGAGCCAGCCTCTCAACTGCTAGTGCTGCACCGCGTTAGATCGTTGAGGGTGTCGCGAGGGCGTCGGGGTCACTGAGGTAGAGGCTGCACGCGCAGTCGAATGCTTCCTCAGGTGAGCCGACGGGAAGGCCGCTGGGCAGGAGGCTGTCGTGGTAGATGCCCTTGCTGGCGAGGTAGATCGCGAAGCCCCAAGTATGCAGGACGCCGCCGAAGCGAAGGCGGCACAGCGGTACGTATGCGCCGCCGGGGAGACGGCCTTCGACGTAGGCGAAGGCACCGCGGAATCGCACGTCGACTCCGCTTAGCTGCCAACGCGTGCGCCCGTGTTCGTCCAGGCGCTGGCGCAGGTTGTCTTTCATCGACTCGGGCGGGCTCTTCGGCATGGCGCCATCGTGCCTGCTCCTGCCGCAGTGCGCCATGATCCACTCCTGTCGGTGGGGCACAGGTGCGAAGGGCGGTCGGCGTGGCACGGGCGTACGCGGTGCAGGTGGAGCTGGACGAGGCGGTGCGCGTGAGACTAGGGCCTGTCTCCCTGATCCGCGCACATTTGGTTCGTGTGGTTCGACTGCTCGGTGGCAGGGTGAAGTTATGGATCAAGCAGAGGTATTGCTCATCGGAGGGCGCGCTGGCGTCGGCAAGACGACCGTGGGGTGGGAGGTGTCGGCACGTTTGCGTGCTGCGACGGTTGCCCACTGTGTGATCGAAGGCGACTTCATGGGCCAGGCCCATCCCGCCCCGGAGGGGGATCCGCGCCGCAGGAAGATCGCCGAGCGCAATCTGACGGCGCTCTGGTCGAACTATGCCGAGCTCGGGTACCGCCGCCTGATCTACACGAACACGGTGAGCGTCCTGGCCGAAAACGAGGGCATGTTCCTACGCGCCATGGGTGCGAATGTCAGGATCGTGCGGGTGGTGCTCACCGCGTCCGACGCCACCGCCCGTGAGCGGTTGACCGGCCGGGAACTGGGCTCGGAGCTGGAGCAGGAGCTGGAGGGCAGCGCCCGCAAAGCGCGGATTCTGGATGAGCAGATGCCCCCAGACACGGTGCGGGTGGCGACCGACGGACGGGCTGTGGTCGACATAGCGCGCGAGGTCGTGAGCGCCACCGGATGGCTGGCGAGCGCCTCCGGGTAGGTTCCTCGCCGCTCAAGACCGAGTCCAGATGAGGATGGCGGCGACGTGGAGTGCGGCCTGGCTCGAGACCGGCACCGACTCCTACCGCCTGGCCAGTACTCGGGCACGGGCAGAGGAGCCCGCCAAAGCCGTATGACCTCTGCCGCGACTGCCTAAGAAACGTGAGCGGCGTTCGGGGAGCGTTGGCGAGGATGGTTGCCATGACCCACGTGATCGAATTCCCCCATGTCAACGACGCCGCATCTCTTGGGCCTCTGCTGTTGAAGATCTGGCTGCAGACGTATCCCAACGAGGCAGTGGGGATCGATGAGACCTGGATCCATCAGCACCGCGGTGCCTCCGCCACGGCAGAAGGCATAGCCCAGTGGCGGGAGTTCATCGAGGCGGCGAAGCAGCGACCGGACCTGCTGTTTTGCCGCGTCGTCCGCTGCAAGGCGGAGATCGTCGGCTTCCTCTGCGGTCGCCGGGACGAGGTGGTCACCCTCGGGCCGATGTATTTGCTCAACGAAGCCCAGGGCCAAGGTGTTGGAGGCCGCATGATGAGCGAGTTCCTCAGCTGGGCGGGAAGCTGCCCTATACATCTATGGGTCACCGAATACAACGAGCGAGCGGTCCGCTTCTACGAGCGCTACGGGTTCAAGACCACAGGTGAGCGGGAGATCTGGCGAGGAAAACTGCCAAACGTGCGCATGACTCGTGACTCCACGTCGAGTGACAACCGCCGAGCCGCACACGACCAGAGCACCGGAGATCGGGACCAGAGCAGCTGACGCATGACAGCTACCTGCCTCCGGCCAGCCGCCCGGCAGGGCGGCTGGCCGGCTGGCCGTCCCACGTTCGCGGACACGACGGTGCCGTCATTTCTCGTCGAGATTCGCGAGCCGGTTGATCACAAACTGCCTCCGGAACCGTTCGAGAAACGCTGTTCCTAGAGATGCACGAAGCCACTCGTGGGCGACGCGGTCGCGGACGACGTCGGCGTAGGACTGGGAGCTGAAGCCACGGACGATGAGCACGGGGATGCCCGCGAACTCGAGCCAGCCGGTCAGCTGCTGTCGGAGGGTGTCCTTCTCGGCTGCGACGTACAGGGCGTGCTCCTGGCCTTCGGTGCGGTCGAGGCGGAACCAGCTGGGCATCTCCCGTACGAAGGCGTCCGCGCTCGGCCAGGCCGGTGGGACGTGGACTGCGCGGACGGTGTCGATCAGGTCGGGGAAGTGGCCCTCGCGGCGGGCCCGGGCCAGCTGCGCGGACAGTCGGCGGTACATCGGCGGCGTGTGCGGCAGCACGCCCTCGGCGGCGAGGCGGTACATCACCTGCCGCAGCGTGACCTTCAGCGGCGCGTACCCGTCCACGATCTCCCGTGCGCGGTCCACGACGAGGGGCCACCGGATCCGTTCACGAGCCATACCGGTACATGTACCCCTGACGCCGCCGCCGGGCCCGAACCCGAAGCAGACCTCTTCCTCCAGCTATCGCGGACAAAGAGGTGTCGTTTTCCGAGGGGGGCTTGCCCACGGCCTCTGACCTGCGAGAATGCAAGATCACCAGATTCGGGGGGTCCCACCTCCGGTCACACCTGCGGTCCCCCGCCTAGTGCAACCGTGCAGACAACCCTCCAGCCGCCCGCCGGTGCAACCCTCACGAAGGATCAGCGGGAGGGTCCCACACCTCTGGGCCGACGCCTCGCCACTCCACGAAGTCGGGGTCGGTGAGGTCCACGTCCTCGGCGTTCTCCAGCCCGGCGGCCGCGAGGAAGACCCGGATGTCGGCCAGCCGGTGCGCCACCCCGATGGCGACGCCGTCGTAGCGCACCCGACGCCAGCCCTGCTCATCGGGCGGGTAGACGATCAGCTTCGCGGACATGCGCCCAGCCTGTTCCCGTCGCCCCCACTGGCACCTGGCCGCACGCGAACGGGTGAGGCAGCAGAGCGCGGCCGCCCACCGGCAGCCACACCGTGACCTCGGCCCCGAAGTACGTTCGGACGTACGGGGTGCGGCCCTGGCCACTGGGGCCGCGACGGGGGCCGCATCCCGACAGGGCTTGCCGACCGGGGAGATGCCCGCGGCTTGAGCCAGGTCCCTCGTGCGGGTGGACCCGGGGCCGGCGGCGAACCGGTCCGGTTCCAGCACCGTCGCGGGGCTCATGAAGCCGATCGACGAGCAGCACATCGCGGAGCCCGGCCTGGTGGTCCTGGACATCACCGGAGGGGACGAGGACACTGCGATGTCGCCGGGCCGGGTGAGAGAGAGGAACGCGTCGGGGCGGTCGAGGGGTGGGAGGTTGCCGACGGGATCGGCGTGGGCTCCAAGGAAGGAGGCGAGGGCGTGCCACATGTCTCCCGGGAAGGTCGGCACGAGCCTGGCGTTGTCGTGATGGTGTCGTCTCATGACTCCGTCGTACGACCCCCAAGGAGGCTTCGGCCGGCAACGGGCCGCCGCGTCCCAGACGGTGCTGCCACGACCTTGGAAGGCGTCCCGTCCTGCGGCCCGGACGCTGGGCAAGCCCTCCGAGCCGAGGGCTTGCCCAGCGGGGCCCGTGACCGGTCACCACGGCCGAGCGTGACCGATCCAGCTCCCGCGATCGGTCAACGAGCACGTCAGCCCCGTGACCGGTCCGTGCAACACCCGCCGCGCCGGTGACCGGTCATCGGTCACCGGCCCAGCGGCCTCGCCGGGAAGCCGGGGCTGACGGTGACCGATGACGCCGCCCGCCCCGCTCCGGCGGGGGTGAGCAAGCCGGGCCGCGGGGTGGCTTGCCCTGGCTCCCCTTGGGCTTGCCCGGCGGGCGTCGCGGTCAAGAGGCCGCGGCCGGGCCTGGCCGGCTCCCGGTCGTCCGCCGGGGGCCGCGGCACTGCGGCCTGGAGGCGGGCGGCCTGTTCGCGGGCGACGTCGTCGGCGTGGCAGGTGCCGCACACGGTCAGGTCCCCAGCCGTCCAGGCGCCGCCGCGCGCGGTGATCTCCTCCCAGCGCTCGTCGGTGAACTTCTGCCCGCACCGCCTGCACACCGGCCGCTGCGCCTCCCGTTCGGCGGCCCGGCGCTGCGCCGCCCTCTCGTCAGCGCGGGCGACCTGGGTGCGGTAGAGGGCCTCGCCGTCGGGGTTGTCGAGCGCGGCCGTCAGCGACTGCTCGCCGGACCGTCCCAGCCGCCGCCACACCGGCCCGTCGGCGCCGTGCTCCTGGAGCTGCTCCAGGGTGGTGACGAGAACGGGCACGGCCTGGCCGTAGTCCCGTGCGGTAATCCCCCGCTCGTAGGTGTCGTACCGGCGCGGTGCCCAGTAGCGGTGGCCGGCCTCTTCCAGCACGGCGACCGTGTTGGCGACTTTCGCCTCCGTGGTGTCCGCGAACACGAACGCCACCGGAGACAGGCCCTCCCGGCCGGTCGGCGGGTAGACCCGGCGCCACAGCCGCCTCTCGTGGTCGACCGTCTCGATCGCGTCCGGCCGGGAGCGGACCAGGTCCACGGTGCGCTGGTCCGCGCCCGACGGCAGCAGCCGGCCCCACTCCCAGTACCGGTGCAGCTTCTGCACCAGCTCGTGGGCGTCCTCAGTACGCCGGTCGACCTCTACCAGGAGCACCGGCACCCCGGCCGCCGGCGCCCGCACCACCAGGTCCGCCCGCTGCACGAAGGTGTTGCCCAGCCGGTGCCCGATCTCGGTCTGGAAGCCGAGCCGGTGGCCGATCCCGGCGCGGTGGAGTTCGGCGGCTGTCGAGGTGACCGCTGCGGCGTGGTCGTCGTATCCGGTGTCGAGCAGCTTCCCGGTGACCGGGGGGTACTTTTCCTCGCGCAGCACCGAGATTCGTATGCCCTTCGGCTCCAGCAGCTTCTTCGCCTCGCCGTGTCCCCTCTTGGTGAGTACCCATACCTGTCGCTGGTCTTCCTGGACCGATTCGATCCTCACCAGGTGGTGGTCCTGAAGATCCAGGAGGTTGTCCCGGGTGAGCTTGTCGTGCTGGTTGTCCGGGCGAGTCAGCTTCCACAGCTGACCGGGCGTCGCCCTCTGGAAGATCCCCAGCGCTTGCAGCAGTTCCATGCGTCGAGGTCCGGTCGAAGTCCTCCTGTGAACAGGCTTCCTTTGAACTTGAGGGTTGTCGGCGCTCCGGCGCCCCCTTGCCCGGCGGCTCTGACCTGCGGAAACACCCGGCCCGTGAGGACGGGGCGCGGAGGGGGTGATGGAGGGGGCCACGGAGGGGGTGTTGCGGGCCTGGTCAGGGGTCTGCTCAGGCTCGTCGGCGGTGCTCGCCACAGGGTGCTCCTGGAGGGTGGGGCGGGCCTATCCCGCCATTCACCTGCTACAGGTGCGGTTTTCGGCGCTCGTGTGACACCGGCCTCGGAAAACCCCTCCGCCGTGACCGCATCGTGATCAACCGGGACGGGGGAGAGTTCTCCCCCTTCGGCGCCGGACTCTGTCCACAGGGCCGCAGCCCGAGCATCGGTTCCGAGGCCACCGCGAACAGCGAAGCGGCCCGTATGTGAGGAGCTGTCATGCCCGAGACCACCATCATGCCGCTGGCCCCGATGACCCCGGGCGCGGCGATCAGCACGTTCAGCTACCTCCGGGCCGTCCAGGCGGACGACATCGACGCCGCCCGCGAGTTCGCCGAGCCGCGGATGCCCGAGCTGCTCGTCGATGTCGCGACGCGGATCGTCGTCCCGGTCACCGCGCTGCCCGGCCCGGAGGCGGGAGAGGTGTCCGCGGAATCCTTCGCCCTGGAGGCTCTCGGGCGGGTCCTGGTGGTTTCCCTGCGGAGGTGGGCGCAGGCCGGACCGGATGCGGCGGAGGGCATCGCCCGCACCGTCATCGACTTCGCCGGGCATATCCTCACCGACGACCACGAGGACGTCGCCGGTGTCCTGCGCCAGCTGGAGGCGGTCGGAGTGGGCCAGGCCCTCGATGCCCACCCTGCACCGGTCAGCGCGCACCCGGTGCGCCTTTCCATCGTGTAGTGCGCACCGCGCGCATCGGGTGCGCACCACCGCCGGGCGGTGCACCGCACCGGGCATCACGGTGCACGCCACCGCGCCGCATCAGGTGCGCGGCGCGGTGGCGGGGCCCTCTATCGCGCATCCCTTTGACCACTCCCTGATGGGCGGCCGGGACGTGCTGTGTCAAGGGGAGACGTGCCGGGTGGCAACCCTGGTCAAGCCGGGTCGAACGTGGTCAAGGGGGTGGTGGCGCGTGAACCGGTGCCGTGCGGGTGCAGGACATCGTGGTGCGCGTGAGAGCGGAGGCCGCTTCGGTCTATGCACACCACAGTGGAATCCATCCGATGGAACCCACCGATTGGAACTCACCGGTTACCCGGCATCCGGTGTCGGACACCGAGCTTCAGCCAACTTAAAGTCGCAGGTCAAAAGGTTGGTGCGTCGGCGTGTCGGGGTGCTCACGCTGGTCGTGAGCGGCAGTCCGCGGAGAAGATCGTCCGTCAGCGCGGTCGACCCGAAGGGAAACATGGTGCAGCCGTGTCGGCGGGTGTGCGAGCCTTCTTGTCCCCAGATGCCGACCGAGAAGACTCCGATGACCAGGGAAGACGCCCTCAAGCAGCTCAGCCATATCGCGCGAGAGAGGGCATTCGACAGGCATGTCGGGTCAGACCGGCTCATCCAGGCAGGGCTGGACGCGCTGATCGCCGGGGTTGAGAGCCCCTCTCTCGCCATGCTGGCCGGCCTCCTCCGGAGCGAAGAGCCCGACGCGCCAGCACTCTTCGACCAGGTACTGGAAGAGTTGGGGCTGTTCTTCCGTCCTCCCGCCGGTCCTCGGGCCGCAAAGTGGGCGATGGCCGACTGGGTCGCCGGTCAGATCGCCGACGGAACCCTGGATCCCGCCACCGGCACGCACCTCATCTGGGCAGACATCGCCTACGACCTCGGCTACCCCGAAGAGCTGAAACCGCTTGTCCACTGCGCGCACAACCTGGACGGCTGGGAGGAGAGCTGGGGAGTCTCCCTCGAGGAACTCAACCGGGAAGCAATCGAGGCGGCGAAGCGGTTCCTGAACAAGCGGTCAACAGCAGAAGCTGGCAGCTGACCGTCTCTGATTCATACCCGCTGCGGTCCTGCGGCCCTCTACGATCCGGTGCATGCTGACGGACGATCTTCTCCGCAGACCGCCGCCCACGACCAGCATGAGCACCCCGACAGATCGGCACACCAGCCCTTTGCCCAGTGACTTCAAGTCGGCGGAGGCTCACTGCCCGACAGAGAGCGCGGCTCACCCGGTGTGCGCATCGTGATGCGCGGCACTCGATGCTCTGCACCGGATGCGCAGGCCGGGTCCGGTACACCGAGTACCCGGGCACCCTCTTGACCAGAGTGGGCCGACGACGAGTTTCCCCTTGACCAGGTTCGCCACCCGACGCGTTTTCCCTTGACCACGCCCGCTGGAGCCCTGACCAGACCTCGGTCAAGGGGGTCTGTGATAGGGGCTCTCGACGACCGGCGGCACCCTACCGATGCGGCGCATCAGTGCACCGGTTGGGTCCGCCGGCGTGGTGCGCACGAGGGTGTGGCGCATCGCCAGCCGGTGCACGATGTCGTCATCGGATGCACTGCACCGGGTGGTGTCCACCGTGCGGTGCATCGGGTGCGGTGCACCGTCACAGCGCTCGCCTCATCGACGATGTCCTGGGGAAAACCGCACAGGCCCGCGCCCCCCGTGCAGGCGCGGGGGGCACGGCCGGCGGGATGGTTCAGTGGGTCGCGGCCTCGTCGACTTGGCGGTGGACCTGTCGCGTGGGCCGGTCGGCGTCTCGCCGCAGGGCGGGGCGGGCATGGGGCCGGGCCGGGAGGTCGCTGGGGCCGTCGGGTCGTTCGGCGGCCGCGGCGAGTAAGGTGCGGATCTTGCAGGCGAAGCCTGGGCCGGGCAGGGGCAGCTCGCTCTCGGGTTCGCGGAGGTAGCCGACGGCCACCGCGGTGGGCATGTAGGTCATCAGTTCGGCCCGGTGCGACGACCGGGCGGGTGCCGGGGCCGGCTCCGCGAGGCGGGATTGTGTCGCGGGGCACGGCGCGGTCGGGGACGAGCAGTGCCCTGGACAGCAGGTCTTCGAGCGTGGTCATGGGGTGGGTCCTCCGGTTCGGGGCGGCAGCTCGATGGTGTCGTCCAGGAAGCGGTTGGCGTGGCGTTCGTCGGACCGGACGGCAGCGAGCGGGATGCCGAGGAGGTCGGAGACCTTCTCGGGCGGGAAGCCGCACAGGCGCCGCAGCACCATGACGTCGAGCTGGGATCAGCTGACATGCCCGCGTTGTGCAGGCGCCGGATCAGAGCCTCGTCCCAGGAGCGGGAGCGGTGGAGCCGGGGCCGGGACGGCGGTTCACCCGTCGGTGCCGTGGTCGTCGATGAGGACGGCCGCGTAGAGGCGACGGACGCGCATCTAGTCGGTGGGTGGTGCTGGTGCGGTGGTGATGCGCATTGCTCCGTTATGTGGCGTGCTAGGAGTTGTCGTCAAAGTGTCAGGCCCACATCAGGAGTGATGCGAGGGTGACGGCTGCTGTGTAGGACTGGGCGGTCTTGTCGTACCTGGTGGCGATGCCCCGCCATTGCTTGAGGCGGTTGAAGCACCGTTCCACGACGTTGCGGCGCTTGTACGTCTCACGGTCGAAGGCCGGCGGGCGGCCGCCGAGGCGGCCCCGCCGGACCCGGTTGCGGACCTGGTCGGCCCGTTCGGGGATCGTGTGCCTGATGCCGCGGCGTCGCAGCCAGGACCGGATCGCCTTGGAGCTGTAGCCCTTGTCGCCGATGACGTGGGCCGGCCTGGTCCGGGGCCGGCCGGGCCCGATTCTCGGCACGCGAATCGCATCCATCACGACGGTGAACTGCGTGCAGTCGTTGGTGTTCCCGCCGGTCAGGACGAAGGCCAGCGGGCGGCCCAGGGCGTCGCAGGCCAGGTGGATTTTGGTGGTCAGGCCGCCTCGGGACCGGCCGAGAGCCGGGCTGCGGAGCCCCTTTTTCGGGCGCCGGCGGCGTGCTGGTGGGCGCGGACGATGGTGGAGTCGATCGACACCAGCCAGTCGATGTCACCAGCCGCGTCGGCCTTCGCCTGCGTGGAACGGAGCATCCGGTCGAACGTGCCGTCCGCCGCCCACCTGCGGCCGCCGGGAACAACGCCGGAATCAGGTCACGGCAGGTCTCCCAGACGTCCGGCCCGACCGTGTCTCCCACCCATTCCCCCATCGCCACAACACGAGTCTGGCCCCACCGTTCACGCGGTGGGACCAGAACCCAAGATCTTCATCGGTCTTCTAGGCAGCCCACCCGCTCCTGGACCTGCTCACGGCGTACGGCTCGCGCGGGCCATGCGGGAGCTGTGATCACTCCGGTTCGAAGGCGCGCAGGGTGTCGTCGCCGTCGGTCCACAAGACCCCGAGCCGCTGCCGGACCAAGAGCCAGCCGTCCCCGTTCCGGCGGAACTCCCAGTCGTAGGGGCCGCCCATGGAGTAGGGGGCGGAGGTTCTCCCGGGAGCGGTGACGGCGACGAACCACATGTATCCGATGCCGGTCGCCCGGTCGCCTGCCACGTCCACGTCCACGTGCAGGTTGAGGATGTGGTGCTGGATGCTCGTGTAAGGCGACTCGGCCTCCTCCACCTTCGCGCGGATGGCCTCCCTTCCCTGGGTCCGCCCCCAGGGCCCGAACTCCAGCACGGCGTCTTCGGCCCAGCAGGCGGACCAGGTCCGCCAGTCCTTGCGGTCCAGTGCCCGCCAGCCGCGGATCATGAGAGCGTGCAGGGCGTCCCGGTCCTCCAGGGCCCGTACTCTGCGGGCCAGGTCGTCGAGGGCGGGGTCGAGGACGGGGGTGTGCGGCATTCCGGTTCCTTCCGTCACTGGGCGCTCGCAGCAGGTCGTACGACGATCTCGTTGACGTCGACGTGCGGCGGCTGGGAGATCGCATAGGCGACGGCGTCCGCGATCGCGGACGCCGGCAGGGCCACGGCGCGGTACGTCCGCATGGCCGCCCGGGCGACCGGGTCCGCGATGCCGTCGGCAAGTTCGGACTCAGTGACGCCCGGCGAGACCAGCGTGACCCGGACGTCACCGGCGGACTCCTGACGCAGACCCTCCGAGAACGCACGAACCGCGAACTTGGTGGCGCAGTAGACGGCGGCGGTGGGAGAGACCTCGTGCGCGCCGACGGAGGCGATGTTCACGATGTGCCCGCCGCCTTGCGCGCGCATCACGGGCAAGGCGGCGGAGATGCCGTGCAGGACACCCCGCATGTTCACGTCGATCATGCGGTTCCACTCCTCCGTCCTGAGCGCCTCCAGCGGCGACAGCGGCATCACCCCGGCGTTGTTGACCATCACGTCCAAGCGGCCGTAGCGCTCTTTGGCTGCTGCCACGAAGTCCTGGACGTCGGCGGCCTCGGTGACGTCCAGGTGCCGGGTCGCCGCCGTGCCGCCCGTGGCGGTGATCTCCCTGACGAGTCGGTCCAGGCGATCGGTGCGCCGTGCTCCCAGGAGCAGGCGGTGGCCGTCGGCGGCGAGCCGGCGGGCGGTCGCCTCGCCGATCCCACTGCTGGCGCCGGTGATCGCTACGACCTTGGCTGTCCGGTCTGACATGACTGTGCCCTTCGCTCGGTAGGACACCGAGTCTGGGCGGGGTGTTCCGGGCGGCCCAGGCCGTGTGCTGCCGGGGTGCGGTACACCCAGGCACCACGCTGGGCCCACGGCCTAGCCTGGGTGAATGACCGACAACCAGCTGGGTGAGTTCCTGCGTGCGCGCCGGGCGGCCGTGCGGCCCGACGAGGTCGGGATGCCGAGCCATGGCGTGCGGAGGGTGGCCGGGCTGCGCCGCGAGGAGGTCGCCGTACTGGCAGGGGTGAACGCGGACTACTACACCCGGCTGGAACAGGGCCGCGAACGCCACCCGTCCGCGCAGGTGGTGGATGCGCTCAGCCGCGCGCTGCTGCTGGATACGGACGCCCGGACGCACCTTCACCAACTGTCTGGAACCGCACCGTCCCAGCGGCCCGTCGCCGCCACCGACCGGGTCGCCCCCGCCCTGCGCGTCCTGCTGGACGGCTACCCTAGCACTCCGGCGTTCGTCATCAACCCGATCCTGGACATCCTGGCCGCCAACGTCCTGGCCGAGGCGCTGTACTCCCCCTTTGAACCGATGGACAACCTGGCCCGCATGGTCTTTCTCGACCCGGCGGGTCGGCCCTTCCACCCCCGGTGGGACCGGACGGCCGAGACGGTGGTGGGCCATCTGCGCCAGGCGTCCGGTATCGATCCGGGCAGTCCACGCCTGCGGGCTCTCGTAGGCGAACTCGGCGCGTGCAGCCCGGACTTCGCCCGGCTGTGGAACACCCACACCGTGCGCGGCAAGACCCGGGAGAACAAGCACTTCCACCACCCGGACGTCGGCGGTCTGGCCCTCACCCACCACGCGTTCGACGTGCGGGACGCCCCCGGCCAGCAGCTGATCATCTACCATGCCGAACCCGGCAGCCCCAGCGCCGAGGCACTCAGCCTGCTCGGCTCCGTGCACGCCACGGCGAACCGCGCCTAGAAGACCGATGAATATCTTGGGTTCTGGTCCCACCGCGTGAACGGTGGGGCCAGACTCGTGTTGTGGCGATGGGGGAATGGGTGGGAGACACGGTCGGGCCGGACGTCTGGGAGACCTGCCGTGACCTGATTCCGGCGGGAAGCGTGTTCGCGTTCCTGGCCGAGCACCGAGGCAGGTTGTTCCCGGCGGCCATGTTCGCGGACTGAGGTTCCCCCGCTGTGCGGGAGTGGCTGACTAGCTGGTCAGAGCGGGTTGACGTGGTTTCAGGTTCGCTGGTTCGGTCGCTGCCTGGCTGGCGTAGTGCTTCTCCTCGTACTCGATCGGGCTGAGGTATCCGAGCCGTTTCTGGATGCGGCGGGGGTTGTAGAAGCCGTCGATGTACTCGAACAGCGCGAGGTTCGCCTCGGCCCTGGTGGCGAAGACGCGGCCGCGGATGCACTCGGTCTTGATGACCATCCACAGGTTCTCCGCCAGGGCATTGTCGAACGAGTCGCCGACCGAGCCCATGGACGCCTGGATGCCGGCCCTGACCAGGCGTGTCGTGAGCTTCACGGAAGTGTGCTGACAGCCGTGGTCGGCGTGGTGAACGAGCTCGCCGGGGGCGACTTCGCGGCTGGCCAGGGCATACTCCAGCGAGGTGAGGACCAGGTCCGCGTCGGCGCGGGCGGAGGTCTCCCAGGCCACGACCCGGCGCGAGAACGCGTCGCGGATCGCGGACAGCCACAGCGGGCCCTCCAGTGTCGCGATCATGGTCAGGTCGGTGACCCACAGCCGGTTCGGCCCGTTCGCGGTGAAGTCGCGCCCGACCAGGTCAGGGGCCAGATCCGCGTCCGGGTCACGGCGGGTGAAGCCCTTGCCCCGGCGGGGGCTGATCCCGGCCAGGCCGGCCTGACGCATGAGCCGCTCAACGCGCTTGCGGCCGACGTGGACGCCCTCACGCTTGAGGACGGTGTGCACGCGGGGTGAGCCGTAGATCCCGCCGGACTCGTCGTGGACCTGACGGATCCTGCCGGTCAGCTCGGCGTCCCGGCGTCGCCGTTCCCACGGCTCGGTCTCGACCTGGCGCCACCGGTAGTAGGTGGAGGAGGGGACGTTCAGTTCCCGAAGTACGGGCTCGACCCCCAGGTGCGGGTGCTCGTCGAGGAGCGCGGTCACCTGGGCCGGGTCGGGTCGAGCTGGGCCGCGAAAAAAGCCGAGGCCGTTCTCAGGACCTCATTGGCGCTTGAGCTGGGCATTCTCCTTGCGCAGGGCGACAAGCTCCTCACGCTCGGCGGTGGTGCGCATGTCGTCTCGCTCGCCGGCTTCGGCCTCGGCTTGGCGGATCCAGTTGCGCAGGGCCTCGTGGTGCACACCGAGATCCTCGGCCGTGCGACGGATCACGGGCCTCGGCTCGGCGGTCCGATACATCCGGACCGCACGCTCACGCAACTCCAGCGGGTACTTCCTCGGTGCAGGCATCGTCTGGGCTCCTCTCATGAGACCCATCTGACCCTCTGTCACCTCTACCCGCATCTCGGGGGAACCTCAGGCTCGCCGGAGCATGGCGGTCAGTTTCCACATTGGCAGCTTGGCGGCCAAGGCAGGTGTGGGCGCGACGGCGAGGACGCGGCCTGGGGCGGCCGCGGCGCCGTCCTCCTGCTGGAGCGGGACGACGAGCACCCCGGCCTGCCCCGGCTACGCGAGCAGGCCGACACCGGGGAGGAGTAGCCGCGCGCGGACGCCCAGGAGCTGTCGCACACCCTGCCGCGCGGGGTACTGGACGCCGCCGTGGCAACCGTCCGGGAGCTGGGCCGCACCCAGCTGGACATCCTCGTCCACGGTGACCTCCACCCCGCGAACATCCTGCGCGCCGGCCGTAAGCCGTGGCTGGCTGTCGCCCCCAAGGGCTACGTGGGGATCCCGCGTACGACGGCGGCACGCTGCTGAAGTCACGCGCGCTGGCGCTCATCGAAGCGGACGACCCGCACAAGGCGGTCCACCGTATCCTGGACGTGTTCGCCGACTCCGCGGAGCTCGATCGCGAACGCGTGCAGCGCTGGGCCCAGTTCCATGCCGTCCAGGCGGCCTTCTGGGGCCGCAGCCACGGCTTCCGCATCGCCCGCGGCGGCCCGCGCCTGGACTGGCTCACCGCATTCGCCGACTGCCTGGCGGAACTCCTCACCGACCGTCGGCGCTCTAGTGTGCTGGGTCGGCCCGTCAGGGAGTGCCATCCTGGGTCACCGTGATGTTGCTCCAGTAGCCGAACTGTCCGGCCGGAAAGTGCTTCAGGTGCGTGTAGCCGCCGCCGTCATCGAGTTCGCCCGATGCGGCGGCCTGCGTGTCCTGGTCATAGAAGAAGATCTTGCGATGGGCCGACACGATGCGGGTCCAGCTCCCGAACTGTCCGGCCGGGAAGCTCTGGAGGTGCACGTAGTCGCCGTCCGCGTCGAGTTTCCCCGATCCGGCCTCCCGCGTGTCCCGGTTGTAGAAGAAGAGTTTGGAGGAACCCTCGTCGAAGGTGACGTGGGTCCACTTCCCGAACTGTCCGGCCGGGAAGTCCTTCAGGTGGGCGTAGTCGCCGTCGTCCAGGAGATCGCCCGATCCGGCGGCCCCCGTGCCCTGGTTGTAGAAGAAGTAGCGGGGGGAGAAGTCGCCGCCGGCGGAGACGATGTGGCTCCAGTCCCCGAACTGTGCGGGCGGAAAGTCCTTCAGGTTGACGTAGTCGCCGTCGGCGGTGAACTGGCCCGATGCGGCGGCCCGCGTGTTCCGGTCGTAGAAGAAGACCAGGACGCCGCCCGCCACGATGCGCATCCAGTCCCCGAACTGTCCGGCTGGGAAGTCCTTCAGGTTGACATAGTCGCCGTCAGCGGCGAGCCTGCCCGTTCCTGCGGCCCGCGTTTCCCCACTGTAGAAGAACAGCTCTCCGCCGCCGCGCACGATGTGCGTCCAGTGGCCGAACTGTCCGGCCGGGAAGTCCTTCAGGTTGACATAGTCGCCCGATGCGTCGAGCTCGCCCGTTGCGGCGGCCCCTGTGGTCTGGTCGTAGAAGAACAACATGGTGCTGCGCCTCCTGTTTCTCCTGGGGTGGTCGCGTCCGGGCCGGTGCGGGGACTCCGAACGGACGGGCCGGACATGGCGTCCGGCGCGAGCCCCACGGGGCCATCCTGCGCAGGGCGACCACCTCCTCGCGCGCGGGAGGGGCCATGTGGGGGCTGGCGTGGCGAGGAAGGCGGCATGAGCGAGGCTGCCATACGCAACCAGCACGCCCGCCACACGAAGATCTTCGGGGACCTGCGGTCCAAGGCCAGGCCCGCTGCGGTCATCCCCACCAGGCTCCACAGCAAGGCGCAGCAGGCGCAGATCGCTGGTGACTCCGTCGCGGCCATGGTCCGAAAGGACGGGGAGGCTCTGGCCACCCGCGGGCGGAGCGTGCTGGAGAACCGTCGGCTCGTCCGCCGCCGCACCCGCGCACGCGGAGCCGGTCCGGTACTGCGGGGACGCGGCGCTTGCCGGTGTCCCGGCAGTCACCGGTGTGGAGGCGGATCGGGAGCCGCGCGCCGCACACCACGGCACGCCCCTCCACCACAGCGGACGGGGGCGGCGGGCTCGGGGCGGCGGCCAAAGCGGGAAAGGGGCTTGTACAAGAGGTGGGGCAGCTACCCAGACCGAGTCCCCAGGGTCCACCTCTGACTGCCCACCATGCCCCTGCCTGCTTCACAGGCGGGGCGCTTGCTGTTCCTCCGCGGACAGAGACCGCCGCCACCTGCCATACGGTAACGGGTGGGATGACAGTGCGGCCGGGCTCACACGTGTGCCCAGGACCGCAGCAGGTTCTCCCGCACGCGCGGCTTCGGAGTGCCCTCCAGGCCGTGTTCGCGACCCCACTCCTCCACGGCCTGCGGATCCGCCGTTCCCGCCACGAAGCGTGCGAGCAGCTCCTGCGAGAGCGCCGCCTCCTCGGCTCCGTAGCCTCCGGCCGCCGCCGAGTACACCCTCACCTCCTCCGGCCCGTACTCGGTCTCCAGCCTCAGCTTCATTTCGGGCGGCCCTTCGCCGAGGAAGGCACCCGTCACGGCTGAGAGGAGCGACCCGAGGAACTTCGGTGCGCGACCGGCCGCGCCTTCGGTGGGCACCTCCTCGACGACCGCGGACCGCAGTGCTTGCCACGTCCACCTCCGGGAGCCGTCGAAGTCGAAGGCTTCCAACCCGTCGGCGCTCAGCCGGACGCAGCCCCCGTCGGCGGTCGGCGGGGAACCCACGTACACGGCGTCCGGAGTGATCCAGAACAGTCCGATCATGGCCACAGCCGTGCTCCTCGCTCACGTGTGTCACCGGCACGGGCCCCCCGAGCCCGCCCGCCACCGATACCGCCTCACCGGGAACGGAACACCAAAGACACGCCGGAGGGGGAGTCGGCCCTGCGCGTGGGCGAGGCGGGCCGTGCCCGCGACGAGACCATCGCCGCCACTGCAGTCACCGGCCTGCTCCGCCGCCCGGACGTCGCCTTTCGAGCCACGTGCACAGTGCGGTGGTAGACGGTCTCCGCCCACGGAAGCCGTAAGTCCCAGTGTCTGAGCCGTCCATGACATGTGATGTTGTCGGCTGTTCCGTGGTTCGGGCAGGTATGGCTGTGGGCCGCCGCCCTGGGTGGGGGTGGCGGCCCGTGGCCGTGTGGAGACTGTCCTGCATCCCGTCGGGCACGGCCTTCGCCGGCACGGGGCAGGCACCTCAGCGGATCTGCGGCGCCCGGACTCGGACTCGGGGCGGCCCCGAGGCCCGCCAAGGCCAGGACGCACACCACGGCGACCGTACGGGCACGCGCCCGCGAGCCGGGGCTTGGATGAGGTGGCGCACGACACCCTCCTCGGGTGACCCCCAGGCCGTCCCATACCCACCCCGCCCTCGAACCCGCCGCCCGAACCCGGTCGGACCGGCCCCTCCAGGCCCTCGTCAGCCCTCGTCCGGGCAGGTCCGGTTCCTGGCCGGCAGCTGCCCGTCGAGCAGGAAGTGGTTCACGTAGCCGCGCACGCAGGACGAGGACAGGTAGCCGGTGTGCCCCTCGCCCTTGTAGTCGACGATCACCGCCGACCCGAGCCGCTGGGCGGTCTTCTCGGTCCACTCGTACGGGGTCGCCGGGTCGCCCCGGGTGCCGACCAGCAGCATCGGCGGGGCACCCGGGTGGTCGATCTTCTGGATGAAGTCGGTGCCGGCGGGGCGGCCGTAGCAGGTGAGCGCCAGCCCCAGCAGGTGCGGCCCGAAGACCGCCGACGCCTTGCGGAACTCCTCCTCCAGGCGTGCGACCTCCTTCTGCGCGGCGGCTGGGGAGGCCTGGTCGAGGGACCGGTCCGGGTCGTCCGCACAGTTCACGGCCATGAGGGCGGCCCCTGAGTTGTCCGCGGGGATCTGATCGGGGCCCTGGTCCTTCGGCTCCTCCCCCGCGGGTTCGACGTGGAGGTCGAGGAGCCGGAGCAAGCCCGCCGGGTCACCGTCGCGCTCGGCCGTGGCCAGCGCGTCGGCGAGGTCGGGCCACAGTGCTTTGGAGAAGAGGGCCTGGCCGACGGCGCCCGCGGCGAGCTGCCCCGTCAGTTCCGTACCGTCGTCGCCGACCAGCGGCTTGCGGTCGAGCCGCTCGATGAGAGCAGCCACCTTCTCGCCGGCGGTAGCGGTGTCAGTGCCGTAGACGCAGTCGTCGCGACGGGCGCACCAGGTCAGGAAGTTGCCCAGGGACCGCTGCCGGACCCGGGCCGTGGTCAGGGACCGCTCGGCCAGCGAGTCGGTGAGGTTGTCGACTCCGTCGAGGACCATGCGGCCGGTCCGCTGCGGGAATAGCGCCGCGTACACGGCGCCGAGCCGGGAACCGTAGGAGAAGCCGAGGAAGTTGAGCTTCCGATCCCCGAGGGCCTCGCGCAACACGTCCATGTCGCGGGCGACGTCGACGGTCCCCATGTACGGGAGGACCGGGCCGGAGTCCTTCGCACAGCGCTGGGCCTGGGCGCGGATCTCGCCCAGCACCTCGGCCGCGTCGAATCCACCGGTGGTGACCAGCTCCGCCGAGACCGGGCCCTCGCCTTCGCAGGTGACGGGGTCGCTGTGGCCGACCCCGCGCGGGTCGAAGGCGACGAGGTCGTACCGCTCGCCCAGGACGGCGAAGGACTCGGGGTCGGCGGCCAGGTCCTCGATGCCGGAGGCGCCGGGCCCGCCGTAGTTCAGCAGCAGCGAGCCGAGGCGCTTGCCGGGATCGACGGCCCGGATCCGGGCCAGGTCCACCGTGGCCTTCCCCTTGGCCGGGTCCGCGTGGTCGAGCGGGAGCTCGATGGTCCCGCACTGCATCCCGTCGGGCGCGGCCTTCGCCGGCACGGGGCAGGCACCCCAGCGGATCTGCGGCGCCGGACTCGGACTCGGACTTGGGCTCGGGGCCGCCCCGAGGCCCGCCAAGGCCAGGACGCACACCAAGGCGACCGTACGGGCATGCGCCCGCGAGCCGGGGCTTTGGATGAGGTGGCGCACGACACCCTCCTCGGGTGACCCCCAGGCCCTCCCATACCCACCATAGGCACCCGCCCCCGAACCCGCCGTCCGAACCCGGTCGGACCGGACGTGCACGACGTTCCGGGCCGAACCCGATCCGCCGAACCGGCCGGGCGACACCCGGTGGAGAATGCGGCCGTGGCCGATGAAGAGAAGAAGGCCGCAGAGGCGAGTTCGTTCCTGACGTGTGCGGCGGAGGTGGCGCGGCTGGTCGGCATCGAGGATCCGGCCGGGGTGCCGGACGAAGAGCGCGCTGGCGTCTCGCGCTCGCGGTGCGCAAGCCGCTGCTCGAACACGCGAGCCTGCCCGAGGAGTTCTTCGCGCCGTTGATGTCGGCAGCCGTGTACGACCCGGACCCCAGCTTCTGCCGCTGGTTCGTCGAGCCGGCGGTCTACGCATTCGGCCGCCGCCGTGTGTTGGCAGCGCTGGTCGACTACCTGCGGACCGGCACGAATGCCGAGCGAGTGGGGCCATGCGGGCCTGGTACTCCGCCCACGTGGGTCTGAGTCCGGATCGCTCCCCCGCGTACGGACCCGGTGGAAGGCGGGATCCCTCCCTCGACGAATCACGGGACATGGCGGCCGCCTGGATGGAGGCATCGATGTACGCCTTCGCCCAGGTCACCGATTTGCCGACACGCCACCGCGCGCTGCTCGGTCTGCCGACCGAGCGTGCGGCGTACCCACCGCACCTGCACGAGCTGATCCAGAGCACCATCGCACCCGCGCGGGCCACTTCGGAGAAACTGATCCGCCGGTGGGCCGCCGCCGTGAGTAGCGACAAGGCCTGAGTCCGGCGCTCATGTCCCCAGCGGCGGCGCCGGATGCCATCCGGGGGAAGCCACGCCCGGTCGGGCGTCCGGCTACTCCGCGGCCGTCGGCCGCGTTACCAGGTCATGACTCACCACACCGCTGCCCGCATCGCCGCGGGGGCCGCCCTGACCCACGGTACAGGGGGGCTTGACCCCGGATCTTGGACACTCGAGACACTTGGATCCTGAGTCCAGGAGAACGGATGTCCCGTGGTCATGAAGCACTATCCGCCGGAGTTCAAGGCGGACGCGGTCGCGTTGTACGAGTCGCGGCCGGGAGCGACGATCAGGTCGGTCGCCGCTGATCTGGGGGTGAACCCGGAGACGTTGCGGAACTGGGTCCCGGCGGCCGGGGCGAGCCGACCGACGAGCTGGTCCAGCGAGCGCGAGGCCCGCCTCGACGCGTTCCGCTGGCTGCACCGCCACAACACCCGACGCCGTCACTCCCGCCTCGGACACCGCAGCCCCATCGCTTACGAGACAGCGTCCGAGACAACATCAACTACGCTGGCACCAGCCGCATAACCCGTGCCCAGGATTCGGGGTCAAGGCCCGGGCGGGCATCACCCAGAAAACGGCACCACACGTACGCACGTGCCTGGACTGGACGGAGCGGCGTTTGCATCTGGCGGGCGCGGTCGCCGCGGCCGTATTCCACCATGCGGTTCAGGAGTCCTGGCTCGTGCCGGCCGAAGGCTCCCGTCGTGCGGCTGACGGACCAGGGGCGCGACGCCTTCCGACGGCACCTGGGCCTGACTGACGAGGCACTCACGGCTCGCTGAGCTTGTTCTTCATATCCGACGATTGCCCGTCCGGGCAATCATCTTCGGGGCCTCGTTCGAAGCCGGAGCATAAAGAACAAGCTCAGCTTGTTCTTTATCTTCGGCGGTCTGTGGCTGGGCAGGGCGGGCCCATGAAGGCGTCAAGCCCTTCGATGATCTTGCGAAGTTCGCGGGCTCCGCGAGGCGACATTGCTCGGATCACGCCGTCGAGTAGGGCACGGCCCTCGAGTGGGTTGCCGCAGCAGTACCAGTGCACGTTGCCGAACTCGTCGTCGTACCAGAGCTCGCGCTCCGGGCGATGGACGTAGTCCTTCCACAGGCACAATGCCGCGCTGGTGTCGCCCGGCTGGAGATAGTTCCGCGTACGTTCAAGGCGAACGATCTCGGACAGCGCTCGCGGGGAGAGGCGGTCGATGGCCGGCCTTTGCTGTGACTGCTGCCGGTCCGGGATTCCGGCCCGGATGCGTCCTGGCCGTCTACGCGGCATGGACCTTTCGGTGGGTCGTCATGCCGTACATGGTGTCACGATCTCGAACGGTGTCTCGAACGGGTTCGCTCGCCTGGGGATTCGGCGGACGTGGGGCCCATCAGGGTGGAGGATGCCCCGGGCAGGTCGAGCGCGTACGGATGCGGCAGCAGCCGCCGGTAGGCGGTGGCCTCGGTCCGGGAAGCCCGCTTCCACGACAGCTTCGCCCAGTAGTAGGCCAGCGCTGACATGCCGTGACGGCGGGCGGCGGCCAGGCCCAGCACCACAAGCGTCGCCGGCAGGGTGACCAGAAGAGAAGCCGGGGTATGGAGGGCGATCAAGCCCATCAGCTAGCAGGACCACGGCAGCGACGCTTTCGACGAGGCGGTGCCGGCCGCAGGACACGCCGGTTCGCCCGCGGGCCCGCGCCCCGCGAGGGGAGGCCCGACCGGTCAGCCGGTCCGGTAGGCCGCCTCCGCGGCCATGGTGCGCAGCTCGGCCGCCCACTCGGCGGTGAGGGCCTCGCCGATGGCCCGGCCGGCCGCGTCGACGCGCTCCGCGATGACCGCCTCCACGTGGTCGCGGACGCCGGCGGTGACGAGCAGGCGGTGCAGGACGTCCGGGTCCGGTGCCGTGCCGTCTTCGGCGAACAGCGCCTGCACCGCGGGCACGTCCCGCAGGGCCAGTGACATGAGCAGGGTCATCTTGTGCTGCTTGAAGTCCAGCCGGGCAGGCTTGCCGGTGAGCTCCGCGTCGCCGAACACGTCCAGCAGGTCGTCCCTGAGCTGGAAGGCCTCGCCCACCGCCAGCCCGTACTCCTCGAACGGCGCGAGGAGCCCCTCCCCTCCTGCCAGAGCGGCTCCGAGCGCCAGCGGACGGGAGACGGTGTAGCGGCCGGACTTCAGCAGGGCGATCCAGCGGGCCCGTTCCGGTTCCGCACTGAACCGGGCCGCGCTGCGCAGGTCCAGGAACTGCCCGATCATGAGCTCGGTGCACAGTTCCGCCCAGATGCGGCGGGCGTGCGGGGGGCAGTCGGCGAGCAGGCGCTCCGCGTAGACGAGAGCAAGGTCTCCGGCGAGCACGGCGACCGCCTCGCCGTACCGGCGGCCCTCGCCCCGCCATCCGCGCCGCCCGTGCAATTCCTCGTGCACCACGTGTGCCGTGGGTCTGTTCCTGCGCCGGTCCGAAGCGTCCATCACGTCGTCGTGCAGCAGAGCGAAACTGTGCAGCAGCTCCAGCGCCGCCGCGACGTCGACGACCACCGGGTCGTCAGGGTCGCCGCCGGCCGCGAGGTGGCCGACGATGCAGAAGGCGGGCCGCATCCGCTTCCCCCCGCTGCCGAACATGTCCACGATGCAGTCGAGGAGTTCGGCCGAGGCCGGCTCGACCTCCGCCCACCGCTGCTGTTCGGCAGCGAGGAACTCCGCGATCCGCCGCTCCACCCGGCCGAGGAGCCGGTCGCGCTGCCGGCGTGCAGAGGCGTCGGTCGTGTTGCGCGGTGAGAGTGTCGAGGGCACCTTGGACTCCTTGATGCGGTACACGGCAGGGAGGTACAGGCATTTCTCGCACGCGACCTGCCGCCCCCGAAAGAGGCAGCTTCGGAATACAGGGCAGGTCCAGCCGCGGCCCGGCTCCGCCCTGTAGCGTCCGATCCGGCCGGCCACCGGCAACAGCCCGTACAGGCACTGTCAAGCGGCCCGCGCCGTGCCGCCGGTACCTTGCGCCTCCTGGAAGCCGCCCTCGCAGGGAGGGCGGTGAGTGCGAGGAGGTAGGTGCTGATGCCGGTCGATCCGACGTCAGGTTGGCCAGGCCTGAGCGGGCTGCGCGTCCTGGACCTTTCGCGGCTGCTGCCGGGAGGCTTCGCCACGCTCATGCTGGCGGACCTCGGCGCTGACGTCATCAAAATCGAAAGCCCGAACGGGGGCGACTACGGCCGGAACGTCGACCCCGACGCCTTCGCCGCGCTGAACCGCAACAAGCGGTCCGCGGTGCTGGACCTGCGCGAGGAGAGCGGCCGGGAGGCCCTCCTGCGCCTGGTGGAGCGCAGTGACGCGGTCGTGGAGAGCCACCGTCCGGGGGTCCTCGAGAGCATGGGGCTCGGCTACGGGCAGCTGCGCGCCGCCAATCCCCGGATCGTGCTCTGCTCGATCAGCGGCTACGGCCAGACCGGCCCCTACGCGGGGCGTCCCGGCCACGACCTGAACTTCCTGGCTCTGTCCGGCTTCTTCGGAGTCCCGCACCGCCCGGACGCGGTCGTCGACCGGGTCGGCATACGGGTCGCGGACATGGCGGGTGCCATGTACGCCGCGTTCGCCACCACCGTGGCGGTCACCACGGCGCGAACCTCGGGCGAGGGCCAGCACCTGGACGTGTCGCTGCACGAGGCGGCCGCCGCCTGGTCCGGCGCGCTCACTCCGCCGCTCGGGGAGGACCGGGCCGCAGCCGACAGCCCCCTCGTCACGGGGGACAACGACGTGTTCCTCCTCGCCGACGGGCGCCGGATCTCCCTCGCGACGTTCGAGGACAAGTTCTGGCTCACCTTCCGCAGGGCCCTCGCCTCCGAGTTCCCCGCCCTCGCAGACGGCAGGTACGACCGCCGGGCGGACCGGACGCGCGCCAAGAGGCAGGTGTGGGCGCTGCTCGCGGGGGTCTTCGTGCAGCGCGACCTCGCCTGGTGGTCCGAGGCCCTCTCCGCACTCGACCTGCCGTGGGCACCCGTGTACGAGAGCACCGCCGAGGTCCTCGCGGACGGGCACGTGGCAGCCCGCGGGCTGGTGGGCACCCTGCCCGGCTCGGACGGCGAGCCCCCCAGACAGCAGGTGCGCTTCCCCGTCGTTTTCGGTTCCGGCCTCGACTCGCTGCGCAGCGCCGCACCCGGGCACGGTGAGCACACCGCCGAGGTCCTGGCCGAGCTGGACACCGAACGGACCGGCCGGGCCGCGGCCCTGGGCACGGAAGGAGCGCGGTCGTGACCGGCAGCACTCCCGCGGGCGGGGCCGGTGCGGCGGACGCCCTCTTCCTGGAAAGCACCGAGCAGCGGGCGCTGCGCACGGCCGTCGCCGGGCTCGCCGGACAGCGCGACCGCTCGGCCGGCGGCCGGTGGGCCGAGGAGCTGTGGGCCGAGGCCGGGAAGCTTGGCTACCTGGGGGTCAATCTGCCCGAGGAGTTCGGCGGGGGCGGCGGCGGGATCACCGAGCTGGCCATCGTGCTGGAGGAGCTGAGCGCAGCGGGCTGCCCGCTGCTGATGCTCGCCGTGTCGCCGGCCATCTGCGGCACGATCCTCAGCCGGTTCGGCACCGCCGAGCAGAAGCGGCGGTGGTTCCCCGGACTGGCCGACGGAACGGTCCGGATGGCCTTCGGGATCACGGAGCCCGACGCCGGGTCCAACAGCCACCGCATCACCACCACCGCGCGCCGGGACGGCGGGGACTGGATCCTGACCGGCCGCAAGGTCTTCGTCTCCGGCGTGGACGAGGCCGATGCCACGCTCGTCGTCGCCCGTGCGAGCGGTGGCGCCGACGGCAGGTTGAAGCCCTGCCTGTTCATCGTGCCGCGCGCGGCGCCCGGTTTCGAGTTCCGCGAAGTCGAGATGGAGCTCTCGGCCTTCGAGAGGCAGTTCCAGCTGTTCCTGGACGACGTCCGGCTGCCCGCCGACGCCCTGGTCGGCAATGAGGTCGCGGGACTGCCGCAGTTGTTCGCGGGATTGAACCCGGAGAGGGTCATGATGGCCGCCTTCGCCGTCGGAATGGGCCGGTACGCCCTGGACACAGCGGTGGGGTACGCCCGTACCCGGCAGGTCTGGTCGGTTCCGATCGGCGCCCACCAGGCCATCGCCCATCCGCTGGCCCGGATCCGCATAGAGCTGGACCTGGCGCAGCTGATGATGCGCAAGGCGGCCCATCTGTACGACCGCCGGCTCGAAGAGTCTGCCGCCGAGGCCGCCAACATGGCCAAGTACGCCGCGGCCGAGGCCGCCGCCGGGGCCGTCGACCAGGCGGTGCAGACCCTGGGCGGCAACGGGCTCACCGCCGAGTACGGTCTCGCTTCGCTGCTGGCCCTCTCCCGGGTGGCCCGGATCGCCCCGGTCAGCCGCGAAATGGTCCTCAACTTCGTGGCTCACCACACGCTCGGTCTGCCGAAGTCGTACTGAGCCTCCTGAGCACAGCCGAACGAAGGCGTGTCCGGGGTCCCGGGCACGCCTTCTGCGTGTGCGCCGGCCGCCGGAGGGGGTCTGCACGGGTGCTCAGCGTCCGCACGGCCGGACACCCCGGCCCGGCGTACCGGGTCGGGGTGTGGGGGGCCGGTGGAACCGGGCCGGTCAGAGGTAGGCGTTGGCCGGGTTGAACCTTTCGCCCAGCACCGGGATGCACTGGTGCCGGCTGATGTCGAGGTTCGATCCGTCGTACGTGTCGCCCGTGGCGCGCTGCGGGTAGACCCAGGTGTCGCCCAGGGTGTACCGCGCGTTCACGGCGAGCCGGAGCCGCGCGTCCGGCTTGGAGGCGCGGGAGCGGTGCATGCAGCGCTCGCTGAAGATGATGTACTCGCCAGCGTTCATCGGCATGGTCTGGGTGTCCCCGGGGCCGACCTCGAAGGGCTCGGTGACGACGGCGAGCAGGTTGGCGCAGCGCTCGGTCAGGAGGTCGAAGAGGTCGTCGAGCGAGTGCTGGTCGGGGTCCACGCCGTCGAAGACCCGCCGCGTGTCGATGTCCAGGATCAGGCTGTTGTTCTTGGCGCGGGTGAGCAGTTCCTCCTTGGACCTGATCCGGTTGCGCGGGTCGACGTAGGCACCCGACTCGGTGAGGGTGACCATCCGCTTGGGGTAGGCCGACCTCTGCGAGCCCTTGACGAACTCCATCACCCCGTCGTCGTCGGAGACGTCGGTCAGGGGCAACCAGAGCGTCCAGCCCCACTGGCTCGCCGGGTTCATCGGGAAGAGCGCGGGCCGGTGACCGCCGATCTCCTCACCGTCGAAGTACCCGTACTCCTGGTGCCAGTCGATCGCGCCGTCGCCGGGGAACTTCTCGAACAGCTTGCTGCGCCACAGGATGAGGGAGTCCGCCCCGGTGGCTTCCTGCAGCGACTTGATCAGCTCGGGTGCGGTCAGGAGCTCGCGCACCTTCTCGTTGACGAGATGCCAGTCACGGACCGAGTACCGGTCGTACAGCGGATGGATCGGCTGGTTGTCGAGCACGTCGCGGAAGAACTCCCGCAGCTCTCCGATGGTGTCCTCGGAGGCGAAGCGCGGGAACGGTCCGACGAACCCTTGCGTCTCCAGCGCTTCGCGGGGCGAGGTCGTCTCGGTCATCTTCATGCCTTTCAGCAGAATCGGTTCAGGGGGATCAGTGGACGCGCACGGCGTCCGGGCCGACGACCGCCAGTTCCTTCACCCGCCGCTTGCGCTGCAGCTTTTCGACCAGGCTCAGGCCCGGGCTCGTCATGACGGTGGTGATCACGGCGACGACGACCAGCTGGGCGAACACGGTGCTGGTGAGCAGACCGGTCTCCAGGCCGATGTTGAGGGCGACGAGCTGGATCAGGCCGCGCGTGTTCATCAGCACGCCGACCTGGGCTGCCTGCGCCCAGTCCCGGTCGTGCCACAGCTGGGCGGCCGTGCAGGCTCCGAGCTTGCCGACCACGGACGCGGCCAGGAAGAGCAGCACTCCGGTCACCATGGCGAAGGAGCCCAGGAGCTGGATGTCGGTGCGCAGGCCGGTGTAGACGAAGTAGAAGGGCAGCAGCACCCCGACGGCGAAGGGCCGCACGGCGGCCGTCCACCGGGACAGCGCCTCGCTCTTGGGGAAGGCCAGGCCGAGGGCGAAGGCGCCGATGACCACATGGAGGCCGAGGAACTCCGTCACCGCGCACGCCGCGAACAGCAGGGCGCAGACCAGCACGAGGAAGCTCGTGCCGGTGTCCTGCCGGCCTTCCGACCGGACGAGGTAGTGCTTCAGGCCGGGGCGCACCACGCCGAACAGGACGGCCGCGAAGACCGCGAAGCCCAGGGCGGTGACGAGGGGGCTGACCTCACCGGACGCCGTGAGGGTGAGCATCAGTCCGATGCCCAGCCAGGCCACGACGTCGTCGATGGCTCCCGCACCCAGCGCGATCGTGCCGGTCCGCGAGCCGAGCAGGCCGCGCTCCTCGATGATCCGGGCCAGCATCGGCAGCGCCGTGATGGAGACGACGATGCCGATGTAGAGGGCGCCCGAGGTGCCGCCGACCTCGGGCACCATGTCCGGCCGGCTGCTGAAGAGCCAGGCGGTGGTGCCGACTCCGAGGACGAAGGGCACGGAGATGCCCGCCAGGGAGACGGAGATGCAGCGCCGCAGCAGTCCGCTGCCCTTGGACAGGGAGCTGCTGAACTCCAGCCCTACGAGGAACATGTAGAAGGCAATGCCCATCTGGCCCAGGGCGTAGAGGACCGGACGCGACTGGTCCGGGAACATCCACTTCTGGGCGTCCGGAAGCACCAGCCCGAACAGCGAGGGGCCGAGCGCGATACCGGTGAGCATCTCCGCAACCACGGGTGGCTGGTTCAGCCGGGCCATGGCGGCGGTGAGAAGCCGGCACACGACGAGCATCGTGACCGCGCACAGCAGGAACTTCGTGAGGAGCTCGCCAGACATCCGTCTCAGCCGCCCATTGCTGCGATGAGGCTCTTGGGCCGCATGTCGGTCCAGTTCTGCTCGATGTAGTCGAGGCAGGCCTGGCGGGTGTCGGCCGCCTTGGCCACGTCCCAGCCGTCCGGGACCTCGGCGAAGTCCGGCCACAGGGAGTGCTGGCCTTCGTCGTTGACCAGGACCAGGTAGGTGCCCTCGGGGTTCTCGAACGGGTTGCTCATGTCGTTGCTCCTCGGTTGGGAAGGGAAGAGGGGTGGTGCGCCGGTGTCACGCCGGCAGGCCGGTCAGGCCGGCGGTGGGGGCGTTGACGAGGACGGCCATGTTCCCGGCGGGGTGGCGGTTCTCGTAGACGAGCTGGTGCGCGTGGGCGATGTCCCGGAACGGCAGCGTGATGCTCAGGCAGGGGTCGATTCGGCCCGATCCCACGAGGTCGATGATCGCCTTGGTCTCCTGGACGTTCGCGGCGTGCGACCCCTGGAGCCTCTTCTGGAACATCCACAGGTAGCGCAGGTCGAGGTCGCCGTTGTAGCCGCTGGTCCCCGCGCAGGTCACGACCATTCCGGCGTGGTCGCAGAGATAGACGGAGGTCGGCAGGGTGTCCGCGCCCGGGTGCTCCAGGACGATGCGGGGCGAGCGTCGCTCTCCGAGCGCGTCCCAGAAAGCGCGGCCGAAGGCTCGGGCGCCGTCGAGCCAGGCCCGGTAGGCCTCGGTGTCGTCGGAGTCCGGCAGCCGGCCCCAGTGGGTGAAATCGCTGCGGTTGATGACGCCCTTGGCGCCGAGCTTCAGACAGTACTCCGCTTTGGCCTCGTCGGACACCACCGCGATGGGGATGCCGGCGAAGTGCCTGACGATCTGGATCGCCATCGAGCCCAGGCCGCCCGACCCGCCCCAGATCAGGACCGGGTCGCCGGGGCGGACCACGTGGGGCGCCCATCCGCACAGCTGGCGGTAGGAGGTCGATCCCCCCGCGAGGAAGCATCCCGCCTCCTCCCAGGTCAGATGGGCCGGCTTCAGGTGGCACTGGTATTCGTCGGCGACCGTGAACTGGGCGAAGGAGCCGTGGTTCAGCTCGTACCCCCACGCGCGTTGCGAGCGCGAGGCGGTGGGATCGACACCGAGGCGGATGTCGGGCGCCGACTCGTCCCAGCAGACACCGCCGACGATGACGTGGTCGCCGACCTTGAGCTGGCGGACCCCCTCGCCGACGGCCCAGACCACGCCGGACCCCTCGGAGCCGGCGATGTGGAAGTCGTCGGGATCACCTTGCTTGCGGCGGGCGGCGATGACGTCCGCCGGGGTGCCGAGACCTGCCCACACGCCGTTGTAGTTCACTCCGGAAGCCATCATCATGATCACGACCTGGCCGCGTCCCGCCTCGGGGACCGGTACGGTCTCCAGCTGCATGGCCTGGGACGGCGGTCCGTACCGTTCGGGACGGATGACCGCCGCGTACATGTGGCTGGGGACGTGCCCCAACGGGGGGATCTCCCCGAGTTCGTACAGCTCCTTCACCGTGTTCTCCTCGGTGGTCATGCGCGGGCGGGCCGCGGCCGCAGCGCGGCGTTGAGGGGGGCGGCGATCTGCCGGAGCGCATCGCGCCCCAGCATGTCGCGGTGCTCGCAGGGGACGGCGTGGGCCGTGAGGGTCCCGCCGACGTACGGCTTCCAGTCATCGGCGCTGCCGGGTTGCGCTTCGCCGGTGGCCACGAAGAGGAGCATGTCCCCGTCGAAGGGAGCCGGCTCGTGCGCTCCCTGGAGCACCACGTTGTTCCGATAGGTTTCGACGAGCGTCGCCAGGTGGCGCTCCACGAGCCGGGCCATCGGCAGTTCGCTGCGGCGCAGCAGTCCGGCGGCCGTCTCGACCGTGAGCGGTCCGTCGACTGCCTGCGCCGGGTCCAGTTGCACCGCTTCGAGCAGGGCGTGCAGGACGTCGTGCTCCGCGGGCCGGTCCGCCGGTGCCGGTTCCCCGGCCGGGTAGGAGTCGAGCACGGCGAGCAGTGCGACGTCCTGGCCTTCGGCCCGGAGCAGGCCGGCCACCGTGTGGGCGAGGTGCCCGCCGAAGGACCAGCCGAGCAGGTGGTACGGGCCGTGCGGCTGCACGGCGCGGACGTGCCGCAGGTAGAGCGCTGCCAGCTCGGTGACGGACGAGGCGTGCTCGTCCGGCCTGCTGTACGCCGGGGCCTGCAGGGCGTACAGGGGCCGCCCCTCGGGGAGGTGGTGCAGCAGCTCCGTGTACCGCCAGCCGAGCCCGCCGCCGGCGGGGAAGCAGAACAGCGGTGGCTCGTCCCCACCGGTGCGCAGCGGAAGGACGATCCCCAGCCCGTCGCCGGCGTCCGGGGACGCTGCACGGTCCAGG
The DNA here is from genome assembly GCF_056436005.1 of Streptomyces sp. NPDC043854. Classification (NCBI taxonomy): domain Bacteria; kingdom Bacillati; phylum Actinomycetota; class Actinomycetes; order Kitasatosporales; family Streptomycetaceae; genus Streptomyces; species Streptomyces sp. NPDC043854. Next base: position 36,305 of record NZ_JBWKDK010000051.1, read on the forward strand.
AGTCCTGCGACGGTGGGCGCTTCGAAGAGCATCGCGATGGTGAGCCGGGGGTCGACGTGCGCCCGCAGCCGGGCCAGCAGCGACGCGGCGCGGAGCGAGTCCCCGCCCAGCTCGAAGAAGTTGTCGTCGATGCCGACTTCGGGCACTCCGAGCGTCTCTGCGAACACCGTGCACGCCCGGGCCTCCCGTTCGGACCGCGGTGCGCGGCCCTCCCCTCCGCCCTGCCCGTGGCCGGGGGCGGGCAGGGCCGCCCGGTCCACCTTTCCGGCGGCCGTCAGCGGGAGGGCGTCCAGCGTGACGAAGGCGGAGGGGACCATGTGCGCTGGCAGGCTCTCCGCCAGTGCGCCGGACAGCCGCTCGGGCTGCGGGGCTTCGGCCCCCGGCTGCGCCGTGAGGTAGGCGACGAGCCTTCGGCTGCCGGGCCGGTCCTCCCGGAGGGTGACCAGTGCCGTGGCGACGCCGGGCAGCGCGGCCAGCGCCGTCTCGATCTCGGCGGGTTCGATCCGGAAGCCCCTCAGCTTGAACTGGGAGTCGCTGCGGCCGAGGAACTCCAGCGTGCCGTCGGACCGCCACCTCGCCAGGTCGCCGGTGCGGTACATCCGGGCTCCGGCGGGTCCGTACGGGTCGGCCACGAACCGCTCGGCCGAGTACGCGGCGTCGCCGTGGTAGCCGCGGACCACGCCGGTGCCGGCGATGTACAGTTCCCCGGTCACGCCGGCCGGAGCCGGCCGGAGCTGTCCGTCGAGGACGTAGAGCCGGGAGCCGCCCCACGGCCGCCCGATCGGCACGGAGTCGGGAACCGCGTCGCCGCTCCGCATCGGGTGCCTGGCCGCGAGCACGGTCGCCTCCGTCGGCCCGTAGCCGTTGATCACCACCGTTCGGGGGCAGGCGTCCAGCACCTTGCGGACCGCGGTCGCGGACACCACGTCACCACCGGTGCGGATCTCGTGGACGCCCACCAGGCAGGCCGGGTTCTCGTCGGCGAGCAGGCGGAAGAGTCCTGCGGACAGCCACAGCCCGGTGATCCGCTCGCGCACGATCAACTCGCCGAGCTCCGCCAGGTCCAGCCGGCCGGGAGGCGCGACGACCACGGTGCCGCCGAGGAGCAGCGGAACCCACCATTCTACGGCTACCGGGTCCCAGACGTGCAGGGAGTGGAACAGCACCCGCTCCGTGGCGGCCCCGCCCCATTCGGCGTCGGCGACGAAGTTCACGACGTTGCGGTGGGTCACCGCGACGCCCTTCGGGATTCCCGTGGAGCCGGAGGTGAACATCATGTAGGCGAGCTGGTCCGGTGCCACGGGCGCGGCGGGGGCCGTCGCGCACTGCGCACCGGCGCCGCGTCCGGTGTCGACGAGGAGCACCCGGGCCGGAAGGTCCGGCAGACTGCGGAGGTGTTCCACCCTGCCCGGTCCGGTGAGCAGCACGGTGGCGCCGCTGCGGCCGGTCATGGACGTCCACCGGGCTGCGGGACTGTCCGGGTCCAGCGGCACGTAGGCCGAGCCGGCCTTGAGCGTGCCGAGCACCGCGGCCAGCAGGTCCAAGGAGCGGTCGAACAGGACCGCGACCCTGCTCTCGGGGACGGCCCCGGCGGCGATCAGGTCGTGGGCCACCTGGTTCGCGAGGGCGTCCAGTTCCGCGTAGGTGACCTCCCGTGTGCCAGTCCGCACGGCCACCGCGTCGGGCTGTCGTTCCACCACGCGGGCGAAGCGCCCGACGAGCGTCGCGTCGTCCAGGTCGTGGTGCTCTGCGCCGGCCCCCCACGCGGTGAGCAGCTGCCGGCGCTCGTCGGACCCGATCAACTCGCCCCGGCCGACGGGCTGGTGGGGATCGTCGGCGAGCACGTGCAGCACCTGCCGGAACCAGCCGAGGAGTCGCTCCGCGAAGGCCGCGTCGATCACGTCGGGGCGATGGTTGAGGCGCAGGCGCAGTCCGTCGCCGGTGAGCGCGGCCACCAGCGTGAGCGGGTAGTGGGCGGCGTCCTTGCCCAGGGAACCCACGGTGCGGGCGCCGTCGGCGTCGTCCGTTCGGGTGACGTCGACCGGGTAGTTCTCGAACACCACGAGGGAGTCGAAGAGCTCTCCCAGACCGGTCAGCTTCTGGATCTCCGACAGGCCGACGTGGTGGTGGCCGGTCATCGCGGCCTGCTCGTCCTGGACACGGCCCACTGCGTGCGTCCAGCTCTCGGCATGGTCGAGCCGGATGCGCACCGGGACGGTGTTGATGAACAACCCGATCATGGACTCGATGCCGGGGATCTCCGGCGGCCGGCCGCTGACGGTCGTGCCGAAGACGACGTCGTCGCGGCCGGTGAGCTTGCCGAGCAGGACCGCCCAGGCCAGCTGGACCATGGTGTTCAGCGTCACGCCGCACTCTGCCGCCCGCTTCCGCAGGGCGCCGTACAGGTCGGCGGGGAGGTCCGCGGTGAGCCACTGCGGCATCACCGGTACGCGGCGCAGCTCGGCGGCGGTGACACGGGTCGGCTCGTCGAGGCCTGCGAGTTCCTTCCGCCACGCCTCCAGGCTCTCCTCCTGTCCCCGGTCCGACAGCCATTCCAGGTAGTAGCGGTACGGCGTCACGGGCGGGAGGGTCGAGTCGTCGCCGGCCAGCCCGTACAGATCCCGCAGCTCCGCCAGGAACAGCGGCATGGACCAGCCGTCGAGCAGGATGTGGTGATGGGTGATCACCACGCGGTGGCGGTCCCCGCCCAGCCGGATCACCATGAACCGCAGCAGCGGTGGCGCCGCGAGGTCGAACCGGCGGGTCCGCTCCTCCTCCAGCAGTTCCTCCAGTTTCGTGTGCACGTCCTCTCCGCGGAAGCCGGTGAGATCCCGCTCCCGCCATTCCGGTTCGCTGTGGCGCGGTACGACCTGCACGGCACGGCCGGACGGCTGGTGCCTGAAGCCGGCCCGGAGGTTGGGGTGGCGGCGCAGCAGCGTACGGGCGGCAGCCCGCAGTGCCTCGCTGTCGAAGGCCCCTTCCACGTCGGCGGACAGCTGGACCGCGTAGACGTCGTCCTCGTCCTGCGCGAACAGGGAGTGGAACAGCAGTCCCTCCTGCAGGGGGGACAGCGGCAGGACGTCCTCGATGCCCGGCCCGCCGGCCTCGATCGCGTCGATCTCCGCCTGGTCCAGGTCCACGAGGGGCACGTCGGACGGGGTGAGTCCGCCGGCGGCGGGCGTGGCGGTGTGCGCCGCCAGGGACCGCAGCGCGGTCAGCCACAGGTCGGCGAGGCCGGCGACGTCCTCCCGGGTGAAGAGCGCCTGCGGCCAGGCGATCGCCGCGCCCAGGCGTACGCCGTCGGGGGTTGTCCGCGTCGCGGCGTTGATCTCCAGGCTGTGGGCGAACGGCGCCTTGGCGTCCCGTGCCGGGACCTCCGCCCGGATGTCCGCGGCGGTGGTCCAGACGGATTCCCCGCCCGCCCCGGCACCGCCGACTCCCAGGTAGTTGAAGCCGATGGCGGGCCGGGGAAGGTCGGCCAGGACGGTGGCCGTACGGGGGTTGAGGTACCGGAGGAGACCGAAGCCGATGCCGTGGTCGGGAGCGGCCCGCAGCTGCTCCTTCACCTGCTTCAGCGCCTGCCCGACGGCGGGACCGCCGGCCCAGGCGTCGGCGGTGTCGACGGCCGGGTCGAGCCGGACCGGGTACATGCTCGTGAACCAGCCGACGGTGCGTGAGAGGTCGGCGCCCGGGACGACGTCCTCCCGTCCGTGACCTTCGACGTCCACGAGCACGGCGGTATCCCGGCCGAGGCCGCGGCGCTGCCGCCATTCGGCGACGGCCAGCGCGAGGGTGGCCAGCAGTGCTTCGTCGATGCCCGCGCGGAAGGCTGCTGGCACGGCCGACAGCAGCTGCGCGGTCTCCTCCTCCGGGAGCTCCAGGGTGAGGGTGGCGGCGGTGTCGTACGTGTCTCGGCCCCGCTGGGGTGCGGCGCCCAGCGGGACCTCACCGGGCGCGAGCCGCAAGGACCACAGGCCGAGCTCCGCGGTGCGCGGTGCACGACGCGCCTCGTCGTACATCTCCTGCGACCAGCGGCGGAACGAGGTGCCCACCGGGGCCAGTCGTGCCGGCTCACCGGCCGCCGCCGCTTCGAAGGCGGCCCGGAGGTCAGGCACGAGTATCTGCCAGGACACCGCGTCCACGGCGAGGTGGTGCACGATCCACAGCAGTCGGCCGGGCGCTTCCGTTCCTGCGTCGAACCACACCAGCTGCGTCATGGTCCCCGCTTCGGGGTCCAGCCGTCCGACGGCGGCGGCTGCCTCTTCCCGCCCGACCCGGTCGAGGTCGGCCGGCGGCACGGAGGTGGTGTCGACCCGGCGCAGCCAGGAGCGGACGTCGGAGGTCCCGGCCGGTGCGATGTCCAGGCGCCAGTCCTCGGTGGACTGGTGGAGCCGGGCCCGCAGCACCTCGTGGCGGTCCGCGACCGCCCGCAGGGCGGTCAGCCACACGTCCTCGCCGGCCGCTGCGGGAACGGCGAGCAGCGTCGACTGGTTGAACCCGGACACCGGTCCGCCGGTCTCCCTTAGCCATTCCGCGATCGGGGTCGGGAAAGCCTGACCACCGGCGTCGGCGGCGGCGTCGGCCGCGTCCCGGGCCCGGTCGTCTTCCTGCTCGTCGGTGGCGAACAGGGCCAGTCGGGCGACCGTCTGGTGCCGGAAAACGTCCCGGGGGGAGATGACCACGCCGGCCCGGCGGGCCCGGCTGACCAGCTGGATGGCGACAATGCTGTCGCCGCCGAGGGCGAAGAACCCGTCGTCGACCCCGACCCGGGGCACGCCCAGGACCTCGGCGAACAGGGCGCACAGCACCTCTTCCCGACGGCCGGCGGGGGGCCGGGGGGCCGAGGGGCGCCGGTCCGGAGCGGGCAGCGCCCCACGGTCCAGCTTCCCGTTGGCGGTGGTGGGCAGAACCGCGAGGGCCACGACGGCGGCAGGGGTCATGTAGTCGGGCAGGACGTCGGCGACGGCGGAACGCAGATGCTCGCCGTCGAGCGGGGCTTCCGTTTCGCCGGTGACGTAGGCGACGAGCTGCCGGTCGCCGGGCCGGTCCTCGCGGACCACGACGGCGGCCTGGGCCACACCCGGGCAGGACAGCAGCGCCGACTCGATCTCCCCCGGCTCGATCCGGTACCCACGGATCTTCACCTGGTCGTCCGCACGCCCCAGGAACTCCAGGTTCCCGTCCGCACGCCACCGCACCACATCGCCCGTCCGGTACATCCGGCCGCCACCGCCCCCGAACGGGTCCGCGACGAACCGCTCACCCGTCAGACCCGGCCGGCCCACGTACCCGCGGGCCAGCTGCGTTCCTGCGACGTACAGTTCGCCGGCGGTTCCGGCGGGAACCGGGCCCAGGCCGTCGTCGAGCACGTAGGCGCGGGTGTTGCGGACGGGGGCGCCGATGGGTACCCGGGTGGCGTCCGGCTCGCTGCGGTACTCCCAGCGCGTCACGTCGACGGCCGTCTCCGTGGGCCCGTAGAGGTTGTGGAGCCGCGCACCGAGGCGGGAGCGGAAGGTCTCGGCCGTCTCGGGCGGCAGTGCCTCGCCGCTGCTGAAGACGGTGCGCAGGCTGTGGCAGTGCGCCGCGCGCTCCTCCGTGAGGAAGGCGCTCAGCATGGACGGCACGAAGTGCGCGGTGGTGATCTGCCGGTCCTGGATGAGGCCGGCGAGGTAGGCGGGGTCCCGGTGGCCGTCGGGCTCGGCCACGACGAGGGTCGCCCCCACCTGCAGGGGCCAGAAGAACTCCCAGACGGACACGTCGAATCCGGCCGGGGTCTTCTGCAGGACCCGGTCCTGCGGTCCCTGCGGGTATGCGTCCTGCATCCAGCGCAGCCGGTTCACGATGGCCTCGTGCGAGGTGACGACCCCCTTGGGTCGGCCGGTGGATCCGGAGGTGTAGATCACGTAGGCGGGATGCTGCGCCAGCAGGGGCCCGGTGCGCTCCGTGTCGGTGAGGTCGGTTTCCGCCTGCGCAGCCAGCTCCCGTCGTACCTCCTCGTCGTCCAGCACGAGCCACGGGACGCCGCTGTCACGTGACAGGGTGTCGGCCTGGCCGCACGCGCCGATCGCGAGCACCGGCCTCGCCTCGCCGAGCACGTGGAGGCTGCGGCTCGCGGGCTGCTGCGGGTCGACGGGCAGGTAGGCTGCGCCGGTCTTCACGACGGCGTACATCGCGATGACGAGGTCCGCGGACCGCGGGAGCGCCAGAGCGACGATCCGCTCGGGACCGGCGCCGCGGGCGGCCAGGAGCCGGGCGAGGCGGTTCGCCTCAGCGTTGACCTCGGCGTACGACAAGACGGTGTCGGCGAACACGACGGCCGGGTGGTCCGGTGTACGGGCCGCCTGCGCCTCGAAGAGGACGGGGAGCGTGTCGGCGGAGCCTTCCGCGCCGGTGTCGTTCCAGGTGGTGAGGATCCGGTGGCGTTCGGCGGGGGTGAGGACGTCCAGACGGGTCAGGGGCCGGTCGGGGTCGGCGACGGCGGCTTCGAGCAGCCGCACGAAGCGGCCGACCAGCGACTCGACCGTGGACCGGTCGAACAGGTCCTCGGAGTACTCGACCACGCCCTCGATACCCGCCGCGCCGCCGTCCGCGGCGAACCGCTCGGCCATGTGGAACGACAGGTCGAACTTGGCCGTGACACCGCCGGGGTCCGTACCGCGCACCCGTAGTCCCTCGAACTCCGCGCTGGGCTGCTCCTGGTTCTGGAGCACCACCATGACTTGGAACAACGGGTTGCGTGCCAGGGAACGGGCCGGGTTGAGGACCTCCACGAGCCGCTCGAACGGCAGGTCCTGGTTCTCGTACGCCGCCAGGTCGGCGGCACGCACCC
>NZ_JBWKDK010000052.1:0-42158 GCF_056436005.1 Streptomyces sp. NPDC043854
CGGGCTGGGTTTTTTTTTTTTTGGGTTTGTTTTTTCCGACCCCCCCCCCCCCCCACCCCCCCGAAAACCCCCCCCCCCCCCCCCCCCCCCCCCCCCCCCCCCCCCCCCCCCCCCCCCCCCCCCCCCCCCCCCCCCCCCCGGTCCGCTCAGAGCCGTCGGTCCGTTCAGGCCGTCGGTCGGCTCAGGGCCGGTCCAGGCGCAGCCGCTCCGCCCGCGGCAGGCCCGCGACCACCAGGTCGTAGCTGTCCTCGACGAGCTCCCGGACCATCGCGTCGGGCAGGGCGCCGGGCCCGCCCACCGTCACCGTGTTCCAGTGCCGCTTGTTCATGTGCCAGCCCGGCACGATCGCAGCGTGCCCGGCGCGCAGCCGCACCGCCAGCTCCGGCTCGCACTTGAGGTTCACCTTCAGCGGCTCCGCGTCGAGCGACGACAGCGCGAACATCTTCCCCAGCACCTTGAACACCGAGGTCTCCGGGTTGAAGGGGAACTCCTCCACCGCCGCGTTGAAACTCAGGCACAGCTCGCGCAGCTCCGCAGGGGTCATTCCCCCTCCTCCCCCTCGCCCTCGATCTCCGCCGGGGCCACCGGCTCCACGAGCACGGTCACGATCTTGTTCCGGCGGCCGGCCGGCGCCTCGGCGGTCAGCCGCAGCGGCCGCCCGTCGGGCAGCTCGACCACCGCCGAGGCGCCCGCGATCGGCACCCGGCCGAGGGCCTTGGCCAGCAGTCCGCCGACCGTCTCCACGTCCTCGTCGTCGAAGGCCTCGACCTTGAACAGCTCGCCGAGGTCGGTGATGTCGAGGCGGGCGGTGACCCGGTAGCGGTCCTCGCCGAGGTCCTCGACGGGCGGGAGCTCCCGGTCGTACTCGTCGGTGATCTCGCCGACGATCTCCTCCAGGATGTCCTCGATGGTGACGATGCCGGCCGTGCCGCCGTACTCGTCGATGACGACGGCGACGTGGTTGCGCACCTGCTGCATCTCGCGCAGCAGGTCGCCCGCGTTCTTGGTGTCCGGTACGAACGCCGCCGGCCGCATGGCCGTGGAGACCAGGTCGGACTCCGCGTCCCGGCTGATGTGCGTCTTGCGGACCAGGTCCTTCAGGTACACGATCCCGACGATGTCGTCCTCGTTCTCCCCGGTCACCGGGATGCGCGAGAAGCCCGAGCGCAGCGCGAGCGTGGTCGCCTGGCGGATCGTCTTGTACCGCTCGATGCAGACCAGGTCGGTGCGCGGCACCATCACCTCGCGCACCAGCGTGTCGCCCAGCTCGAAGACCTGGTGCACCATCCGGCGCTCCTCGTCCTCGATCAGCGACTCCCTCTCGGCCAGGTCGACCATCGCGCGCAGCTCGGCCTCCGAGGCGAACGGGCCCTTGCGGAACCCCTTGCCGGGGGTGAGGGCGTTGCCGAGGAGGATCAGCAGCTGCGGGATGGGCCCCATGACGCGGGCGAGCGGCACCAGGACGTACGCGGCCGCCGTCGCCGTGCCGAGCGGGTGCTGGCGGCCGATGGTGCGCGGCGAGACGCCGACGGCCACGAAGGAGACCAGGACCATCACGGCGATCGCGGTGAGCAGCGCCTTCCAGTTCTCGCCAAGCGCGTCGAGGCAGACGTACGTGACGAGCACCCCCGCCGCCATCTCGCAGGTCACCCGCACCAGCAGGGCGACGTTGAGGTAGCGCGTGGTGTCCCGGGCGACCTGGAGCAGCTTCTCGCTGCCGCGCCGGCCCTCCCGTACGGCCTGCTCGGCGCGGAAGCTGGACACCCGGGCGAGGCCGGACTCGGCGCAAGCCGCGAACCAGGCGACCACCACCAGCAGGACCGCCCCGGCGATCAGTTGCGGGGCAGTCACGAGACGGTCGGGGCCGGGGACGGGCCCGTCAGGCCGCGCTCGCCGCGCCAGCCGTCGACGATGGCCGCCTGGAGGCCGAACATCTCGGCCTTCTCGTCCGGCTCCTCGTGGTCGTAGCCGAGCAGGTGCAGCACCCCGTGGACGGTCAGGAGCTGGAGCTCCTCGTCCATGGAGTGCCGGGTCGGGGCTTCCTCACCCTGCTTCTTCGCCACCTCGGGGCAGAGCACGATGTCGCCGAGGAGCCCCTGCGGGGGCTCCTCGTCGTCCTTGGCCGGCGGACGGAGCTCGTCCATCGGGAAGGACATGACGTCGGTGGGTCCGGGCAGGTCCATCCACTGGATGTGGAGCTGCTCCATGGCGTCCTCGTCGACGACGATGACGGACAGCTCGGACAGGGGGTGGATCCGCATGCGGGTGAGCGCGTAGCGGGCGATGTCGAGGATCGCCCGCTCGTCGACCTCGGTTCCGGACTCGTTGTTGACGTCGATCGACATGGTGCGCTGGGTTCTACTTCCGCTGGGTGCCGTTCCGGGCCGGCCGGGGTTCCTGGCCTGCCTGGCTGTCGTCGTACTGCTCGTACGCATCGACGATACGGCCGACCAGCTTGTGCCGGACGACATCCTCGGAGGTGAGCCGCGAGAAGTGGATGTCCGGGATCCCCTCGAGGATGGACTGGACCTGGCGCAGACCGGACTTGGTGCCGCCGGGGAGGTCGACCTGCGTGACGTCACCGGTGATGACGATCTTCGAGTCGAAGCCGAGCCGGGTCAGGAACATCTTCATCTGCTCCGGGCTCGTGTTCTGCGCCTCGTCGAGGACCACGAAGGCGTCATTGAGGGTGCGACCGCGCATGTACGCGAGGGGGGCGACCTCGATCGTGCCGTTGGCCATGAGCCGCGGGATCGAGTCCGGGTCGAGCATGTCGTGCAGTGCGTCGTACAGCGGGCGCAGGTACGGGTCGATCTTGTCGAAGAGCGTGCCGGGCAGGAAGCCGAGCCGCTCTCCGGCCTCGACGGCCGGGCGGGTCAGAATGATCCGGCTGACCTGCTTGGACTGCAGGGCCTGGACCGCCTTGGCCATGGCGAGGTAGGTCTTGCCGGTACCGGCGGGGCCGATGCCGAAGACGATCGTGTGCTTGTCGATCGCGTCGACGTACCGCTTCTGGTTCAGGGTCTTGGGGCGGATGGTGCGGCCGCGGCTGGAGAGGATGTTCTGCGTGAGCACCTCGGCAGGGGTCTCCTGCGGGCCGTTGCCGTTGTCGCTCGCCCTGAGCATGGCGATCGAGCGTTCCACTGCGTCCTCCGTCATCGGCTGCCCGGTGCGGAGCACCAGCATCATCTCATCGAACAGGCGCTGGATCAGGCGGACTTCCGCCGCTTCGCCGATCGCGCTGACCTGGTTGTCCCGAACATGGATGTCGGCCTTCGGGAAGGCCTTCTCGATCACACGCAGCAGGGCGTCACCGGGACCGAGCACCGCCACCATCGGGTGACTGCCCGGAACGGTGAAGTGGGCTCGCGCCTGTCCCTGCGCCGGGGTGTGAGCTGTCGATGTCTGAGTCATGGGCCGGCACTGTGGCCTGCACATACCTCCCGTTGAGGGGCCGCGCCGATCGACGACCTCCGGAGTACCAAGCCTACGTCGCCGAGGCGGCTGCACCGAGGGGTTTTCCAGCAGCCCTCCGGCCGTCGTACCGGCCAGGCGTGCCGGTGCCGCTACGCAAAGTGGCGGAAGCCGATCGTCGGGACCGCCCGCCGCCGGGGCCCCCGGGCCGCGTCCCGCGGGATCAGCTCGTCCAGGAAGCCGTAGCGGGCCCGCAGCCCGTCCGGGGCCGTCCGCCACCAGTGGGCCACCTCGGGCCAGCCCGGGGCCGACAGGGAGCCGCCGAACTCCTGGACCGACAGGGCCGCCGTCAGGCCCGCGAAGGCGAGCCGGTCGGCCAGCGGCCACCCGGCCAGCGTGCCGGTGACGAACCCGGCCACGTAGACGTCCCCGGCCCCGGTCGGGTCCAGTTCGTCCACCGCGATCCCCGGTACCTCCGCCGTCACCCCGGTCCCCGAGTCGACCGCGTACGAGCCCTCCGCGCCCAGCGTGACCACGGCGACGGGCACCCGCTCGGCCAGCGCCCGGGCCGCCGCTCTCGGACAGTCGGTCCGCGTGTACCGCATCGCCTCCCCCGCGTTCGGCAGGAACGCCTCGCAGTGCTCCAGGTCGGCCAGCGCGCCGAGGTCCCACCGCCCGGTCTCGTCCCACCCCACGTCCGCGAAGATCCGCGCCCCGCGGCGGGCCGCCTCCCCGATCCAGCCGTCCGCCCGGCCCGGGGCCAGCGAGGCCACGGCCGCCCGCGTGCGCGGCGGGCACTGCGGGAAGGGGCCGGCACCGGCCGGGGGCGGCGCCTCGTGGCCGTGCGAGACCATCGTGCGCTCGCCCTCGTACGCCATCGAGACGGTGACCGGGCTGTGCCAGCCGGGGATGGTCCGCGACATGGACAGGTCGATGCCCTCGCCCTGCTCCAGCGCGTCCCAGCAGTACTCGCCGTAGTGGTCGTCCCCGAAGGCCGCGGCCAGCGAGGTGCGCAGGCCGAGCCGGGCGAGGGCGGTGGCCATGTTGGCCACCCCGCCGGGGCTGGAGCCCATGCCGCGCGCCCAGGACTCCGTACCGCGCACCGGGGCGGAGTCGAGGCCGGTGAAGATGATGTCGAGGAAGACCGTGCCGGTCAGGAAGACGTCGCACCCCGGGTCCCGGGGGTCGCGCAGCGGACCGAGCGGGTCCAGGTCGTCGCCGTCGCTGCGGCTGGGTCGGCTGTCCCGGTTGGTCACGGTGCACTCCCCGATCGGCGCGAAGGGTCGTTCCTGCCGGCGGCCGTTCCGGCGGAAGGCCGGCAGCCCTGCCCGTCCGGACCGGACTCAAACCCCAGTGTGTCGTACGTCACGACCGGGTCGCTCCCCGGATCGGCCCGGCGCCGGCGCCCGGCGGAACCCGGTCAGTCCTGGCGCCGCTTGGGCAGGGGCACCCGGGCGAGGTCCGCGGCGATGGTCAGCTCGCCCTCGAAGCCGGCCGCGCGCGCCTGGCGCTCGAACTCGAAGGGGTCGCCGTAGCGCTGCGAGAAGTGCGTCAGCACCAGGTGGCGCACGCCTCCGTCGCGGGCGACGCGGGCCGCCTGTCCGGCGGTCAGGTGCCCGTGGTCGACGGCCAGCTGCGCGTCATCGTCGAGGAAGGTGGACTCGATGACCAGCATGTCGCACCCCTCGGCGAGGGCCTCCACGCCGGGGCAGAGCCTGGTGTCCATGACGAAGGCGAAGCTCTGGCCGGGCCGGAGTTCGCTGACGTCGTCGAGCGTGACCCCGCCCAGCCGGCCCTCGCGCTGGATCCGGCCCACGTCGGGCCCCTCGATCCCGTGCCGGGCGAGGAGTTCGGGCAGCATGCGGCGCCCGTCGGGCTCGGTGAGCCGGTAGCCGAAGGACTCCACCGGGTGGGACAGGCGGCGGGCCTCGAGGACGTACGGGGGCCCCTCGGCCAGCGTTCCGTCCTCCGCCACGGGCTCCTCGCGCAGCTGCACGGTCTCCCGGTAGGCGGTGGCGTACCGGAGCCGGTCGAAGAACTGCTGCCCGGAGGCCGGGAAGTGCGCGGTGACCGGATGCAGGACCTGGTCGAGGTTGATGCGCTGGATCACCCCGGCGAGGCCGAGGCTGTGGTCGCCGTGGAAGTGGGTGACGCAGATCCGGTTGATGTCGTGCGCGGCCACCCCCGCGCGGAGCATCTGGCGCTGGGTCCCCTCGCCCGGGTCGAAGAGGATCCCCTCGCCGTCCCAGCGCAGGAGGTAGCCGTTGTGGTTGCGGTGGCGGGTGGGCACCTGGCTGGCGGTGCCCAGGACCACGAATTCGCGTACGGACACGGTCTTATCCCGGCGGCCACTGGAGGCCGCGCCCGCCGAGGAGGTGCGCGTGCGCGTGGAAGACCGTCTGGCCCGCGCCGGAGCCGGTGTTGAACACGATCCGGTAGCCGTGGTCGTCGACCTTCTCCTGGGCGGCGATGGCCCCGGCCTCGCGCAGCAGGTCGGCGACGAGCTCCGGCGCCCCGGCGGCCAGCGACGCGGCGTCGGAGTAGTGCGCCTTGGGGATGACGAGCACGTGCGTGGGCGCCTGCGGGTTGATGTCCCGGAAGGCGACGACCGTCTCGGTCTCCAGGACCACGGTCGCCGGGACCTGCCCCGCGACGATCTTGCAGAACAGGCAGTCCGCCTGCGGTTCCCCGGCCATCGATGCGCCTTCCGTGAGGTGAGTGAGGTGAGTGAGCTGCGGTGTGGTGAGCTGAAACGGGTGGTGCGGTGGAGCGACCCGGGCGGTGCCGCCCGCGCCGCTGTTGATCAGCCTGGAGATCGTATCCGGCGCCGCCCCGCCCCCACCGGGGATTTCAGGACCAGCGGCCGGTACGGGCCAGCAGGACCGCCGCCGCCGCGGTGCCCGCCGTGGAGGTGCGCAGCACCGAGGGCCCCAGGCGGCAGGGGCGGGCGCCCGCCTCCCCGAAGAGGGCCAGTTCCTCGGGCGAGACCCCGCCCTCGGGGCCGACGACGAGGACGATGGAGCCCGTGGCCGGGAGGTCGGCCGTGGCCAGGGCGCCCGAGGGGTGGTCGCGGTCCTCGTGGAGCACCACCGCCAGATCGGCGTCGGCCAGCAGGGCCGCGACCTGCTTGGTGGTCATGGCCTCGGCCACCTCGGGGAAGCGGACGCGCCGGGACTGCTTGCCCGCTTCGCGCGCGGTGTTGCGCCACTTGGCCAGCGACTTGGCGCCGCGGTCCCCGCGCCACTGGGTGATGCAGCGCGAGGCCTGCCAGGGGATGATCGCGTCCACGCCGGTCTCGGTCATGGTCTCGACCGCCACCTCGCCGCGGTCGCCCTTCGGCAGGGCCTGGACCACGGTGATCCGCACCTCCGGCTCCGGCTCGCGGCCCGTGGCGGACACGGCCACGGCCAGCCTGTCCTTGCCCTCCGCCGCCTCGACCACGGCCTCGGCCCAGCCGCCGCGGCCGTCGGTGAGGACCACCGCCTCGCCCGGGCTCAGCCGCTTCACGGAGACCGCGTGCCGGCCCTCCGGGCCGTCCAGGACGAACTGCGGCCCTGCGGGGACCTCTTCGACCACGAACACGGGGGCGGTCATGACGTACTCCTCTGCTGCATGTCGTTCAACGCGCTCTGCGCCTCGGCCAGTTCCGCCGCCAGCACCTCCACCAGCCCGCCCGCCGGCAGCGCCCGCGCCAGCCGGTGCCCCTGCCCGGCCCACAGGGCCATGCCCTGCGGGTCGCCGGCCGCGGCGGCCGCCCTGCGCAGCCCCGCGGTCATGTGGTGGATCTGCGGGTACGCGGCCGGGGCGTAGGGGCCGTGCTCCCGCATGAAGCGGTTCACCAGGCCGCGGGCCGGGCGCCCGGAGAACGCCCTGGTGAGCTCGGTGTGCGGGAACAGGGGGTCCGTCAGCGCCTTCTTGTGCAGCGGGTGCGCCCCGGACTCGGGGCAGGCGAGGAACGCCGTGCCGAGCTGGGCCGCCTCGGCTCCGGCCGCCAGCAGCGCCGCGATCTGCGAGCCCCGCATCAGCCCGCCCGCCGCGATGATCGGCAGTGCCACCGCCTCGCGCACCTGCGCCACGAGGGCGAGCAGGCCGACCCCGGCCGTGGCGTCGGCCTGCGGGTCGTCGCGGTGCGTGCCCTGGTGGCCGCCCGCCTCGACGCCTTGGACGCAGACGGCGTCGGCGCCCGCCGCCTGGGCGGCGCGGGCCTCGTCGACCGAGGTGACGGTGACGATGCTGTACGTGCCCGCCTTGCGCAGGGAGGCGATGGCGGCGGGCGCGGGGCAGCCGAAGGTGAACGACACCACCGGGACCGGGTCCTCCAGGAGGATCGCCAGCTTGGCGTCGTAGCCGTCGTCGCTGGTGCCGAGGGTGTCCTCCTCGGCCAGCGAGACGTCGTACCAGGTGGCCTCACCGGCGAGTTGGCCGCGGTAGGCCTCGACGGCGGCCTGGTCGACGGGGCCGGTCTGCGGCATGAAGAGGTTCACGCCGAACGGGCGCCGGGTGAGCGCGCGCAGCCGCTTGATCTCCTGGTACATGCCGTCGGCGGTCTTGTAGCCGCCGGCCAGGAAGCCCAGGGCGCCCGCTTCGCACACGGCGGCGGCGAGCGGCGGGCAGGAGGCCCCGCCCGCCATGGGAGCCTGCACGATCGGGTACTGCTGGAGACCGCTCAGTGCCAAGGACATGTCCTGCATCGTGCCACGTCCCGCGCACGGCGCCGAATCACCGCGACGCCCCCGCCCGGCCCGCCTCCCCGGGGAATGCGCCGAGCCCGGCCCGGGGAATCCCCGGGCCGGGCTCGTACGCCGTGCGTGCGGTGTCCCGCGGGCCGTCAGCGGCCGTTGAACGCGTCCTTCAGGCGGCTGAAGAGGCCCTGCTGGCCCGGCGCGAACTGGCCCATCGGCCGCTCCTCGCCGCGCAGCTTGGCGAGCTGGCGCAGCAGCTCCTCCTGCTGGGGGTCCAGCTTGCCCGGGGTCTGCACCTCGACGTGGACGATCAGGTCGCCGCGGCCGCCGCCGCGCAGGTGTGTCACGCCCCGGCCGTGCAGCGGGATCGACTGGCCGGACTGGGTGCCGGGCCGGATGTCGACCTCCTCCATGCCGTCGAGCGTCTCCAGCGGGCACTTGGTGCCGAGGGCCGCCGCCGTCATGGGGATGGTCACCGTGCAGTGCAGGTCGTCGCCGCGCCGCTGGAAGACCGGGTGGGGCAGTTCGTGGATCTCCACGTAGAGGTCGCCGGCGGGGCCGCCGCCGGGGCCGACCTCGCCCTCGCCCGCGAGCTGGATCCGGGTGCCGTTCTCGACACCGGCCGGGATCTTGACCGTGAGGCTGCGGCGGGAGCGGACCCGGCCGTCGCCCGCGCATTCGGGGCACGGGGTCGGGACGACGGTGCCGAAGCCCTGGCACTGGGGGCAGGGGCGCGAGGTCATGACCTGGCCCAGGAAGGACCGGGTGACCTGCGACACCTCACCGCGGCCGCGGCACATGTCACACGTCTGCGCCGAGGTGCCGGGCGCGGCGCCCTCACCGGAGCAGGTGGTGCAGACCACGGCGGTGTCGACCTGGATGTCCTTGGTCGTGCCGAAAGCGGCCTCGTCCAGCTCCAGGTCGAGGCGGATCATGGCGTCCTGGCCGCGGCGGGTCCGCGAGCGCGGGCCGCGCTGCGCCGCCTGGCCGAAGAAGGCGTCCATGATGTCGGAGAAGTTGCCGAAGCCGCCCGCCCCGAAGCCGCCGGCGCCACCGCCGGCGCCCGAGGAGGACAGCGGGTCGCCGCCGAGGTCGTAGACCTGCTTCTTCTGCGGGTCCGAGAGGACCTCGTACGCCGCGTTGATCTCCTTGAAGCGCTCCTGCGTCTTCGGGTCCGGATTCACGTCCGGGTGGAGTTCGCGCGCGAGGCGGCGGAAGGCCTTCTTGATCTCGTCCTGCGATGCGTCGCGGCGCACGCCGAGTACGGCGTAGTAGTCCGTGGCCACTTACGACTCCGCCAGGATCTGTCCGACGTAACGTGCCACTGCGCGTACCGCTCCCATCGTTCCGGGGTAGTCCATGCGGGTCGGTCCGACCACGCCGAGTTTGGCGACAGTTTCGCCGCCCGAACCGTAGCCGACCGACACGACGGACGTGGAGTTCAGTCCCTCGTAGGCGTTTTCATGCCCGATTCGTACAGCCATGCCCGATTCACCGGCCTCGCCGAGCAGCTTGAGGAGCACGACCTGCTCCTCAAGCGCCTCCAGCACCGGCCTGATCGTCAGGGGGAAATCGTGCCCGGAGCGCGTCAGATTGGCGGTGCCGCCGATCATCAGCCGCTCCTCCGCCTCCTCCGCCAGCGTCTCCAGCAGCGTCTGGAGCACGGTCGCGACCGTGGCCCGGTCCTCGGGCTCGAAGCAGTCCGGCAGGTCCTGCACGAGCCTCGGGACGTCGGTGAACCGGCGGCCGACGACCCTGCTGTTGAGCCGCGCCCGCAGATCGGCGAGCGAGGTCTCGGAGAACGGCGTCTGGCAGTCGACCAGCCGCTGCTCGACCCGGCCCGTGTCGGTGATCAGCACGAGCATCAGGCGCGCGGGCGCCAGCGCGAGCAGTTCGACGTGGCGGACGGTGGAGCGGGCCAGCGAGGGGTACTGCACGATCGCGACCTGCCGGGTCAGCGTCGCGAGCAGGCGCACCGTCCGGCCGATGACGTCGTCGAGGTCGACCGCGCCGTCGAGGAAGTTCTGGATGGCCCGGCGCTCCGGCGTCGACAGCGGCTTGACGTCCGCCAGCTTGTCGACGAAGAGGCGGTAGCCCTTGTCCGTGGGGATCCGGCCGGCGCTGGTGTGCGGCTGGGCGATGTAGCCCTCGTCCTCCAGGACGGCCATGTCGTTGCGCACGGTGGCGGGCGAGACGCCGAGCTTGTGGCGCTCGGTCAGCGCCTTGGAGCCGACCGGCTCCTCCGTCCCGACGTAGTCCTGGACGATGGCGCGGAGCACCTCGAGTCTGCGTTCACTGAGCATCGCGCACACCTCCAGCTGTGATGCGGGTCGTCGTGGTCCACTGCTTTTGGCACTCGCCTCGTCGGAGTGCCAGCGATCCCCCGGCCAGTGTACGGCGGGGTGGTACACGGCTAGCAAGGGTGGCCCGCCAGGTAGCGTCGCGGTATGGACGTACGGTGGGAAGACACGGACTGGGAACGTTTGACGCGGCGGACCGGCCGAAAGCGCCTCCCGGTGTGGGATTGCACGGTGGGACTGGTGGTCGGAGACGAGTCCGTCCTCATGATCGACCCCGGTTCGAGCGTTCGGGAGGGGGCCTCGCTCAGGGCCGAGGCCGAGCGTCTGACGGGTCGGCGCGTGACCCATATCGCATTCACGCACGGACATTTCGATCACGTCCTGGGCAGCGCGGCCTTCTCCGGGGCCGAGGTCTACGGGGCGGTCGGGCTGGACGGTGAGCTCGTCTCGGGACGCGATGAGCTCCGGGACGGCGCGGTGCGCCACGGCCTGGACGCGGCCGAGGCCGCGGAGGCCGCGGACCTGCTGGTGCCGCCGCGGCACCTGGTGTCGGGCGAGTGGACGCTGGACCTGGGCGGCGTGCAGGTGCTGCTGGCCAATGTGGGGCCCGGTCACACCCCCTACGACCTCGCCGTCTTCGTGCCGGGCGAACGCGAGACGGTCTTCTGCGGGGACCTGGTGGAGGAGTCCGGCGAGCCCCAGGCGGGCAGCGACGCGGTGCCCGAGCAGTGGCCGGCGGCCATGGACCGGCTGCTGGCGCTGGGCGGGGAGGACGCGCTGTACGTGCCGGGGCACGGGGCGGTGGTCGACGCGGCCTTCGTCCGCGCGCAACGCGACACCCTGGCGGCCCGGTTCGGCGTGTCCGGCCCCGGCACGCGCCCGCTCTCCCAGGGCCGGCCCGATGCGTGAGTACTCCCCCGACCTGACCCCGCGGTGGAAGCGCGCCACGGCCGTGCCCGAGGTGCCCGCCGAACCCGACCTCGTGGTCGAGGTGGCCGGTACGGACTTCTGCGGCGCCGTGGTCGCCTGCGAGGCGGGCACGGTGACCCTGGAGGACCGCTTCGGCAAGCGGCGGGTCTTCCCGCTCCAGCCGCGCGGCTTCCTGCTGGAGGGGGCCGTGGTCACCCTGGTCCGGCCCGCCCGGGCGGCCCCGGCGGCCCCGCTGCGCACGGCCTCCGGCTCGATCGCCGTCCCGGGGGCGCGGGCCCGGGTGGCCCGGGCGGGGCGGATCTACGTGGAGGGCCGGCACGACGCCGAGCTGGTCGAGCGGGTGTGGGGCGACGACCTGCGGATCGAGGGCGTCGTCGTGGAGTACCTGGAGGGCGTCGACGACCTGCCCGCCATCGTCGCGGAGTTCGCGCCCGGCCCGGACGCCCGCCTGGGCGTCCTGGTGGACCACCTGGTCCCGGGCTCGAAGGAGTCCCGGATCGCGGCGGCCGTCGCCTGCGACGACGTGCTGGTGCTGGGCCACCCGTACGTGGACGTCTGGCAGGCCGTGAAACCGTCCGCCCTGGGCATCCCGGCCTGGCCCGAGGTCCCGCGGGGCCAGGACTGGAAGACGGGCGTCTGCCGGGCGCTGGGCTGGCCGGAGCACCCCGGGGCCGCCTGGCGGCACGTCCTGTCCCGGGTGACCTCGTACAAGGACCTGGAGCCCGCCCTGCTGGGCGCGGTGGAGCACCTGATCGACCACGTCACGGCCTGACCGTCCCGCGGCCGCCTCCCCGGGCGGCCGGTCCGCACGGGGAGGCCGGCGTCAGTCGACCAGGTCCCGGACCACCGCGTCGGCCAGCAGCCGCCCCCGCAGCGTGAGCACGGCGCGCCCGGCCGCGTACGCGCCCGGCTCCAGCAGGCCGTCCTCCACGGCGCGGCGGGAGGCCGCCAGGCCGGCCGGGGCCAGCAGGGACAGCGGGCAGCCCTCCGCCAGCCGCAGCTCCAGCAGGATCCGCTCCACGCGCCGGTCCTCCTCGGACAGCAGCTCGCGGCCGGCCCCCGGGGACCGGCCCTCGGCCAGCGCGGCCGCGTAGCCGCCGGGGTGCTTCACGTTCCACCAGCGCACGCCGCCGACGTGGCTGTGCGCTCCGGGGCCGGCGCCCCACCAGTCCGCGCCCCGCCAGTACAGCTCGTTGTGCAGGCAGCGGCCGGCCTCGGACGTGGCCCAGTTGGAGACCTCGTACCAGGAGTAGCCGGCCGCGGCGAGCACCTCGTCCGCGATCAGGTACCGGTCCGCGTGGACGTCGTCGTCGGTCATGGGGACCTCGCCGCGGCGGATGCGGCGAGCGAGCTGCGTGCCCTCCTCGACGATCAGGGCGTACGCGGAGACGTGGTCCGGGCCGGCGCCGAGGGCGGCGTCCAGGGAGGCCCGCCAGTCGTCGTCCGACTCCCCCGGCGTGCCGTAGATCAGGTCCAGGTTGACGTGCTCGAAGCCCGCCCGGCGGGCCTCCGCGACGCAGGCCTCGGGGCGGCCCGGGGTGTGCGTGCGGTCGAGCACCTTCAGGACGTGCTGCTTCGCGCTCTGCATGCCGAAGGAGATCCGGTTGAAGCCGCCGGCCCGCAGCTCGGCCAGGTACGCGGGGTCGACCGACTCCGGGTTGGCCTCCGTGGTGATCTCGGCGTCCTCCGCCAGGCCGAACTCGTCCCGGATCGCCGCAAGCATGCGGACCAGGTGCGCGGCGGGCAGCAGGGTCGGCGTGCCGCCGCCCACGAACACCGTGCGGACGGCCCGCGGGTCGTCGCCGAGGACCTTGCGGGCGAGGCGGACCTCGTCGATCAGCGTGTCGGCGTAGTTCTCGCGGGAGGCGAGCACGCCGCCGGAGCCGCGCAGCTCGGTCGCGGTGTACGTGTTGAAGTCGCAGTACCCGCAGCGCGTGGCGCAGTACGGGACGTGCAGGTAGAACCCGAGCGGACGGTCCCCGGCACCCGCCAGGGCGTGCGGCGGCAGTGCGCCGTCTTCGGGCATGGGCTCGCCGTCGGGCAGTGCGGAAGGCATGCCCCCATTGTCCCGTACGCGGGCCGGGGCCCCGGCCGGGCGGGCGCCCGGGCGGGCGCGGGGCGGAGGGGCCCGGCCTGCCGCCGGGCCCCGTACCGCAGGGCTCAGGCCTCGCGGGAGCCCTCGTACATCTCGTCGATCAGGTGCTTGAACTCACGCTCGACGACGGGCCGCTTCAGCTTGAGGCTGGGCGTGAGGTCGCCGTGCTCCACGTCGAGGTCGCGCGGCAGGATCCGGAACTTCTTGATCGTCTGCCAGCGCTGGAGGCCCTCGTTGAGGGTCTGCACGTACGTCTCGACCAGCCGGTTCGTCTCCGGGGCGGCCAGCACCTCGGCGTACGTCTTGCCCTCCAGCCCGCTCTCGGCGGCCCAGCCCAGGATGGCGGCCTCGTCGAGGGCGACCAGGGCGGAGCAGAAGTTCCGGTCGGCCCCGTGCACGACGATGCTCGACACGTACGGGCAGATCGCCTTGAACTGGCCCTCGATCTCGGCCGGGGCGACGTACTTGCCGCCGGAGGTCTTGATCAGGTCCTTCTTGCGGTCCGTGATGCGCAGGTAGCCGTCGGGCGAGAGCTCGCCGATGTCGCCGGTGTGCAGCCAGCCGTCCTCCTCCAGCACCTCGGCGGTCTTCTCGGGCTGGCCGTGGTAGCCCTGCATGATGCCGGGGCCGCGCAGCAGGATCTCGCCGTCGTCGGCGATGCGGACCTCGGTGCCGGGGAGCGGCTTGCCGACCGTGCCGGTGCGGTAGGCCTCGCCGGGGTTGACGAAGGAGGCCGCGCTGGACTCGGTCAGGCCGTAGCCCTCCAGGATGTGGATGCCCGCGCCGGAGAAGAAGTAGCCGATCTCGGGGGCCAGGGCGGAGGCGCCGGAGACGGCGGCGCGCAGCCGGCCGCCGAAGGCCTCGCGGAGCTTGGAGTAGACGAGGGCGTCGGCGATCTTGTGCTTGGCGGTGAGGCCGAAGGGGGCGGTGGCCCGGCCGGTGCGGCGGTAGTTGTCCTGGGCGACCTTGGCGTACTCGCGGGCGACGCCGACGGCCCACTGGAAAATCTTGTACTTGGCCCCGCCGCCGGCCCGGGCCTTGGCCGCGGCCCCGTTGTAGACCTTCTCGAAGATGCGCGGGACGGCAGCCATGTAGGTGGGCTGGACGACCGGCAGGTTCTCGACGATCTTGTCGATGCGGCCGTCGACGGCGGTGACGTGCCCGACCTCGATCTGGCCGGAGGTCAGTACCTTGCCGAAGACGTGCGCCAGCGGCAGCCACAGGTACTGGACGTCCTCGGCGGTGATCAGGCCGGTGGCCACGGTGGCCTTGGCCATGTACGACCAGTTGTCGTGCGGGAGCCGGACGCCCTTGGGGCGGCCGGTGGTGCCGGAGGTGTAGATGAGGGTGGCGAGCTGGTCGGCGGTGATGGCGCCGATGCGCTCCTCGACCGCCTCCGGGTACTCGGCGAGGTACTGCTTGCCGCGGGCCTCCAGAGCGGCCAGGGAGATCACCCAGCCCTCCGGGTCGCCCTCGGCGGGGACCGCGTCGGCGGCCTCCAGGACCACGACGTGCCTCAGGTCCGGCAGGTCGGAGCGGCGCTCGCGGGCCTTGGCCAGCTGGGCGGCGTCCTCGGCGATCAGCACCCGGCTGGCCGAGTCCTCGAGGATGAACGCGGACTCGTCGGCGTTGGTGCTCGGGTAGATGGTGGTGACGGCGCCGCCCGCGCACATCACGCCCAGGTCACTGAGGATCCACTCCACGCGGGTGTTGGAGGCCAGCGCGACCCGCTCCTCGGCCTTGAGGCCCAGGTCGATCAGGCCGGCGGCGATGGCGAAGACCCGCTCGGCCGCCTGGCCCCAGCTCAGCGACCTCCAGTCGTCCGGGCCGCTGCCCGACGCCGGGGGCACCGGGTACCGGTAGGCCTCGGCGTTGGGCGTGGCGGCGACACGCTCAAGGAAGAGGGCCGCCACGGTGGGCGGTCGGTTCTCGATCAGGGTCTGTGTGTCGCTCACGGACGTCCTCCGGACCACGCGGCAGGGCCGGCCGTCCAGGGGTGGGCGGCGGCTTCCGACAGGGCTGGCAGCAGAATCTGCGGCCAAGGGCTTGTAACTGGCGGGTAACCAACGGCAGTGATCAGGGTAGGTGCCCTCCGCCTGACGCGTAAGAGCCCTTGAGCCGCCGATTCATAACGAAACAGGCCCCCGCATGTGTACGCGGGGGCCTGTCTCGTATGCAACGACCGGGCTGTCGGCGCTGAAGTGCTACTTCTTCTTGCCGCCGGAGTCATCACTCGAGAGGACGGCGATGAAGGCCTCCTGGGGGACCTCCACGGAGCCCACCATCTTCATCCGCTTCTTGCCTTCCTTCTGCTTCTCCAGCAGCTTCCGCTTACGGGAGATGTCACCGCCGTAGCACTTGGCGAGCACGTCCTTGCGGATGGCGCGGATCGTCTCGCGGGCGATGACCCGGGAGCCGATCGCGGCCTGCACCGGCACCTCGAAGGCCTGCCGCGGGATCAGCTCGCGCAGCTTGGCCACCAGGCGCACGCCGTACGCGTAGGCGGCGTCCTTGTGGGTGATGGCGGAGAACGCGTCGACCTTGTCGCCGTGGAGCAGGATGTCGACCTTGACCAGGCTGGCGGACTGCTCGCCGGTGGGCTCGTAGTCGAGGGAGGCGTAGCCGCGGGTCTTCGACTTCAGCTGGTCGAAGAAGTCGAAGACGATCTCGGCGAGGGGCAGGGTGTAGCGGATCTCGACCCGGTCCTCGGAGAGGTAGTCCATGCCGAGCAGGGTGCCGCGGCGGTTCTGGCACAGCTCCATGATCGAGCCGATGAACTCGGTCGGCGCGAGGATCGTGGCGCGCACGACCGGCTCGAACACCTCCGAAATCTTGCCCTCGGGGAACTCGCTCGGGTTGGTGACCGTGATCTCGTTGCCGTCCTCCAGGACGACCCGGTAGACGACGTTCGGCGCGGTGGCGATCAGGTCCAGGCCGAACTCGCGCTCCAGGCGCTCGCGGACCACGTCCAGGTGGAGCAGGCCGAGGAAGCCGACGCGGAAGCCGAAGCCGAGGGCCGCGGAGGTCTCCGGCTCGTAGACCAGGGCGGCGTCGTTGAGCTGGAGCTTGTCCAGGGCCTCGCGCAGCTCGGGGTAGTCGGACCCGTCCAGCGGGTACAGGCCCGAGAAGACCATGGGCTTGGGGTCCTTGTAACCGCCCAGAGCCTCGGTGGCACCGCCGGTCTGCTGGGTGATCGTGTCACCGACCTTGGACTGGCGGACGTCCTTCACACCCGTGATCAGGTAGCCCACCTCGCCGACGGACAGGCCGTCGGCGGGCAGCATCTCGGGCGAGTTGCAGCCGATCTCCAGCAGCTCATGGGTGGCGCCGGTGGACATCATCCGGATGCGCTCGCGCTTGTTGAGCGTGCCGTCGACGACACGGACGTAGGTGACCACACCGCGGTACGAGTCGTAGACCGAGTCGAAGATCATCGCGCGGGCGGGGGCGTCCTTGACGCCGACCGGCGCCGGGACGGTCTGCACCACCCGGTCGAGCAGCGCGTCCACGCCGACACCGGTCTTGGCGGAGACCCGCAGCACGTCGTCGGGCTCGCAGCCGACCAGGTTCGCCAGCTCCTCGGCGAACTTCTCCGGCTGGGCCGCCGGCAGGTCGATCTTGTTGAGCACCGGGACGATGGTGAGGTCGTTCTCCATCGCCAGGTAGAGGTTGGCCAGCGTCTGCGCCTCGATGCCCTGGGCGGCGTCCACCAGGAGGACCGTGCCCTCGCACGCGGCGAGGGAGCGCGAGACCTCGTAGGTGAAGTCGACGTGCCCGGGGGTGTCGATCATGTTGAGGATGTGCGTCTTGCCCACCCCGTCGCCCGCGGTGGGCGCCCACGGGAGTCGGACCGCCTGGGACTTGATCGTGATACCGCGCTCACGCTCGATGTCCATGCGGTCGAGGTACTGGGCGCGCATCTGCCGCTGGTCGACGACACCGGTGAGCTGCAGCATCCGGTCGGCAAGCGTCGACTTGCCGTGGTCGATGTGCGCGATGATGCAGAAATTGCGGATCAGCGCCGGGTCGGTACGGCTCGGCTCGGGCACGTGGCTGGGGATGGCGGGCACGCAGTGTCCTGATTCTCGGGTCGCAGAAGCGTTGGGTCGGATCTGTACGCAGGTTCCATGGTCCCATGGACGGGGCAGTGCGCTCGGTTTGGGCCACCCCGAGTGCCCCTGGTAGCCTGGGCAGCTGTGTCTCGTATGCCCTCTCAGCGGACGAGGCACAACCGGAAGATCAAACTCTGAACCTGAAAAGGCTCTTTCGTGGCGAACATCAAGTCCCAGATCAAGCGGAACAAGACGAACGAGAAGGCGCGCCTGCGCAACAAGTCCGTCAAGTCCGAGCTCCGCACCTTCATCCGCAAGGCCAACGAGGCTGTCGTCGCCGGCGACGTCGAGAAGGCCACCGCTGCGGCGCGCGTCGCCTCGCGGAAGCTGGACAAGGCTGTGTCGAAGGGCGTCATCCACAAGAACGCCGCCGCCAACAAGAAGTCGGCGCTGGCCTCCAAGGTTGCCTCCCTCCAGGGCTGAGCACTCGATGTGATCGCCGGGAAGGACCCAGCGGGCCCTCTCATCCGCTCCTGACCGGCACCCCAGCGCCGCACGCGGCCTGCGTTCGCCACGCGGGTGCGGCGCATCAGCTTCACAGCTAAACACCTGGTCATAGGCCAGTTGCTACTGCCCGTCCGGTTCCCCACCGGGCGGGCAGTACGCATTTTGTACACGTGGCTCGGGCCGCTTGCCCGCACCTCGGGTGGCGAGTGCGGACGCACGTCCGGCGTCGAGCGCGTCGGCGACCTCGTCCAGCCGATCCGGGAAGAGGTGCCCGTACACGTCCAGCGTCATCGCCGCCGACTTGTGCCCCAGCATCGTCTGCACCACCTTCACGTCCGCACCGGACGCGATCGCCAGGGATGCCGCCGTGTGCCGAAGCTTGTGCGGGGTGATGCCCAGCCCGGCCAAGCCGGCCGCCTTCACCGCCGCGTCGAACTCGGGCCGCCACGTCCCGTACCTCAGGTGCGTGCCGTCGGCGCCGGTGAAGAGCAACCCGTCCGCCGGCCGCCCCGCGGTAAGGGGTCGGATCACATCGACGAGCGACCGCAGCAGCGGGACCGAGCGCTTCTCGTGGTTCTTCACCGGCCCCAGACGCATGCCGCCCTTGACCCGGGTGTGCGCCTGCACGATGCGCAGGCGGCGCGCGTCGAGCTGCACTCTGCCTGCCTTGAGCGCGGTCGCCTCGCTCCACCGGATCCCGCAGTACCCCAGCACCAGAATCAACGTGCGGTGCTCCCCGGCCGCGTCCGCCAGGTCCGCCAGCTGCTCGTGCGTGAGGTACACCTGATCGTCGTCATCGTCGGCCTTGGTCAGCTCGTGACCGGCGAACGGGTTCAGGTGGATCCGGCCAGCCATCACCGCACGCTTCATGACCATGCTGCCGACCAGATGCGTCTTCTCGATCCGGGCGGCGCTGAGCGGCTTGCCGCGCTTCCCGGGCTGCTTGCCCAAGTCGGTCAGCCACGCGGAGACGTCTTCCCACCGGATCGCCGAAACCTGCCACGCGCCCCACTTCGGGATGACGTACAGGTCGAGAAGCTCGCGGTAGTCGTTCCGCGTCCTCTCGGACGGCTTTCGTAGAGCTTCGTGCCACTCCTCCGCCACCTCGGAGAACAGGGTCTTGCCCTGCTTCGGGTCGCGGTACGTGCCCTTGTCGAGGCGCTCCTCAACGGCGCGCTTCTCAGCCTCGGCCTGCGGCACCTTCTGGAACGTCTTGGCCTTCGGCTTCCCGTCCGGCCCGTACCACCGGACCCGCCAACGACCGGGCGCGGCCCGCTTGCTGCCGGCCTTCTTCGCCTCGGCCCACGCCTCCAGCGCCTTGCGGTAGTCCGCGTGGTTCGCGCGGTCCTCAATCCAGACTCGGGCCACCCTCATCCCCATCCCGCGTCTCGGGCGTCCAGCCCATGAACCGCATCATCTGCTCCGGAGAGACACCCTGGTCCCTCAGTTCGAGCAGCATCATGGCTACGTCCTTGGTCTTGCGCCGGCGGCCGGGTGGGCGGCCGTACAGCTCAAACTCCAGCCGGGCCTCACCTTCTTCGCTGAGCAGGCGAAGCGGGCGCTTCCCATCGACCCAGTCCCATGCCTGGTCCGCGGGGACAGGAATGCTGCCCGTGACGTCCACCATGACGTCGGGTGAATCGTTGAGTGGCAACAGGAGCGCCGAGGGGGACACGCCCATCACGGCGGCCAAGGCCGCGAGGTCGTCCACATTGACGACCCGCTCACCCTTCTCCATTCGCGTGATGCCGGACGCGGGCACGGGTCGGCCCGCCCGCTCCAGCAATCCAGACAGTTGCCTCGTGGTGAGCCCGCGCCGCTGACGAAGCCGGGCGATGTTGCCCGCCACGGTCCGCCCGGTTGCACCGACCTCGATGGCCCTACGGCCCTTCTGCTGCTCAGTCATGGGCACCAGCGTAAGCACCGGGGATCCCCTTGTAATCCCCGCTTGATCCGCTACAGTCAAGTTCATGGCTCCATCTAACACCAGGTGGTGCTAACAAGCAACACAGGTTCTAGAATGAGGGAGCCGTGATCCTGTGCGCGACGAACTGTTGACGCCGAAGCAGGTCCATGCCGATTACGGCTGGTCCGTGCAGACCCTGGCGAACTGGCGGTGGCGCGGGGCCGGACCCGCGTACATCAAGACCAGCCCGGGACGCTCCGGTCGAGTCCACTACCGCCGCTCGGCGATCGAGGGATGGCTCAACGCGCAGACCGTAGCCGCATGAAAACGGCCCTCGGCAGGTGCGCCAACACCTATCCCCGAGGGCCGGAAGCACCGACGTCCGATCCAGAACAGTCGAACGGCCGCGCGGGATGCCAGTCCCTTATGCGCGGCCGTGAAGGAGCTTCACGATGAAGACTGCCACGACCATCCACGCGCACGCCAGTGCGCTCGCCCACCCCGATGCCGGGCTCGACCCGTTCGACGCCGACCAGCGCACCCGGATCCCGGCGGCCGCCGCGCTGGCCGCGCTCACGCCGGCACCCCGACACCGCATGCCCGCACGCATCGAGGAGGCCACTCTCGACGAGGGCGTCCCGATGGTGTGGCGTGACCTCGGCCACGAGATCCGCATGGCGTACGACCCCGCGCAAATCACGCCCGAGCTGGCCCGTGTGTGCCTCGCCCTCTACTTCGACTACTTCGAAGTGACCGGCGGGCCGTCCCTCACCCCGCGTGCGGTTCGAGTCCTGGAGCAGATCGAGAAGGAGATGGCCGGGGCGCCAGCCAACTACGCGGCCTTCCTCGGCATCGTCGCCCGAGAGATCCGCCTCGCCGGGGACTCCGTCGCCGTCCTCGACGAGGTGCTCGCCATCATCGAGCGCGAGCGCGGCCGCGGGTCCGAGCGGTGACGAGCAGCACCGAAGACCGCCCTCTCCTGGCTGACGCCGGGAGGGGGCGGCCCCTGCGTTCCGTTCCCTCGCAGGCCACCCCTGGGCAGATCACATGCCTGCGGGCCGAGACTCAGATTGCCGCCCTCGGCGTAACCACTTGGCCGGCCTACGGGTCCGCGGCTTGGCTCCAGCTCCACCCCACGGACCCGCGGTGCTACGCAGCCATGCTGGAGGCCGCCGAGCAATACCGCCGCATGCAGGCCGACCCCGACCTCACGGACGCCGAATGGCACGCCGCGGTGTACGGCGACGCCCGGCGTATCGCGTCGCAGCTCATTGCGGCAACCAGCCGCGTCCGCTCCCTTCGGGAGATCCGGGATGCACGGGCCAAGTCGCACCCCCCGCACGAACTCAAGGCGACGCCTGGCTGGCCGCCGATCGCCATCCCGGGCATGCCCGGCCACTACCTCCACCCTGGTCAGGAGAACCGCCCGTGACGATCCCGTACGACCCCGCAGACCTCATTCCCGGGGAGATCCTCGGGGCGGGCCTCGCGGGCGCCCCCGCACTCGACTGGAGCGACCCGGAACCGGCACCCGAACAGCCCCGCCGCACGCTCCGCCTCACCCGCGCCTCCGACATCGAGCCCGAACCGGTCAACTGGGCCTGGCTCGACGACGGCGAGGGCCGCGTCCCCGCCGGAGCTCTCACCGTGGCCGCCGGCCGGGAGGGCACCGGCAAGTCCTCGTTCGGGATGTGGATGGCCGCCCACATCACCCGCGGTACCCTCCCCGGCAGCCTCCATGGCCGCCCCCGCGCTGTGTTCTACGTCGCCGTCGAGGACTCGTGGAAGCAGACCATCGTGCCCCGCCTCATCGGCGCGGGCGCCGACCTCGACCTCGTGTACCGCGTCGAGGCCGTCGAAGCCGAGTACGGCGAGACAACGCTCAGCCTGCCGCAAGACAACTCCCTGATGGAGCAGGCGATCCGCGACCACGACGTGGCCCTCGTCGTCCTGGACCCGCTCATGTCGTGCATCGGCAAGGGCATCGACACTCACCGCGAACGCGACGTACGCACGGCCCTGGACCCGCTCGCCCGCATGGCCGACCGCACCGGCGCCGTGCTCCTCGGCATCGCCCACTTCGGCAAGGGCGCCGGCACCGACCCGTCCGCGCTCATCACCGGATCCGGCGCGTTCAAGAACGTCCCGCGCGCCGTGTTCGGGTTCGCCCGCGACGACGACAACGAGTGCCGCGTCATGACCCAGTCGAAGAACAGCCTGGGCCGCTCCGACCTCCCGTCGCTCGCCTACAACATCGAGACGACAGAGGTACCCACCCGCAAGGGACCCGCCCTCGTCGGGCGGTTCATCTTCACCGGGCAGTCCACCCGCAGCGTCTCCGACATCCTCTCGCAGGGGCCCGAGGTCGACCGCGGCGAGCGCGACGAGGCCGGCGCCTGGCTCGTCGACTACCTGGCCGACAACGGCGGCGAGGCCTCGGCAGGAGAGGTCATCAAGGCCGCCGAGAAGGACGGGTTCGCCAAGCACACCATCCAGCGCGCCCGGACGAAAGTAGGCGTCACGTCCCAGAAGTCCGGCTTCGGGAAGGGCTGGGTGTGGGTACTCAGCGTCACCGAAGATGACACGGACTCCCCGAAGGTGACGAAGAAGACGAAGAATCCGGACTCCGTAGAGCCGTCATCTTCGTCATCTTCGGGACCTTCGCCCGCATCTCCGTCACCGAACGTCACCACGGATCCGGTGCGTTGCAGCGTCTGCCGCTTCCCCCTCGACCCCGTCCACGTGGCCGCGGGCGAGACCACGCACCCCACCTGCGACCCGTCCGTCCGGAGGACCTCATGACCACCGCCCACATCACCTACGCCATGGGTGACCCCCGCGTCCTCGCCGCCATGCTCACCGCCTACCGCTGCGGCCACTGCACCGGCCAGGTGACCCAGCTCGTCACCGACGACGCCACTGGCGCCGTACAGGCACGCGTCGAGCACGACGACGGATGCCCCGTCCTCGCCGGCACCCTGCCCGCGTTCCCCGACCTCGTCCGCGCAGCTGAGGTGCCCGAGACGTTCAGGGCCCGCAAGAGCATGTGAACCCGCGGGGAGAGACGCGGAGGACTGGGCGCAGGTCGCCCGACGGGCCCCACCAAAAAATCAAGCCGCAGGTCCTCCCGTTTTTGGAGCGGTCGTCTCCAAAGCCCCGCGCCCAGCTTTTCTTTTTCTCTCCGAGGCCCGAATGCCAACCGTTGATCTTGAAGGAGGAGTCATGCCGAGAAAGCCGACCGTGCCGTGCGCCGGCTGCGGCCGCCTGCTGTGGGGCGGTCCAGGGTCGCTGCCCGAGGGCAAGCGGATGTGCCACCCGTGCCGCCGAGCGCGCAGAGCACGCTCGTGAGCGCCCCGGGGTACGTACACGGCGCCCTGGTCCACGGGGTCAGCGCGCACGTCCTTGACCGGGTCCTGGCCTCGCCGAACGTGGCGCGCCTGCTCGATGAGCTGCCGGCCTGGATGCGGCTGGAGGTCGACGCAGCGCGGCGGGCGATCCGGCTGGCGGCAAGGGAGTACGAGGGCCTGCCCATTGCCGTGGACGGAACTGCGGAAACGCAGCTCACGGCAATCGGGCCACTCTCGCCCCATGAGATCGATACGTACCAGGCGAGCGTCCTGCTCGGCCTCGGGGAGCGTCGGGTCCGGCAGTTGGCGGCCGGCGGCATGGGCCGCCTCGTCGGGGGCCGCTGGCTACTGGACCGGTCCGCTGTCCTCGCGTATGCGGAGCAGCGCAGGGTGCGCGCTGGTCTCTCAGCCTGAGCGGCGTTGCCCGGCAGATCGCCCGGGGACGTGGCTGGCAGCGTGCCCGGCAGATGTCCCGGGTCGTGATGCGGCCGAGCAAGGGCGCCGCCCCGTCGTATCCGGCGATGAGGAGCGGTGATGGCAAGTTCTGAAGAGGTGGCCTGGCAGCTGTACGCCGGCCTGGAGGTGAGGGACCGCCGCGCGGTGGACGCGTGGCGGTCCCTGGGGAACGACCTCGTGACGTCCCTGATGAACTCCCGGGCCCTCGGCAGCGCCCGGCCCCTGCGCGTCCCGGCGGATGACGTCGTCGACTGGCAGCGCCGCCAGCTCTGCACGGACCCGGACCTCGTGTTGGCGCGCACCGCCGAGCACGAGGCCGCGCACGTGGTGGTCGCCCGGGCGCTCGGCCTGCACGTGGCCGAGGTGTTCATCGGGGAGGACGGCCGGGACGGCGTCACGACGTACGAGACGGCCGGCCGCGAGGAGGCCGCGGCCATCGCTGCGGCCGCCGAGGTGTGGATCACCGAGTTCCGCGCCCTGGCCTATCCCCGGGGCGACGCGGATGGCTGCCGTGAGGACATGCGCGTCCTGGTGCGGAACACCGACGGGGACCACGACGTACATCGGGCGCGCCGCCGTGCGCGGCTCATCCTCGGCGAGCGCCGCGACGAGGTTCTCGCCCTGGCCGCCCGGCTCGGTCGGGAGCGGCACATCACCTTCGAGAAGGGACGCACGTCATGACGGAGATTGCGGGTCACGCGCTGCTCAGCCTGGCCGAGGGCGCGGACATGGACCTGGACACGGTTCGGATGCTCGCGGCGAACGGGAGTCTGGAGGTCGCCGTGTATCGCTACCAGCGGCGGAAGGCTGCGGCTCGGGCCCGGCGGATGACCGGGCGCCAGGCCCGAGCCGCGATCGGCGGCCCCCGCTCCCTTACCCCTCACCAGGCCAAGGTGGAGCTGCTGCGTCGGCGGGCGGTGGCGCTCGATGGCCAGTGACACCTCTCTCGTCTTCAACCTCATCGCGCGCGACCGCGCCAGCGGGCAAATCCAGCAGTTCCAGGAGCGGATCACCACCGCGTCCGCCGGGATCGCGGCCGGGATCGGCGCCGCGCTGTCCACGGGGATCGCGGCGAGCCTGGACGCGGGCGCGGCGAACGCGAAGCTCGCGGCGCAGCTGGGCGCTGGGCCGGCGCAGGCTGCCGAACTCGCCAAGGTGTCTGCCAGCGTGTTCCACCACGCGTGGGGGGACAGCGTTTCGCAGGTCAACGAGGCGATCCGGGGCGTCTACCTGAACATCGGCGACGTCTCCACGGCCACTGGAGGCCTGGAGGCCGTCACCACCAAGACGCTGGCGCTGGCGCAGACCTTCGACCAGGACTTGGGGGGAGTCACGGCAGCAGTCGGCCAGCTGCTCCGCACTGGGCTCGCCTCCAGTGCCGACGAGGCGTTCGACATTCTGACCACGGGTTTCCAGTCGTCGGCGAACAAGGCGGACGACTTCTTGGAGACGATCAACGAGTACAGCACGCAGTTCAGGCGGGTCGGTCTGGACGGGAAGACGTCGATCGGCCTGATCGCGCAGGCCATGGCCGCCGGGGCCCGGGACTCGGACCAGATCGCCGACGCGATCGGCATCTTCGGTGAGACCGCACTCAAGGGCGGCGAGGCCGTTGACGAGGCCTACAAGTCGATTGGCCTGAACAGCCAGAACATCGCCAAGCTGATGCAAGAGGGCGGGGCCGGCGCGCAGAAGGCTTTCCAGATGACCACGGACGCGCTGCGGGGCACGGCAGACGAGACGGTCCGGCTGAACGCGGCGAGTGCCCTCTTCGGTGACCCTGCGAACACGATGGCCGATGCGCTGTACGCCCTCAATCCGGCGACAGCCGCCGCAGCGGCCGGCATGGACCATGCGGCAGGGTCCGCCGACGCGATGGTCAAGAAGATCGGTGGCACAGCCTCACACCAGTTGGCCGCGTTCAAGAACAAGGTGATGGGCGAGCTGACCGAGGTTGGCGGCGCCGTGGTCGGGTGGGCCATGAAGCACCAGGAGGTCGTGCGGCCGCTCGGGTACACGTTCCTCGCTCTGGCCGCGACCGTGCTCGTCGTGCGCGGCGCGATGATGGTGTACTCCGCAGTCTCGGCTGTGGTGACCGCCGCGCACACGGTCATCTCCGCGTCGTGCTGGACCGTGATCGGGAACTGGCTCCGCATGACCGGCATCGGCCTGATGGCCTACGCGCGGATCGCCGGCGCGGCAGTCGTCTCCGCGGCGACCACCGGGGCGGCGTGGGTCGGGTCCGCCCTGACGTCGATCGGCGTGTGGATCGCCGCGGTCGTCCGCGCGGGTGCCACGGCGGCGGTGCAGTTCGCGATGATGGCCGCACGCGCGATCGCCTGGGCGGCAACCATGGCCGCGCAGTGGCTGATCGCGATGGGCCCGATCGGCTGGATCATCCTGGCCGTGGTCGCCCTGGCCGCGCTGATCTACACCTACTGGGACCAGATCAAGGCCTGGACGGCGGCCGCCTGGGGCTGGATCTGGGCGCAGATCCAGATGATCGCCGGAATGATCTACAACTACTTCGTCACGTGGATGCTCGGCGGGATCATCTGGCAGCACTGGGAGCAGATCAAGGCCGGGGCCGTCGCCGCGTGGAACGCGATCCTCGCGTGGCTGTCCCAGGTGCCGGGCATGATCTACAACCTGTTCTTGAACTGGACCCTGCCTGGACTGATCATCAAGCACTGGGAATCTGCCAAGCAGGGCACCATCGCCAAGGCGCAGGAGATGGTGGGCTGGCTGCGCGGCCTGCCCGGGATGCTGTCCGGAGCGCTTGGTGACCTCGGCTCCCTCCTCGTCGGCAAGGGGCAGGCCGTGGTGATGGGCCTGTGGCGCGGTATGCAGTCCATGGGCGGTTGGCTGCGTTCCACCCTCATGGGCTGGGCGCGGAGCCTCATCCCCGGCCCGATCGCCAAGGCCCTTGGGATCGCCTCCCCGTCCAAGTTGCTCGCCGACGAGGTCGGGCAGTGGATCCCGGCCGGTGTCGTCCTCGGGATCGAGGCGCGGCAGGGCGACGTCGCCACGGCGATGGCCGGCCTCGTCCAACCGCCGGCGTCCGGGCTCGCCTCGGCGGCCGGCCAGCAGATGGCAGGGGCGCTCGGCGGCGGGCCGCTCACCCGGCCCGGGTTCGGGCCGCAGGTGGTGACAGTGCGGCTCGTCGTCGACGCCGCGGTGGAATCCGCGTTCGCCACCGCGATCCGCAAGTCCGTACGCACCCTCGGGCAGGGCAACGTCCAGGCCATGTACGGCCAGGCAGCCCAGTAGGAGCAGGCATGGATGACCGGGAAGCGCGCCGGCTGGCGGCAAGGGAACGAGCTGAGCAGGCTGCCGCACTTGAAAGCCTCATCGAGACGGAGGCTGTCTACGTCCGCACCGAGGGGAGCACCGAGGTGTGGCAGAAGGGCCATGCCACCTTGCGTCTCCCCGTAATGCGGGCGGACTTTCCGCCTGTGGTGCGGGTGGCGATGCAGCGGTACCGGCTGGCTGCCCTGGATGGGAGGTGCCTGTGTGGAGCGTCGATGGAGGTTACCGGGCCGGAGCGGTACGTGATGCGGCATGACGAGGAATGCTGCGCAGATCCGCAACGCCTCGCCCAGCTGATCCGCGACAACCCACCAGGACCAGCAGCCGCGTGACGGCTGCTCCACGTGCCCGCCCCCTACACGCCCGGGGGCGGGCACGGCCATCTGTCGCGACCGCCGAGCCCCCGCTACCGTGCGTCACACACTGTCGGTGACGCACGGATGGGAAGACCTATGGCTCGACGACTCCTGAAGGTCGGTACGAACAGCGGGAACAACGGATGCCCAACCCTGTACGAGGACCCGGCCACCGGAAACTACGTCGTCCAGGGCAAGCGAGTGGACGACCCCGCCGAACTCGGCCAGCTGGACCACCTGACCCCCGATGAAGGCGCAGTGACCGTACCGCGGGAACTGCTGGCCAACTTCGGCCCCAAGGAGCCCGTACACGTGCCGCAGTTCGTCAGCTTCGAGGACTTCGACGGCATGTTCCGCACCCTCGCGCACTCGGCGTGGCGGCTGGAGACTCGCCGCCGGTACGCGTCCGACGAAGAGACGGCCACCTACTGGGAGTTCGCCGCCACCGGCCGCGTCGAATGGGACCTCACCGATCCCTGGTGCGCCGAGCGCCGCGAGCAGGTCGCACTGGGGAAGCGATTCGAGCGGGTCCGCGTCCTGGATGAGCCGGCCACGGAAGGGCAGCGATACCTGCTCGACAACGCCCACCGCAACCGAGCCGTCGGCGAGGACATCCGCACACTCACCCGCGCGCAGGCCGAAGAGCTTCGACTCCCCGACGAGGATTTCTGGATCTTCGATGCGCGGGTCGTGGCCCTCCTCCACTTCGACGGCGAAGACCGCATGACGGGCGTGGAGCTCATCACGGACCCCGTACGGGTCCTGCGGTACTGCCAGGCCCGGGAAGCCGCCTGGCATCACGCGAGCACCTCGTAACGGGCACGAAGCCGGTACCGTCCGGAGGGTGAGCACCGACTTTCAGCAGGCTCGGGTGGCCCTCGGCGCGCGCCTGCGAGAGCTGCGAGCCGAGACCACCGGGCGCGACCTGGCCGCCCGGCTCGGGTGGCCACAGTCCAAGGTGTCCAAGCTGGAGACGGGTCGCCAGACCGCCACACCGGCCGATCTCGACGAGTGGGCGGCCGCCACGGGGCATCCGGAAGCCGCGGAGGAGCTGCGGGCACGGCTCCAGGGGCTGGAATCACGCTCCCGGTCGTGGCGCCGCCAACTGCGTGCCGGACACCGCCCTGTCCAGGACACGCTCACGGTGGAGTACGAGCGCTCCACCCATCTACGCGCCTGGGAGGGCGCCATGGTCGTGGGCCTGCTCCAGACCGCGGAGTATGCCCGGCACGTCTTCAGCCGCTACGCCGAACTGCACCAGTCTCTCCGCGACATTGAGGACGCGGTACGCGCCCGCATGCGCCGCCAGGAGATCCTGTACCAGCCGGGGCGGCAGTTCGACATCGTCATGTGGGAGGCGGCCCTACACGCGGGCGTATGCCCGCCGCGCGTCCTGGCTGCTCAGCTCGACCGCCTCGCCGGCGTTATCGGCCTCGACACGGTCAGGCTCGGGATCGTCCCCCTCGGCGCACCCGTCGGGATCCCGCCGGCGAACGGGTTCTGGATGTACGACGAGCGCCTGGTGATCGCCGAGGACTGGCACGCCGAACTGTGGCTCGACGACGCGGACAGCGTGGCCCTATACAGGCGGGTGTGGGAGACGCTCCGCAAATCCGCGGCGTACGGCCCGGCCGCACACCGGTTGATCGCCCGGGCCCACGCTCACCTCGACCTCGCGTGAGAACACGAGGGAATCCGCGGCCGCTAGTCGAGAATCATCTAGAATCACGCCAGCTCGCGATTCGCCGCGCTCCCTACCGTGCTGGTCATGGCGATGAATCAGAAGGCCAGCCTGGCGGAGTTCCCCGTTCTCGCCAGCGGCTGGTGCAACTGGCACGACGGGCCCTCGGAGACCGCGCTCGTGGTGCAGTGGGGGGAATCGAACTCCGGGCCCCCGAAGCCGCTGTACGCCTGCGCACCGTGCCGTGAACAGCGCGGCCTGATTCTGCTGCAGGAGTCGCCCACCGAGGCCTGCCGCGCTCGGCAGGAACGGCCATGATTCCGCAGCTGTGCGCGGAAGCGCCGCTCCCCGAACTCCGAGACCTGACCTGGGAGCAGGCCCGCGGCCGGGCCTGCGTTGCGTGCGGCAAGCAGCTGACTGTCGGACGCCGTGTACCGCGGACTGGTAATGGGCCGCCAGGGCGTACACGTCCTGGACGTAGACGTGTGGTCCTGTCCATCAGGCGAAGGGGGCATCGAATGACTGCGGCAACCTACCCGACCGGCGGCCGCACCGCCCTACCCCGGCGGTGCCCGGGGTGCGGGGCCCAGCCGTTGGCGCTCGGCGGGCCCGAGGGCGGCGCGCTCGTCCACGAAGCCGGCTGCGAGCGGGTGCGGCCCGGCGAGGTGGTGCTACAGCCGAAGCCCTGGAAGTGATCTCCCTGCCGGTCCGCGACGGCGGCGAATCGGGGCGGTCCGGCAGGGCAGCGAAGGCCCCCGGGAATCATCCCGGGGGCCTTTGTGCACCCTGTTGCAGAACCCCGTCAGCGGGGGTCGGGCGAGGGCGCACGTCCCGAGGACGTAGGCGTCGCACCGCCGTCATACGCGGGCACTCGGACCGCCATACGCGCAGGTGCGACGCCGTTCGGGTAGAGACCGGACTCCCACACCCAGCTGTAGCCGTGCGCGAGGAATGCGACGGCGTACCGGACCGCGTCGGACGCCGTCATACCGGTCCGCATGATCGTCGCGAGGTCGTCGGACAGGGCCTCGTCAACGCGGACGGACAACGACTTGCCGGCCTTCGGCGGGGTGCTCACCACGCACCCCCCGCCCGGGGCGCGGCCAGCCGCTCGGCCAGGGTGACGTCGCCGTGGCCGAGGGTGGGCACCGTGACGGTGCGGGGCCCGGTCACTGGTCGGCCTCGGCGTCGAGGGCGGCCAGCAGGTCGCGAAGGCCGATCTCCAGGATGACCGCGGCACGGAGCATGGCCCGGTCGTCGTAGATGTTCGCCTGCTGCTGGTCGGCGAGGATCTCGCGGGCGCGGGACAGGGCGATGTCCAAGGGCGGGACCCACCGGTCGGCGTCGTGCTTCGGGTCGCGCAGCGGCTCGTGCCCGGCGGTCGTTGTCACCGGTCACCCCCGGCAGTCTGGCGAAGCAGGCGGGCGTACTGGCCGCGGGTCATGCCCGCCTCGACGGCCGGCGCGTGGGTGAGGACGCCGGCCTCGGCGCGGGCGGCGCGGTCGGTGCCGTATCCGTAGCGGCGGGTGGCGAAGGTAAGGGCGAGTGCCTCGCGGATGCTCGGGCGCATGGGGTGCTGCGGGCGCTCGGCGGCGAGGCGGACGGCGATCTGGATGAGGAGCACGCGGGTATCCGCGTCGGGCAGGGGTGTAGCTTCTGGCATGGGTCTGGACTCCTTGATCAGAAGGGGTCCGGCCAAGGCGTCGCTGAGTGGTTGCGCCCGCTCGGCGACGCCGCTCTGTTCCCGTACACATGCCGTACACATGAGGCACAGAGAGGCCGGTATAACGAGGGATACGGCGGGATACCGTTTCCCCAGGTCAACCGGCCTATGAGGGTCTTCTAGCTGCTCGGCTCAGCGCGCCCAGCGCACGCGGCCTGCGTTCGCCACGCGGGTGCGGCGCACACCCAGCAGTAACCGAAGGCCCCGGCAGCCCCCTTTCCCCAAGGTGGCACCGGGGCCTTCGGCATGTCCGTCTCCCTATCCCGGTGCATCCCGGTGCGCGACACGTCAGCGGGCCGGTGCTGCCGTGGAAGCAGCACCGGCAGCGCCCGAGTGTCGCGGAGGCCCGTAGCGAGCTGGCGGTCAGTACGCGGGGCGGCGGGGGCGGGCTGCGCGGGCGACGGCCACCACGGCCTTCTCCAGGGCGTACTCCGGGTCGTCCCCGCCGCCCTTGACGCCTGCGTCGGCCTCGGCGACCGCGCGGAGGGCGTCGGCGACCCCGTCGGCCGACCAGCCCCGCATCTGCTGGCGCACGCGGTCGATCTTCCACGGCGGCATGCCCAGGTCGCGGGCGAGGTCGGCGGGGCGGGCGCCGCGCGGGGCGGAGGCCAGCTTGCCGATCGCCCGGACCGCCTGCGCCAGGGCACTCGTGATCAGCACCGGGGCGACTCCGGTCGCCAGCGACCACCGCAGGGCCTCCAGGGCCTCCGCCGCGCGCCCCTCGACCGCGCGGTCGGCGACCGTGAAGCTCGAGGCCTCGGCCCGGCCGGTGTAGTAGCGGCCGACCACGGCCTCGTCGATGGTGCCCTCGACGTCCGCGCAGAGCTGCGCCACCGCGCTCGCCAGCTCTCGCAGGTCGCTGCCGATCGCGTCGACCAGCGTCTGGCAGGCCTCCGGGGTCGCCGACCGCCCCAGGGTGCGGAACTCGCCGCGGACGAACGCCAGCCGGTCCGCCGCCTTCGCCATCTTCGGGCAGGCGACCTCCCGGGCCCCCGCCTTGCGGGCCGCGTCCAGCAGGCCCTTGCCCTTCACACCGCCCGCGTGGAGGAGCACGAGGACGATCTCCTCGACCGGCGCGGCGATGTACGCCTTGACCTCCTTCACCGTGTCCGCGGACAGGTCCTGCGCATTGCGTACGACCAGTACCTTCCGCTCGGAGAACAGCGAGGGGCTGGTGAGCTCGGCCAGTGTGCCGGGCTGGAGCTGCTCGGACGTCAGGTCGCGCACGTCCGTGTCGGGGTCGGCAGCGCGGGCTGCCGCCACCACCTCCCGTACGGCGCGGTCGAGCAGCAGTTCCTCCTGCCCCACCGCGAGGGTGAGCGGGGCGAGCAGATCGTCGGTGGAGTTCTTCCTGGTGGCCATCGCCCCCAGCATCCCACGCCGCACCGACAGTCCCCCGCGCCGCGTACCCGAGAATGGTCGCGTGAATGTGCGACATGTACTGGTGCTGCCCGACCGCGACGCCGCGGAGGAGGTGGCCGAGGAGGCCGTCGAACGCTTCGGCCTGGAGCAGGAGCCGCAGCTGGTCCGCGACGCCCTCGCCGGCGAGGACGACGCCGAGGACGCCCAGTGGCTGGTCGTCCTCGAGGACCCGCGGGAGCGGCTCGACACCGCGGCGCTGGACGGCCTCGCCGCCGAGTACGAGGGCTGGCTGGAGGCCCCGTAGGGCCCGGCTCAGGCCTTGCGGACGATCTGCACGTCGAGCGTCACGTCCACACGCGAACCGATGGCCGTGATCCCGTTGGCCAGCACCGACTGCCAGTTGAGGGCGAAGTCCTCGCGGTGGAGTTCGGCGGAGGCCCGGCAGGCGGCGCGCGGCTCGCCCTCCATGCCCGTGCCCAGCCCCAGGTACTCGGTGTCCAGGGTCACCGACCGGCTGGTGCCGTGCAGGGTCAGCGCGCCCGCGACGGCCCACCGGCTGCCGCTGCGGTGGATGAACCGCTCGCTGTAGAACTCCACGGTCGGGTAGTGGGCCGCGTCCAGGAAGTCCGCCGACCGCAGGTGGTCGTCCCGCATCTTCAGGCCGGTGTCGATGCTCGCCGCGTCGATGATCACGTGCATGGAGGACTCCTCCATGCGGTCGGCGATCCGCACCGCCCCGGCGAAGGTGTTGAACCGCCCCCGGATCCGGGCGAGTCCGATGTGCCGGGCCGTGAACGCGATCGAAGAGTGCGCCGGGTCGAGCTCCCAGTGCCCGGGCTGCGGCAGCAGCGGCGGTTCCACCGCATCGAGGATGATCTCCGCGGTGCCGGACTGCGCGGTGTCCCCCACGAGCGTCGCCCCGTGGAACGGGGCGTAGCCCTCGGCGGTGACCGTGAGCCGGTACTCCCCCTCCGGCACGGTCGCCGCGAACCCGCCGTACGGGTCGGTCTCGCCGCTGACGACGTGCCGGCCGATCGGGTCGGTCACCTCGAACGCGGCCCGGCGGACCGGCTGGTGGACGGTGTCGAGTACCCGGCAGCTGAGCAGGTGCGCCGTATGAGGCAGCGTCAGCGTCGCGGTGGTGTGCGAGGCGGCGCTTCCGGCCGCGTCTTTCCCTCTTCGGCGTACGAACATGGTTGGTGCACCCCCGTGCTGTGTGGACATGTCCCGCTGTGGCGAAGACGCATTCGATCATGCTGTCGGGTTGTGGGCAAACAGAACACGGGTGCCCGGTACGGGCGGTTCGGCGCCGACGCCCCCGCGACGGGAACGCGCTCAGCCGCGGCCCACTGCCGGTGATCGCGACGGAGCCGTGGGTATCGGTGCGCAGGACCGTCGCACCGAGCGACCGCAGCCGCCGGAGGGTGCCCGGGGCCGGGTGTCCGTAGCGGTTGCCCTCGCCGACCGGGACGACGGCGAGCCGGGGCCGGACCCTCTCGTGCAGGGCGGCGTCCTGGTGCGCGGAGCCGTGATGGGCGACCTTGAGGACGTCGACCGGCCCCAGTTCCGGGTGGTCCCCCAGCAGGGCCTGCTGGGAGGGCGGTTCGAGGTCGCCGAGGAGCAGCAGGGTCAGCCCGGAGGTGCGGACGAGCAGGGCCACGCTCGCGTCGTTCGGCCCGTCGGTGGGCGGTCCGCCGGGCGGTGGCCACAGCACCTGCCATTCGAGCGGCCCGGCCCGGCGCCGCTCCCCCGCCGCTGCCGCCACCACGGGCACGCCGGATGCCGCCGCGGCCCGCCGGACGAACCCCGCCTGCCCGGCCGGCTCCTCCAGCGTGGTCGTCTGGATGGCGCCCACCGCGCGGCCCCGCAGCACCCCCGGCAGACCCCCGACGTGATCGGCGTGGAAGTGGGTCAGCAGGAGCAGCGGCACCCGCCGCACCCCGAGCAGGCGCAGGCACTCGTCCACCGGGCCGGGTTCGGGGCCCGCGTCCACCACCACGGCCGTGCCGGGCCCGGCCGCGAGGACGCCGGCATCGCCCTGCCCGACCGCGCACTGCACGTAGCTCCAGTCGGGCGGCGGCCACCCGGTGAGCGTGCGGGTGGCCTGCGGCGGCCGCAGCACGGCCAGGAACAGCAGCAGGCACAGCGCGCAGCACGCCCACGGCCGGCGGAGGAACCGCGTTCCGAAGACCACGGCGGCCACCGTCACGGCGGCCAGCAGCAGCCCGCCGCCGAGGCCGCCCGGCCAGGCCAGCTCCGCACCCGGCAGTCGCGCTCCGCCCCGGGCCACGGCGGCGATCCACCCGGCCGGCACGGCAGCGCACCGGGCGAGCAGCTCCGCGGCGGGCGGGCACAGCGGCGCCACCGCGAGCACCGCGAAGCCGAGCACCGTCGCCGGACCCGCCGCGAGCTCGGCGAGCAGGTTGCACGGCACCCCGACCAGGCTCACCCGCGCCGACAGCACCACGACCACGGGCGCGCAGACGGCCTGGGCAGCGGCGGCGGCCCCCAGCGCCTCGGCGAGCCGGGGCCGCATCCCGCGCCGCCGCAGGGCCTCGCTCCAGCGCGGGGCGAGCGTCAGCAGGGACCCGGTGGCCAGGACGGACAGCAGGAACCCGGGGCTTCGGGCCAGCCACGGCTCGCAGAGCACCAGCAGCAGCACGGCGGCGGCCAGGGCGGGGAGCAGGGATCTGCGTCGGCCGGTGGCGAGGGCGAGCAGGGTGACCGCCCCGCAGGCCGCGGCCCGCAGCACGCTCGGCTCGGGCCGGCAGACGACCACGAACGCCAGCGTCAGCGCCGTCCCCGCGAGGGCGGTGGCCCGCAGGGAGAGGCCGA
This sequence comes from Streptomyces sp. NPDC043854, assembly GCF_056436005.1. NCBI lineage: Bacteria > Bacillati > Actinomycetota > Actinomycetes > Kitasatosporales > Streptomycetaceae > Streptomyces > Streptomyces sp. NPDC043854. The sequence goes on from NZ_JBWKDK010000052.1 coordinate 34,956, forward strand.
GCCGCGGGGCGAGCCCCCGCCGCTCGACGAGCTGCGCGCGGGCCGGCGGGCCGATGAGCAGGAACAGCACCACGGTCAGGTTCGACCCGGAGACGGCCAACAGGTGCAGCAGGTCGGTGGCCCGGAACGCCTCGTCCAGCTCGGGCGGCACCCGGGAGGTGTCCCCGACGACGAGGGCCGGCAGCAGGGCCCTGGCGTCCGGGGCGAGCCCGTCGGTGGCCTCGCGCAGCCCGGCCCGCAACCGCCCGGCCAGCCGCTGGACGGCGTCGGGGCCGCCGGTCACCCGGGGTCCGGCGTCCCCGGCCGGCCGCAGCAGCGCCACGGCCCGTTCCCCGTCCCGCCCCGGCGCGAGGCGGGCCTCCACCGCGACCCGGGTGGAGGGCAGCAGCCCGCCCCAGCCGGGATGCCCGGCCAGGACGCGGACCGGGGTCACAACCCGCGTCGGGGCGCCGCCGGGCACGGTCACCCGGGTCACCACGGCGTCCAGCACCACCACGGGCGGGCCGCCGGTACGGGTGCTCCGCGGGTCGGAGGCGACCGTGAGCTCGGCGAGGACCCGGGCGTGGTCCCGGGCGAGGCCGCCGACCGGTCCGGCCCGCGCCTCCGCCCGGGCGAGGGCCGCCACTGCGGCCCCGGCGGACGCGCACAGCAGGGCGAGGGCCGCGGCGGTACCGGCCCGCCACAGCCGGTCCGGGCGGCGGCACCCGGCGAGGAGCAGCAGCCCGGCGGCCGCCACCCCGAGCCCGGCCCCGACGGCGCTCCAGCCGGCCGGCACGCCGAGGGCGACGGCGGCAGCCGCCCAGGCGGCGAGGGCGGGCAGGACCAGCCGCAGGTCCACGGGCTCCGTGCCCGCCGCCCGCTTCACGGCCGCACCAGCTTGCGGAGGTCGGCGAAGCGGCGCTCGCCGATGCCGTTGACCTGGCGGAGCTCCTCCACCGACCGGAAGCCGCCGCGGGCGGTGCGGAAGTCGACGATGTGCTGCGCCAGCACCGGCCCGACTCCGGGCAGCGCGTCCAACTGCTCGACCGTGGCCGTACCGAGGCTCAGCGGTCCGGCGGCCGGCCCTCCGGGCCCGGGTGCGGGCGGCGCCGGGCCGCCGACGACCACCTGCTCGCCGTCGACCAGGACCCGCGCCCGGTTGAGCCCGGTGGTGTCCGTGCCGGGGTTGACTCCCCCGGCGGCGGCGAGAGCGTCCTCCACCCGCGAGCCGGCGGGCAGCCGCCGCACCCCGGGGTCGCGGACCTTGCCGCTGACGTCCACCACGATGCGGGAGCCGCCCGCGGCGCCGGTGCCGGGCGGCCCGGGGGCCGGGCCCGGCGTCGGGGCGGGCGCCGTGGCCGGGGCGACGGCCGGGGGCGCGGTCACCGGCTCCGGCCGGGCCGACCAGTACTGCTGGACGCCGAACCCCACGGCAGCCACCAGCACCACCGTGACGGCCCCCACGGCACGCGGCCGGACCTCCAGCCGGTCCTGCACCCACAACGGCAGCCGCTCCCGCACGGCAAGCCACCCCAGGCCCCCGGGCGGCCGCGCCACCCCCGACTCCGGCAGGCCCGCCTCACCCGGAACAGCCGACGGCGGCAGTACCGGCGGTGCGGGTTCCGCGGCCCACGGCGCCGGTGGTGACGCAGGCGCCGACGACACCGGCAACGCCGGTGGCGGTGAAGGCAGCGGCGGTGAAGGCGGCGGCGGTGAAGGCGGCGGCGGAGCCGGTGCTCCCGGGCCGGTTGTTGACGCACCACCGCCGAGGAGGGCCTCCGCCCGGCGGCGCACGACAGCCGCGGCGGCGGCATCTCCGGGCGCCGCGCGCCTGCGGAAACGAGCGTCGGCGCGGCCGCGACGGTGCCGCAGACGGCTGTCGGAGAAACGGGGACGCCCCGGGCCGGCGGTGGCTCCGGAGCGGTGCGGACTGCGCGTGTGAAGAGTCATGCCACGACGGTAGGGACGAATCCCGGCCGCCGTTCGGAACCCTCAACTCCGGTGGATTTCCGGATGCTTGTGGACAGCCGCGCCACCCGTTCCGGTGATCAGCGGGGCGAGACGACCGCCGCCAGCAGCCCCGGCCCCGTGTGCGCGCCGATCACCGCGCCGACCTCGCTGACGTGCATCTCGACCAGGCCGGGGATGCGCTCCCGCAGCCGCTCCGCGAGCTTCTCCGCCCGCTCGGGCGCCGCGAGGTGGTGCACGGCCACGTCGACCTCGGCCGTTCCGGCCCGCTCGACGGCCAACTCCTCCAGCCTGGCGATGGCCTTGGACGCCGTCCGCACCTTCTCCAGCATCTCGATGCGTCCGCCGTCCAGCGTGAGCAGCGGCTTCACCGCGAGGGCGGAGCCGAGGAGGGCCTGGGCGGCCCCGATGCGCCCGCCCCGCCGGAGGTAGTCGAGGGTGTCGACGTAGAAGTACGCCGACATGTCCGCGGCCCGCTTCTCCGCGGCGGCCACGGCCTCGTCGACGGAGCCGCCGGTCTCGGCGGTCTCGGCGGCGGCCAGGGCGCAGAACCCGAGGGCCATCGCGACCATGCCCGTGTCGACCACGCGCACGGGGACGGGGGCGGTCTTCGCGGCGAGCACGGCGGCGTCGTAGGTGCCGGAGAAGTCCGAGGACAGGTGCAGGCTGACGATGCCCGTCGCACCGGCCTCCGCGGCCGCCCGGTAGGCCCGTACGAACTCTTCCGGGCTCGGGCGGGAGGTGGTGACCGAGCGGCGCTTCTGCAGGGCCTGGGCCAGGCTGCGCGCCGAGATTTCGGTGCCCTCTTCGAGGGCCTCGCCGCCGACGACCACGGTCAGCGGGACGGAGGTGATTCCGTGCCGCGCCATGGCCGGTGGGGGCAGGTAGGCCGTGGAATCGGTGACGATCGCGACATGGCGGGACATGAGGCGGAGGTTACCGCCAGAGGGGCTGCAACGGCAGCCCGACTCCTCCCTGCCGCGGACGTCACGGCACGGGAGACCCGGCTCGGATCACCGGCCCGGGCACGCCCGGGCAACCGCCCGAGCCCGCGGCCCGCGTCTCGGTGTCGGCCGCCTCAGGTCGTCGCCTCGGGGCGGGGGCTCTTCTGCCACGGGTACTGCGGGGCCGGCGCGGAGGGGTTCAGCGCCGGAGCGGGGGACGAACCCTGCCGCCCCCGGGCGTCCCCGGCTCCCGCACCCGGTGCACCACCCGAACCCGCACCGGTTCCGGCCCCCGCGCCCGCATCGGCACCCGCACCCGCACCCGCCTCCCACGCCGCCGCAGCCGCCGCGAGGTCGTCCAGCGAGTCCCGGCGGGAGGACCAGTCCCGCAGCGCGTCCGACTCGACCTCGATCTGCGCCGACAGCGTCGACAGGTCGTCCTCCGCGAAGCGGCGGGCCCGGTCGCGGGCGGCCCACCGCAGCGAGTCCGCAGCCTGTGTGATCTTCGCCGTCCGCTCGCGCAGGTCGGGCAGGGCCTGGGCGACCCGCGCCCGGTCCGGCTCCTGCTCCAGCCGCTTCAGCTCGTCGTCCAGCTCGTACCCGTGCGCGCTCAGCTGTTCGAACAGGTCGAGCGACTCCTTCAGCGAGGCATCCGTACGGGCCCCCTCGGTCAGCGCATCCCGCGTGACCCGCATCGACGTCCGCAGGTCCAGGCGCAGCTGGGCCAGTGACCCGCCGACCCCGACCTGGCCGAGGCTCTTGGCCTTCAGGGCGGTGTCCTCCACGGTCCGTCTGGCCTGCGTGATCGTACGGTCCACGCCGCGCTTCGCCGCGCCGACCGCCTTCACCGTGGCCCAGGCGCCGAGCCCCAGGAAGGCGAACAGCATCACCAAAGCGAACATGATGATCAACGCGCCTGCGTCCATGAGGGCCCCTTCCCCTGCCGTTTTCCGTCCCCTCCACCGTAAACGCCACAGGCAGGCCAGGGGTTCCCATCGAACCCCCAACCTGCCCGTACGGGAACACCCCGACATCAGACGTCAGGCGTCAGACGTCAGACGTCAGACGTCAGACGTCAGGCGACGACCGTCAGGCGCCGGACATCAGACGACGATGTTCACCAGCTTCGGCGCGCGCACGATCACCTTGCGGATCTCGGCCCCGCCCAGCGCCGCCGCCACGGCCGCGTCGCCCAGCGCCAGCTGCTCCAGGTCGCCCTCGGAGATCGCCGGCGGCACCTCCAGGCGCGCCTTGACCTTGCCCTTGATCTGCACGACGCAGGTCACGGTCTCGTCCACGACGTACGCCGGGTCGGCCGCCGGGAAGTCCTGGTGGACGACGGACTCGCTGTGGCCCAGGCGGTGCCACAGCTCCTCCGCGATGTGCGGGGCCAGCGGGGCGACCAGCAGGACCAGCCGCTCGGCGACCGAGCGCTCCAGCGGCCGGCCCGCCTTGGTCAGGAAGTTGTTCAGCTCGGTGATCTTCGCGATGGCGGTGTTGAAGCGCAGGCCCGCCATGTCCGAGCCGGCGCCGTCGATCGCCTTGTGCAGCGCGCGCAGGGTGTCCTCGCCGGGCTCCCCGTCGACGACGGTGACCTGGCCGGTCTCCTCGTCCACGATGTTGCGCCACAGCCGCTGCAGCAGCCGGTACTGGCCGACGACGGCGCGGGTGTCCCACGGGCGCGAGACGTCCAGCGGGCCCATCGCCATCTCGTACAGGCGCAGGGTGTCGGCGCCGTACTCCTCGCAGATCTCGTCCGGCGTGACGGCGTTCTTCAGGGACTTGCCCATCTTGCCGTGCTCGCGCCTGACCGGCCGGCCCTCGTGGAAGTACTTGCCGTCGCGCTCCTCGACCTCGGCCGCCGGGACGTACACGCCGCGCTCGTCGGTGTACGCGTACGCCTGGATCATGCCCTGGTTGAACAGCTTGTGGAACGGCTCTGCCGAGGAGACGTGGCCCAGGTCGAACAGCACCTTCGACCAGAAGCGGGCGTACAGCAGGTGCAGCACCGCGTGCTCGGCGCCGCCCACGTACAGGTCGACGCCGCCGTGCGGCGCGCCCTCGCGCGGGCCCATCCAGTACTGCTCGACCTCCGGGTCGACCAGGGCCGAGTCGTTGTGCGGGTCCAGGTAGCGCAGCTCGTACCAGCAGGAACCGGCCCAGTTGGGCATGGTGTTGGTCTCGCGGCGGTACGGGCGCACGCCGCGCCCGTCGCCCAGGTCCAGCTCGACGCTGACCCAGGCCTCGTTGCGCGACAGCGGGGTCTCCGGCTTGGAGGCGGCGTCGTCGGGCTCGAAGGTGCGCGGCGAGTAGTCCTCGACCTCGGGCAGTTCCAGGGGCAGCATCGACTCGGGCAGCGCGTGCGCGACGCCGTCCTCGTCGTAGACGATCGGGAAGGGCTCGCCCCAGTAGCGCTGGCGGCTGAACAGCCAGTCGCGCAGGCGGAAGTTGACGGTGCCCTCGCCGATGCCCTGCTCGGTCAGCCAGGTGGTGATGGCGGCCTTGGCCTCGACGACGGTCAGGCCGTCCAGGGAGATGCCCTGGCCCGTCGAGTTGACGATGGTGCCGTCGTACGAGCTGAAGGCGTCGTCCCACTCGGCCGGGTCGGCGTCGCGGTCGTCCGAGGGCTCCACGACGCAGCGGATCGGCAGCTCGAAGGCCTGCGCGAAGGCGAAGTCGCGGGAGTCGTGCGCCGGGACGGCCATGATCGCGCCGGTGCCGTAGCCCATCAGCACGTAGTCGGCGATGAAGACCGGGACCTGGTCTCCGCTGACCGGGTTGGTGGCGTAGGCGCCGGTGAAGACCCCGGTCTTGTCCTTGGCCTCGGCCTGGCGCTCGACGTCGGACTTCGAGGCGGCCTGCCTGCGGTAGGCGTCCACCGCCTCGCCGGGGGTGGCGGAGCCGCCGGTCCACAGCTGGTGCGTGCCCTCGGGCCATTCGGCCGGGACGATCTTCTCGACCAGCGGGTGCTCGGGCGCCAGCACCATGTAGGTGGCGCCGAACAGGGTGTCGGGGCGGGTGGTGAAGACGGTGATCGCGTCGCCGCCGACGGCGAAGTCGACGCGGGCGCCCTCGCTGCGGCCGATCCAGTTCCGCTGCTGCAGCTTGATGGCCTCGGGCCAGTCCAGCCCGTCCAGGTCGTCCAGCAGCCGGTCGGCGTATGCGGTGATCCGCATGTTCCACTGGCTCAGCCGGGCCTTGAAGACAGGGAAGTTGCCGCGCTCGGAGCGGCCGTCCGCGGTGACCTCCTCGTTGGCCAGGACGGTGCCCAGGCCGGGGCACCAGTTCACGGGCGCGTCCGAAGGGTACGCCAGGCGGTACTCGTCCAGCACGCCGGCCCGCTCGACGGCGGCCAGGTCGGCCCAGGTGCGGCCGCCGGGGACCTCGCGGGAGCCGTCCTCGAAGGAGGCGACCAGCTCGGCGATCGGGCGGGCCTTCTTCGCCTCGGTGTCGTACCAGGAGTTGTAGATCTGCAGGAAGATCCACTGGGTCCACTTGTAGTAGTCCGGGTCGATCGTCGCGAAGGACCGGCGCTTGTCGTGGCCCAGGCCCAGCCGGCGCAGCTGCGCCTTCATGTTCTCGATGTTCGCCTCGGTGGACACGCGCGGGTGCGTGCCGGTCTGCACGGCGTACTGCTCGGCGGGCAGGCCGAAGGCGTCGAATCCCAGGGTGTGCAGGACGTTGTGGCCGGTCATCCGCTGGTGGCGGGCGAAGACGTCGGTGGCGATGTAGCCCAGCGGGTGGCCGACGTGCAGGCCCGCACCGGACGGGTACGGGAACATGTCCATGATGAACTTCTTGGGGCGCGCGACGACCGCCGGATCCCCGGCCAGGTCGCCGGTCGGGTTCGGGGCCTCGTAAGTGCCCTGCGCGTCCCATACGTCCTGCCAGCGTGCCTCGATGTCGGCGGCCATGGCAGCCGTGTAACGGTGCGCCTCGGCCGCCTCGGGGGCCGGGGTGTTCGTCTCGCTCATGTTTTCGGAAGCTCCATCGATCGTCTCTGCCGGCTCTGCTCACTCAAACGAATCTGCTCGCTCAAACGAAAAAGCCCCTCGCACAGGAGGGGGCGCCGCGCCGATGCCGACCGCGTCGAAGGGTCGGTACTGATCAGCGCGGCTCGGTAAGCAGGAGGCGTACGGCACGCATGGCGCCAGGGTACCGCAGCGGTCCCGGCGGCCGCTCGATCGTTCCGCACAACGAGAAGCGGGGGGACCCACCCGGGTGGGCCACTTTCTCTTTTTTGTGTCGGGGAGAAGCTAGACCCTGGCCCCTCTTCTGCCCCTCCACAGCTCCCCCCACCTGCCTCTCTCCC
>NZ_JBWKDK010000053.1:0-39672 GCF_056436005.1 Streptomyces sp. NPDC043854
GCCAACGGTGTGGGGGGGGGGCGGTGGGGGGGGGGGGGGTGGGGGGGGGTGGGGGGGGGGGGGGGGGGGGGGGGGGGAGGGGGGGGGGGAGGGGAGGGGGGGGGGGGGGGGGCCCCCCCCCCGGCAGTCGGCGGCTCGGGTCAGGCGGCCTTCTGGACCGTCCAGACCTGGTTCGCGCGGCCGTCCGCGCGCTGGAGGTCGAGCAGCCACTCGCCGTAGTACGGACGGTTGCTCACGGTCAGGGCGTAACCGCCGCTCGGGTCCGTGATGGTCGTCGTACCGTTGCGGGAGCTCAGCTTCCACTGCTGGGTGGAGCCGTTGCCGCACGGCTGCTGCACGATCCACATGCCCTGGGCCGGGGCCCCGCCGGTCTGCAGGCACTTGTTGGAGACGGCGGACTTGATGCGGACCAGTCCGTTGCCCGCGTCCTCGAACATCCACTGCTGGTGGGTGTAGCCGTTGGCCCGCGCCCCGACGAGGACCGTGCCGTCGGCGCTGCGGCCGCCCCACAGCTCGGCGGCCATGCCGGTGCTGCCGTTCTGGAGGGTGTAGCGGGTGTTGGGGGCGGCGTCGCCGCCGCCGTTGCCCGTGGTGCGGAAGACGGTGGTCTTGCCGGCGCCGCTGTCACGGCCGGCGCTGTCGCGCACCGAGACGGCGACCTTGTACTCCGTACCGGCCTGGAGGTTGTAGATGCGCACGGACTGGGACTGGACCCACGTCAGGTGCTTGCCGTTCAGCAGGACCTGGTACCAGGCGGCGCCCTCCACCTTGGGCCAGCTGACGACGACCGAGGTCGACTGGATCTGGCCGGCCGTCACCGTCGGCCCGCCGGTGGGCTTCTTCGTCGGCGTCGGGGTGGGCTTCTGCGTCGGCTGGGGGTTGGGGTTCGGGCCCGGGTCCGTGCCGTTGCCGCCCTTGGACTTCATCAGGAACTGGTTGTCCGCGATGTTCCAGTGGGTGGCCAGGTAGCTGCCCGGCTTGGGGCTGGTGTGGAAGTAGTCGTCGTGGTTGCAGTCGAGGATGTTCTCGGCCGCCTTGTTGGTGCAGACGTTGCGCATCTGCGGGTAGTACGGCGTGTCCGAGTAGCACATCACGTCCCACTCGTCCGTGCAGTGGGCGCCGCGGCTGGTGTTGGGGGCGCTGTTGTTGACCGCGCCGAGGTTGTGGCCCAGCTCGTGGGCGGCGGTGTGCCCGCCCCAGCAGCCGGAGTCCGTACGGCCGTAGGAGGGGCCGAAGTTGCTCTGGTTGTTCTGGCCGGGGCGCTCGTCACCGGCGAACGTGCCGATGCCGCAGTAGACCTGGCTGTCCGCGAAGATCATGTACTTGCGGTCGCGGCGGTTGAGGCCCTTTTCGGCGAGCGCGTTGTTCGTAGAGTTGAAGTCGGCCATCGCGCCGGCCGACAGCTCGATGTTGAGCACCGTCGGAGTGCAGTCGGCTGCCGTCACGTAGCGGATGTGACGGACGCCGCCGGTCTCCTGGGCGCTGTTGGAGTAGATGAGGTCGGCGTCGGCCGCCCACTTGCGGAACGAGGCGAAGTACTCGGAGTACCGGTCGCGGTCGGGGCCGTGGACGTACACCACCTGGACGCGGTTGCCGCTGCTGCCGTCGCCGTCGCACTGGACGGTCTGCCCGGCGGGCCCGGCGGCCGCGGTCTGGCTGCCGCTGCCGCCCGTCGCGGCGGGGGCCGGAGCGTCCTTGGGCGCGTCCTTGGCGGCCTTGGCGTCGGCGGCGGGCGCGTCCTGAGGACGCCCGCTGCCTTCAGCGGCGGCGGCCTCGGGCTTGGCCGGATCGGAGGCCACGGCCTGCGTCTTCACGGCCGGGGCGACGTCCTTCTTGATGTCGACGTCCTTGGGCGGGGCGTCGGGGCCGTGGCTGCACAGCCCGGTCTCCGTACGGTACACGCCGACGCAGCGGTCGCCCTTGGGTGCGGCCTTGAGGCCGTCGTAGACCATGCCGCGGTCCGCCTCGTTGGCGGGCTGGTCCTTCAGGGGCTCGGGCTCCGCGTCACGGGCCGGTGCGGCGGCCGGCGTGAGCGTCTCGGCGGCCGCCTGCGCGGTCGTCTCTGCCTGGGCGTCGTCGCCGAGGCCGGAGTAGGCAATGCCCCCCGCTATCACCGCAGCCGAGGCCATGGCGGCGGTGACGAGTATCAAGCGGCGCGGTTTGCGCCGGTGTTCGGGCTTCCTTCGACGGTGACCCGTCATGCGCACCTCAAATCCTTGGTCGGAGGAGTGGGTGCGCGGAAGCCTGCCAGATGGGCGACGTGGAGAATTCGGACAAACGGGAATGCCGGTCGAGATATCTGACTGTTACCTGGTGCTGTGATTTGATGAACAGTCAACTCGCTTGTATGGATGGGTAGTTACGCGCGTAGGGGTGTAAAGGTCCAGTCCTTTTCCGGGATCTCGTTATCAAATCGAGATAAGGCGATGTGGCTTGTTGACGGCAATTCAGTCAGGGATTCATCTAATTACTACGGGTCGAATTGCTGCTGTCACGAGCTGTGAGGAATCCTCTGTTCCGCACTAGGAACACACCCCGTCAGGGTCAGCGGGACCCCGCGGAACGCGGCGAAGGCCGGCGCCGTCGCCGTGACGGCCACGCAGTCGAACCCGAGCAGCGCGGGACCGTCCACCGCGGGCGGCGCCCCCTCCGTTGCCGCGGCGAGCGGGAGCAGCAGGCCGCCACCGAGGAGTTGCCACGAGGCCGACGCGCGGACACCGGCCGCCCCCGCCGAGAACCGGCACCGAGTCGGGGCGGTGCCGCAAGCCCGGCGTGCGGCGGCACCGCCGAGCCGTGGCCGCGGAAGCCGGCCGGGTGCCACGGCAGGCCGGACCGGGTCTCCTTGACCGGGTCGAACGGCCGCTGCCGGTCGGCGTCCGGCCCAGGCCGTAGACCATCCCGTCGCGCGGCGAGAACAGGTGCGGGCAGTCGTTCCGGAACGACGCGTCCACCCGCAGCCGCTCCGCCGCCGGCCCGACGGGGCACAGAAGAACGGCGCCGGGTGCGGGGCATTCAGGCCATCGGGCATGAGGGCGGCCGGCGGCTCCGCCTTCCTGAACGCCCGGTCCCCGTGCCGGGGGAGGGGTCCCACGGGACGGCGACGCGGCGGCGTGGTCCGGCCGATCCGGTCGGTGGGGCCGGTCTCCTTGACGGGATTGGCCTCCGCCGGTTGGAAGGAGAACTGCGGCGCCTTGCCGGTCGGCAGGAGCGCCGCGTGCACGCCGAAGTCCGGGGAGGGGGAGAACTCCGTGAAGCGGCCGAACCGGGCCGCCGGGAGCGCGGCGTTGGTCCGGCGCTGCGAGAGGGCCGGCGCGGCGAGGCCGGAGGTGCGCTCCGCCTGCGGGTAGTCCCCGGCGCCGGCCTCGGCCCGGCGCGCCTGGGTGTGCGCCGGGCGTGCTCCTCGCCGAGGACAGCCGCCTCGCCGGGATCCGGGGCCACCGGTGTGGCGGACGCGGCTCGTGCGGCGGGCGCGAGGGGTGCGGTCGGTTCGGGGCCGCCGTCGGTATGGCGGTGGACGCGCGGGTGGGGCGCGTGCCCGCCGGTCGTGGCGGGGGCCTGTGTGGCGGCCGGGGTGAGCGAGGCGAGCGCGGCGGGGACCGTACCGGCGCAGAGGGCGGTCGGCCGCCGTACGAGCCAACCCCGATCCGCCATGAGCCGCTCTCCTCCCGCACCCGAAAGTGTCCAGAGTAGGAGAAACGGGCCGAATTTCGTGGTTCGACTCCCCGTGCTGCGACGGATGGCGCTTCGCTCAGGGCCGTTCGGCGGCCGGAGGCCGCTGGTGAAACGTTTCAGCCGGTGAATCGGGGAGTCCGACAGGGTGAGCCCCCGTGCCCGGCGACGCGGACAGCCGTCCGGCGGCGGCTATCCATGGCGACTGTGATGAAGCCACTTCGCACCGCACTGACCGTCGTCGTCGCGACCGGAAGCCTGGTTGCCCTGTCGCCCGCGGCCGCAGCCGCGCCCGTCGCTCCGCCGGGTCAGGTGACCGTCGACGTCGCAAGCGTCAACGGCTCGGGCTGCCGCCCCGGCACCGCGAGCGTCGCCGTCGCCCCCGACAACTCGGCCTTCACCGTCACCTACAGCGACTACCTGGCCCGGGCCGGCGGCGACAGCCCCGTGACCGAGGGTCGCAAGAACTGTCTCCTCTCCCTCGTCGTCAACGTCCCCCAGGGCTTCACCTACGCGGTGGCCAAGGTCGACTACCGCGGCTTCGGCAGCCTGGCGGCGGGCGCAATCGGCACGCAGAAGGCCAGCTACTACTTCCAGGGCATGAGCCAGACCGCCTACCGGGCCCACCAGTTCCACGGCGCGCTCGAGGACAACTGGCAGGTGACCGACACCGCGAGCATCTCGGCCCTCGTCTTCGCCCCGTGCGGCGAGAAGCGCAACTTCAACATCAACACCGAGCTGCGCGCGGAGGTCGGCACCTCCGACGCGACGAAGGTCAGCTACATGACCGTCGACTCCACGGACGGCGGCATCGGTACCGTGTACCACTTCTCCTGGAGGGAGTGCCCGGCCCGCTGAGGCGCGCGAGGCACGCCGGCCGGACGAGGCCGTCCGGCCGGACGAGGCCGTCCGGCCCCGTCGGATCCGGAGCCGTGAGCAGCGTCGTGGGCGCAGTGCCCGCGCTGTTCACGGCTCCTGCGCTGCCCCGGCCCGGTAGCGGCCGGGCGTGGTCCCGAACTCCCTGTTGAACGCGTGCGAGAAGGCGTACGCGGTGCCGTACCCGACCCGGCGGGCGATGGCCGCCAGCGGATCCGGGGTGTCGCGGAGCAGGGCCGCCGCGTACGTCAGCCGCCACCAGGCGAGGTAGGCCATCGGGGGCCGGCCGACCAGCGTGGTGAACCGGCGTGCCAGCGTGGCCCGGGACACCCCGGCGTGCGCGGCGAGGCGTTCGCCGTTCCACGGCGCGGCCGGGTCCGCGTGGAGGGCCCGCAGTGCGGCGGCCGCCACCGGGTCGCCGAGGGCGGCCGGCCAGGCTCCCCGGGAGTCCTCCGCCATCCACGCACGGATCATGTAGAGGAGCAGCAGGTCGAGCAGGCTGGGCACCGCCATCGCCGAGCCGGGCCGTACCCCGCTCAACTCACCGCCCAGCAGGTCGATGGCGGCCCGCAGTTCGGGATGGCTGCCCACGCGGTTCGGCAGGTGGACGACCGCGGGCAGCTCCCGCATCAACGGGTGCACACGGCTCCGGTCGAGCCGGTACTTGGCGCACAACAGCTCCACGTCCGGCCCGTCCGCGCCGTCCGGCCCACCCGGGCCGGCCGGCACCAGCAGTGTCCCGGACCGTATGTCGCCCGGCTCCGGGTCGAACGGCAGAGCCCGCGCCACCGTCGCCGCGTCGGCGGGGGAGTCGGCCATCACATGGCCCGTACCGTGCGGCAGCAGCACCGCGTCCCCCGTGCCCAGCGAGACGGGCGGGCCCTCATCGGGCAGCAGCCAGCAGCTGCCCTCCAGCACCACGTGGAAGCCCGCCCCGTCGTACGGGTCGAACCGCGTGCACCACCGCCCGCGCACCCGGGCCCGCTGCGAGGAGGGCTTCCCGATCCGGACCGCCGAGATCGCATCGCTCACCACGTCCACCGCCCCAGCGTATCCCCGGCCCGCCGCACGGTTGAGACAACTGCGTATTCACGCGAGCCGAATGAGCATTGAGCGCCTCAACCACCCTTCCTAGGGTGGACGCTGTGACCAACGACAACAACACGCAGACCGTCGTGCTGGGCGACGTCGAGATCATCCGGGTCGTGGAGTGGCAGGGTGCGCTCGGGCCCGCCCGCGACCTCGTCCCGCAGGCCGACGCCCGGATGTGGAAGGACAACGAGGCCTCCCTGGCACCGGACCACTGGGACCCCGACCGCGACCTGGCCGTCCTCGCCCTCCAGACCTGGGTCGTACGCAGCGGGGGACGCACGGTCCTGGTCGACACGGGCGTGGGCAACGGGCGCGAACGGCCCTCGACCCCGCACTTCCACCACCGGCAGGGCGACCTCCTCGGCGACCTGGCCCGGGCCGGCGTCCGGCCCGAGGACGTCGACACCGTCGTCATCACCCACCTGCACGCCGACCACGTCGGCGGGAACACGGTCGACGCGAACGGGGAATGGGCACCCGCCTTCCCCAACGCCCGCTACCTCATCCCGGCCGCCGACGACCACCACTTCGGCCCGGACAACGCGTACGGCAAGGGCCTGCGGGTGGACGACCGGCTGATCTACGAGGACAGCATCGCCCCCGTCCACCGCGCCGGACAGGCCGTCCTGTGGGAGGGCGCCCACCGCATCGACGAACACCTCACCCTGGAGGCAGCCCCCGGACACACCCCCGGCTCCGCCGTGCTGCGCCTGGAATCCCGCGGCGAACGCGCCGTCTTCGTCGGCGACCTGCTCCACAGCCCCGTCCAGATCCTCCATCCCTCCTGCAACAGCTGTTTCTGCATGGACCCGGAAGGAGCCGCCGCGACCCGCCGCCGCGTCCTCGAACAGGCCGCCGACCGCCGCGAGCTGGTGATCCCCGCCCACTTCGCCGGCCCGGGCGCGCTGGAAGTCCACCGCAGGGGAGCCGACTTCGCGTTCGGCGCACGGGCCGTCCACCGCACCGGGGCAGAAAGGGCCTGAGGGCGGTCCGGTGACCACCGGCCTCTGACGGAGAGCCCCGCAGCCCCCGGCCGTTAGCCGTCAAGTCCCCGGCGGGGTGGCCCTGATGGCGGAGCGGGCCCGTCCGCGCAGTCGACGCACGGGTGTGGGGGTTCGCCGACGGTGCAGTCACGCCGATCCGCTGCTCTCTGGCCGACGCCGAGTGTCTCGTTCCGGGCTGGGCGCAGTTGATCGGCGTACCGGGGCCGCGACGCCAGAGAGCCGCACGTCCGAGCGATGTGATCACTCGTTGGTGAGTTCCTCCGCTCCGATGCCGTGTCCGGCATGACGCTGGGAGCTGTGGCGCGGAAAAGCGCTGCTCGGACGGGGTGTACGTGAAGGGACGGCATGACGCGGGACACGGGGGAGCGCACGGGCCCGGACGGGCAGGCGGTCCTGCTGGCGGCGGGGCTGGCGGATCTGGCGGTGAGCACCCTGGGGTCGGCCCTCGGGACCGTGAAGGGGCTGCTGAGGCGTTCGGACGCCGCTCAGCTGGTGTCGGAGACGGAGCGGGACCTGATGGCGCGCGGGCGCCTCGTGCTCGACCGGTACGCGGGCGCACCCCCGGCCCACCTTGAGGTGCTCGCCCGGCACGTGCTGGCCCGGCGGGCCGACGATGGCGGCTGAGCGGTGGGAGCCGGCCGCGTTCAAGGCGCGCGTCGACGAGGTGCTTCAGCGTTTCGCGGCGGAGGAGGCCGACCGGCTGTCGGAGATCGATCCAGCCCTGGGCCCGGTCGCCGACGAGGTGCAGGCGGCGGTCGCGTCCGGCAAACGGCTGCGGGCGGCGTTCTGCTACTGGGGCTGGCGCGCGGTGGGACAGCCGGACAGCGACGCGCTGGTGCGGGCGGCAGCGTCCATGGAGCTGGTGCACGCGGCCGCGGTGGTGCACGACGACCTCATCGACGACAGTCCGCTGCGGCACGGCCGGCCGACCGCACACCTGGCCCTGCGCGGCTCCGTGGAGCACCACCCACAGGCCGCCGGGGCCGCCCGGTCGCTGGCGATGCTGGTCGGGGACCTGCTGATGTCGCTGGCCGGGCAGCTGTTCGTCACCAGTGGCCTGCCCGCCGCCTACCTGGGCCAGGCCCGCCCGCTGTGGGCGGCGCTGGCCAGGGAGCTCATCGCGGGAGAGTGCCTGGAAATCCTGCATACGGGTGCCGCCCCGGACACGGCGGCGTCGCTGAAGGTCATCCGCTACAAGACGGCCAAGTACACCGTTGAGCAACCACTGTTGATCGGCGGCGCCCTGGCCGGGGCCGGTGAGCGGCTGCGCGAGGGCTACTCCGCGTACGGCCTGCCGCTGGGCGAGGCATTCCAGCTGAGGGACGACCTGCTCGGCCTGTTCGGAGACCCGGAGCTCACCGGCAAGGCCGGCGCTGACGACGTACGCGGCCATCGGCCCACCACCCTCCTCGCGGAGACCTGGCGACTCGCCGCGGACCACGAACGCGAGCGGCTGCGTGACCGGCTCGGCCGGCACGACCCGGACGGGGACGGTCTGGAGGCCGTGCGCGACATGATGCGCCGGCTGAAGGCGCCCGACCGCATCGAGAACATGATCACCGCGCGGGTAGAGGACGCCCTCCGCACTCTCGACGATCTGAACCTGCCCGCGCCCGCCGCCACCGCTCTCACCGCCCTGGCGCACTCGGCGGCGGTCCGCCGTTCCTGACGGAGAACAAGGAGCCCTGCCATGACCTACACCGAGGCATCGATGAATGCCCTGCGACAGGCCGGCGACGACCTGGCCGACGCCACGGTCGCCGCGCTGTTCGAGCGTGGTGAGGTGGGCAAGTTCAATACCTTGATGCGGTACGTCTCCACCGTCGGCGCCCCACTGCCGGAAGGGCTGCCCGATGTCGCCCGCGAGTACCTTCACGCCACGAGCGCCCCGCCGGCCTGGGTCGACTGGGGGGAGATGGAGAAGGCCCGGCTGTTCTTCATCGACAACGACGTGCACATCTCCACCGCCCTGTCCTTCGCCGCCATGCCGGCCTGCTACGTCGTCCCGCACGTGGCGAAGCTCCTGTCGGCGACGCACGGTCTGAACTACCCCTCCAAACGGATGGCGGAGACCGGCCAGTTCACCGTCCATCTGATGCAGCCCGACGCCTTCGAGGCCGGCAGCCGCTTCATCCCGGCCGCGCAGAAGGTCCGGCTGCTGCACGCCTCCATCCGCCACCACCTCAAGCGCGAGGACCACTGGGACGCCGCGGAGTTGGGGGTGCCGATCTGCCAGGAGGACATGATCGGTGGGCAGATGTTCTTCTCGCTGCTCGTCCTGGACAGCCTGCATCGCCTCGGCATCCACATGTCCACCGAGGGAGCGGACGCCTACTACTACGCCTGGCGCGTGGTCGGCGCCATGCTCGGCGTCGACCAGGATGCCGTCCCCAAGTCCCTCGACGGCGCCCGCGAGTTCTTCGATCTGTACATGATCCGGCACATGGGGCCGTCCGAGGAGGGCGTGCACCTGACCCGGCAGCTGATCGACCTCTACGAGGAGGTCGTGCCCGGCACCCTCTTCGACCCGATCGTCTCCGCACTCATCCGCTACCTCGTCGGCGATACGTGCGCCGACTGGCTGGGGGTGCCCCGAACCCGCTGGGACACCGCCGTCAAGACCGTCCCCCACCTTCTCGGCGTCCTGGAGACCATCGAGGACCGCTCTCCGCTCGGCGCCTGGGCCCTGGACCGCCTCGGTCACCTCACCACGATCTTCGAGCTTTCCTCTCTCACCCGCGGACGCGTCATGCACTACGCCATCCCGGAACATCTCAAGAAGGACTACGGCATCTCGTCCACGCCTTCTCGTACCCGCCGCTGGACTCCGCCGGCCGCGACGGTTTCCCGGTGGTCCACGCACCTGTGATGCCCGACCCGCCCGAGCGATTGCGGTCTTTGGCGGATGCCGCCTGCACGATGGAGCCCGACCGGTGATCGACGGTCCGGAGTAACCGTGTTCGCTGCTGTGAGCGATCAACCTCCGTGCCCCTCGGCCGGCCCGTAGCCCGGCGGGCGGCCTCGTCCTCATGCCCTACCCGGCACGAGTTTATCCGGTGCTGACGTGGTGCCGGCTTCGGAGGCCAATAATGAAAAAGCCGCAGGTCTTCGCTCTGATCTGATGAGTTGCCGCCTGGGATCTGCGGCGAGGCGCAGCGGGTCGTCACATACGGGTGCCGTTCTGTGCGCCCCACCACCACACCGGCGGCGGTCCGGCCCCGCACGGGCGGGAGAGCGGAATGCGGAATGCGGAGTTCTTGCTTTTTCCCTGGGTTGTTTTCGGCCGCACGGAACAAGCCAAGAGGCGTGGACCTGACAATCTCGTTGTGTTTGTTCTGTGGTCCCTTGTGGCCGTGCGGTGAGCCCGGCAATATTTTTTCCGCCCGAAAGCAGTCCCGGATGTCGGCGTATTCAGCCCCCCGCGGACTGCGGTATTTCGTGCATCGTGCATTCGGTTTTCCACCCCAATTCCCGGGAGATACGCATGTCTGAATTCGACCTCCAGGACCTGGACCTGGACCTCGGCGACCTCACCATCACCTCCATGCGCGACACCGCCGCGCTGCCCGAGGGCGGGGCGTCCTGGGGCTCCTGCTCCTGCCAGGCTTCGTCCTCCTGCGCCCAGCCGCGTTCGGAGACCGACGTCTTCGTGGGCTGACGCCCGCCCGCCAGCGCTTCGCGCCGACCCCGACCAGCCGGCCCTCGACGAGAGGAGACATCCATGACCGGTGAAAGCGGCACCACGGCATTCGAGATCGAGGACCTCGACCTCGGCGACCTCACCGTGACCTCCATGCGGGACACCATCGCACTGCCCGAGGGCGGGGCGTCCAACGGAGGCAGCTCCTGCTCCTGCGGTTCCTCGTCCTGCGCGCACCCGCAGATCCCGGAACTGCCGCTGTAACCGCACCACCGCACGCACACACAGAGCCTCCCGCCGCACCGCGCGTGCGGCGGGAGGCCCGCGCACCACCGCCGACAGGACGGGGAACCCCATGCCGCAGCCGTACTCCACGGCCGCCGCCGCCACCGCCACCGGCGTCGGCGACCGCGTCGGTGCCGACGGCTACCGGGTACGGTCGGCGCCCTACGCGCTGGCCCGCGCCACCGTACTCGCCCACCCGGCCGAGCATCCGGCCGCCACCGCCTTCCGCGTCCTGCTCGCCCGACTGCACCGGCTCGACACCCGGCTGCTGCACACCACCGGGCCGCTCTGCGACGACCTGTACGGCAGCCGGGACGGCCATCCCGCCGACTTCCACCGCGACGTCGTGCTCCCCCTGCGCCGCGCCCTGCACAACGGGCGCGAGCCCAGGCCCGCCCTGCTGGCCCGCCTCGGCGACCTGCCCGACCGGATCCCCCGGCTCGCCGCCTGGTTGCGCCTGCACGAGACCCGCCGCGCCCTGCTCGACGGGCTCGGCGCCGCAGCCGAACAGGCCCTGGCCGCCGAACGCGGCGCACTCGCCGGACTGTGCCGCGAGCCGGCCCTCGCCAAGGCCGTCGCCCTTACCAGCGCCGACCTGCACCGGGCCGTGGAACGCGCAGCCACCGGCGCGGCCGACCGTCGGGCCCGCAAGGAAGAGGCCACCGTGCTGCGCTACGCCCTGCGGGCCAGCACCAAGACCAGCCCGCTGTCCTGGTTCACCGCCGTCGGCTGGGGCCCCCTCGGCACCGACTCGGGGCCGACCGCGCCCCTGCCCCGCCCGGTGCCGTCCTGGGGCGCCGGAGCCGTGTTCGACGGCCCGTACCGCGCCGTGGTGCAACCCAACCGCACCCTGACGGCCGCCCTCACCCTCGCCCTCCTCGACTCCCCGCACCGCCGGGCCGCCCTCCCGCACCGCACCGCCAGCACCGCCCGGACCACCGGCGGGCGGGCCGCGTACTCCCGCGAACGGGCCTCCTTCGCCGGGGGCCGCTACCTCGTTCCCGGCGAGGACGAGGCCGAACTGGCCCACAGCGGCCCGCTGCGCCTCGTCACCGAGTACGCCGAATCCTCCGCCGTGCCCCTGGACGAGCTGACGCGGCTGCTGGCCGCCGCCCTGAGCGGGGCCGGCGGCGAGGCCTCCGCCGCGGCCACCGCCTTCCTCGACCGCCTCGGACAGGCGGGCCTGCTGGTGCCGGACGACCCGGTCCCGCCGCAGGACGCCGAGCCGGTCGACCGCCTCGCGGCATGGCTGCGGGAGATCGCCGCCGCCCGCCCCGAAGACCCGGCCCACGCCGCGGACGCCGCACGCGCCGACCGCATCGCCGAACTCGGCCGGGACACCGCCGCGTTCGGCGACGCGCCCGCCGCGCAGCGCCCCGTGCTCCTCGCCGCCCTGTCCGAGCGGTGGAAGGCGGAGCTGGCTGACGCCGGACGTCCCGTCCCGGCCGTCTCCGCCCCGCTGACCGTGCTGTCGGAGGACGTCGTCGCCCCGAGCCCCCTGGCACTCGACGGCTTCCTCGACGCCGCCGACCACGAGGCGCTCGGCGAGGTCACCGCGCTCGCTGAACTCTTCGACCTGGGGCACCTCGTACGCCGCGTCATCCGCGACCGCTTCGTCGAACGGTACGGGCCGGGCGGCCGCTGCGCCCACCCGTGGGAGTTCGGCGCCGACGTGGCCGAGGCCTGGGAGACCGCCGGAAGCCTCGCCCTCCTCGACCCCGCCGGCCGGGACGCCCTGCCCACCGGGGCCGCCGAACTGGCCCGCCTGCGCGCGGAGGCAGCCGACCGGGTCCGGGAGGCCGCAGCCGCCGCCGCAGGCGCCGCCGCGGCCGGCAGCCGGGACGGCGCCGCGGCGGCCGAGGAGATCGTGCTGCCGCCGGACCTGCTCCGCAGCCTCGGCGAGCGCCTGCCCGGCTGGGCCGTCGAACGGCCCCTCAGCTACGCCTACTTCCTCCAGCGGGACCCGAACCGCGGCCTGCTGTGCGTCAACCACGTGTACGGCGGCTGGGGCCGCTTCACCAGCCGGTTCCTCGACGCCCTGGACCCGCGGGCAGCCGCCGAGGTGTCCCGGCAGATCCGGCGCGGACTCGGGCCGGCCGCCCGGGCCGCGCAGATCCGGCCCGTCGGCGGGTTCAACGCCAACCTCCACCCGCTGCTGGTGCCCGACGAGATCGGCCCCGACCGCCGCCGGGCCTCCCTCGCCGAGGCAGACCTGGAACTCGTCCACGACCGGGCCGCCGACCAGGTCCGCATCCGCCTCAAGAGCAGTGGCGAACACCTCGACGTGCTCTACCTCGGCTTCCTCTCGCCCGTCCTCCTCCCGCGCCGCATCGGGGCCCACCTGTGCGACCAGCCCCACGGAGCCGTCGACTTCAGGCCGCTCGCCCCGCGCCACACCCTCACCGCGCCCGGCGGCCGCGTGGCCCTCACCCCCCGGCTGCGCCACCGGCACGTGGTGCTCGGCCGCCGCCGCTGGCTGCTGCCGCCCGGTGTCGTACGGGAGCTGCGCGCCGACCTCGGCGCCGCCGGCCCGGTCCCGGTGGAGGCGGCGGCCCGCTGGCGCGCTCTGCTGGACCTTCCCGAGCAGGTCTTCCTGCACCCGGCCGCCACCGCCCCCACCGGGCGCGCCGCCGAGGACTTCCTGGCCCGGCTCGACCGCCCGAAGCCCCAGTTCGTGGACCTCGGCAGCGCCCTGCACCTGCGCTGCCTGCCCAAGTGGCTCTCCCGGTACGGCGACGGCGCCGTCCTGGAGGAGGCGCTGCCCGCCCCCGGCGGCCTCGACGTCCCCACCCGGGCGGTCGAACTCGTCCTGGAGGTCTACCGGGCCGGGCGGACGCAGCGATGACCCGCCGACAGCCGACAGCCGACAGCCGACAGCCGACAGACAACGACGGACGACGGACGATGAGGAAGGGAGCGTGCCAGGAGTGCAGCCCCAGGACAGCGGCGCCCGCGATGTGGTCGCCTACCACCACCACCCGGTCAAGGCACCGCTGCTGAGGGAGGTGATGCTCCCGCTCGCCGAGTCCGGCACGGCGGACGGACTGGCCGCCCACGTCGAACGGCACTGGCTGTACGGCCCCCACCTGCGGCTGCGCCTCCAGGGGCCGGCCGCGCAGGTGGACGCCGCCGCCGAGTCCGCCGCCGCCCGGATCCGCGACTGGCTCCGCCTGCACCCCTCCGAGGGCGACCTCACCGAGGCCGAGCTGCTGGAGCGGGCCGCCGAGGCCGGGCGCAGCGAACTCATCCCGCCGCCCTACGGGCCGATCGTCCCCGACAATACGGTCCGGATCGAGGCCGTCGACCGCTCCTCCCTCATCGGCCTGCTCGGCGACGACGGTGCGGACCTGCGCGACGACCTGCTGCGGGCCGGGCTCGGTGCGCTGCGGGCCGGCGCCGGCTTCCTCGGCGAGCACGGCGACACCGCGCAGGCACGGCTCCGGCTCGCCGTCACCGCGCTCGCTGCGCACGCCTGCGCACACCCCGGCGGCCTGGCCGGCGGCCACTTCTCGTACGTGTCCCACCTGGAGGACTTCCTCCTCCACGACGACCCGGACGGGCGCATCCGCCGCAGCTTCCGGCGCCACGGGGAACGCGTCGGCGACACGGTCACCGCGCTCGTCGGCCGGATCGCCGACGGCGGCGCGCAAGGCTGGGAGCAGGCCTGGGCGGACTTCTCGGCGGGAGCCTGGCAGCTGGCGCAGAGCCGGTACGACGCGGGCGCCGACCTGCACGGCGTCCCGCTGGAGTACCGGGCGCGGGCCGCCGCCACCGGGGACGAGGAGGTGCACGCCCGCTGGAACCAGGACATCCGCACCCGCTACAGCGAGTTCCACCGGCTGCTGCGCCGCTCCGACCCGCAGGGTGCGATGTGGAGCCGCCCCGACTACCTCGTGTACCGGGCCTGCACCAACGCCCTGTACCGGCTCCTCGCCATCTGCGACGTCCGGCCGCTGGAACGCTACCTGGCCGCCTCCCTGGTCGTCCGCACGGTTCCCGGGCTGACCGGCTGCGACTGGCGCGCGGAGATCGACGCGGTCATCGACGCGGTGGAGGCACGGTCGTGACCACGGCCCGGGCCGCCGCCGCTGCCGGCCCCGCCGCCTCCGTGGCCCCCGGTGCTGCCTCGGCTGCACCCGTACGCCGACTGCGTCCCGGCGTCGCTGTGACCGCACTGCGGGACGGCCTGCACCTGCGCGGCCGGCGCGGGAGCGTCACCCTGGAGGGCAGTACGGCACTGCCCGCGCTGTGGCGGCTGCTGGAGGAGCCGTTGCGGGACGGCGGGCTCGAGCGCCTGCTGAGCGGTATGGAGGCGGATTCGGCCGTGCGGAGGGCGGTGGACACGCTCCTGGCCCGGCTGGCCGAGCACGACCTGCTCGTCACCGTCCCCGCCGCCCCCGCCCCCGCCGCCGGCCCCGACGGTCAGGCTGCCGGTCAGGCCGCCGAGCCGGTCGTCCTCGCCGATCCGGTCGCTCCCGCCGAGCCCGTCGGCGGATCCGGCCCGGTGGCGCAGTGGCTGGGAGCCGCGGCCGAGCAGCCCGCCGCCGCAGCCGCCGTGTTGGCCGCGGCGCGGGCGGAGGTGGTGGCCGGAGCCCCCGACGGGCCGCTGGCCAGGGCTGCCGGACGGGCACTGGCCGCGGGCGGGCTGCCCGTCTCGTACACCGCCGATCCGGCCCTGCCCGCGGGGAGCGTCCTGCTGTACGCCCGCGGGGCCGGCCCGGACCGGGGCATCGCGGCCGGACTGTGCGGCGGGACCGGCTATGCCACCGCCCCCGGCAGCGCCGCCCAGATCCGCGCGGACGCGGCCGCCCTGGAACTGCGGCTCGCCACAGGCGCACCCGCACCCGCACCCGCCGCCACCCCACCCCTGCCCGCCACCCTGATCGGCGGCGCCGCCGCACACCGGCTGCTGTGCGCAGCCGCCGGACTTCCGGACCCCGCGGACGAGGGCGGGGACGGGCGCCTGCTCCCCGGCCTGCCCGCGGTCCTCCTCGCGGACGCCCGGCCGCTGCGGTCCGAGTACCGCAGCTGGCTGGGACCCGAACGCATCGATCCCGACCGGCGGAGCGACCTCGGACCCGCCGACACCCTCGCCGAAGCGCTGCGCCGGGTCACCGCCCTCGGCGACCCGCGGTGCGGGCTGCTGCCCGAGCCCCTCCCGGGAAACCTGCCGCAGCTCCCCGTGGCACTGGCCGCCTGTACGCCGCCTGCGACCGGGCCCGCGGACGGCCCTCCGGACCCGGACGGCCCGGTCGCAGGCGCGCCGCGGCTGGACCTGGCCCGCCTGGAAGTGTTCTGCCGGGCCGCCGAACTCGGCCTCGGCGAAGCAGGGTTCACCGTCGGCGCCCATTCCGGGCACGCCTGGGGGCGGGCCCTGCGCGCCGCGGCGGCCCATCGCCTCGGACGCTCGACCGGCCGTACGCACGAGGTTCCGGGGGAGTGGGCCGGCCACCCGCAGGCCCGGCACTGGTGGACCACGCTGACGGTCCGTCTCGGCGTGTCCGCACGCCTGGAGGTGTTCCGGGCCGCCCCGGGCGAGGCGGTGTACCTCGCGGTCGTCCACGGCGGCGGCCCGTCCGCCGGTCCGGTGCTCGGCGAAGCCGTCGAGGCGACGCCGGGGGACGCGGCGGCGTTCGCCGCGCTCGCCGCGGTGTCCGCGCTCTGCGCGCAGGACGCCGGGCTTCCGGCCGGCAGTCCGCCGCCGTCCGGCGGCGCCGTCGCCCCGCTGGCCGCCGCAGGCGTGCGGACGGCCGCCTGGGAGGACCCCGGCTGGACCGGCGGCTGGCTGGCGGACCTGGCCGGACGGGAGGCCGCCTTCCAGGACACGCTGCGCCGGCTGACCGGAACGGGCCGCCCCGCCGCTTCCGCCCGCGGCCCGGAGCCGCCGCTCCCGCCGGCGGCCCGGCAACTCGCCGACCGGCTGCGGGCCTTCGGCTTCACCGTGCTGCACACCCCGGAGGAGGAACGATGACGAACGCGGCGGCGGTCCCGGCCGCGACCGGCTCCCGGGACGCCTGCGGGCCGCTCGGCGACGTACTGGCGGTACCGGTGCTGGACGCCGAAGCGGCGGCCGCGGTCACATCCGGACGGGCCGCGGTCCTGCTGCCCCGGTGGACACCGGGCGTGGCCGAGGAGCTGAGCCGGCACGCGCTCGGCCACCCCGTGGCCCTGGTCCCCGTACGGCTCGACGGCGCCCTGGCGGTCGTCGGTCCCGTGCTGCGGCCGGGCGCCGCGGCCTGCCTGTGCTGTGCCGAGTACCAGAGGCTGGCCACGGCGGGCGGCCGGGTGCCGTGGCGGAGCCCGAAGCTGGAGCTGGCCGGCGTACTGTCCCCGGCGCTCGCGGACGGTGTCGGTGCCCTCGCACAGGACCTGCTGGACTGCGGCGACGACGGCGACGCCGACGGTGACCCCGCGGGGGACGGTGAGCCGGCCGACGCTGCCGATACCGCCGCCGTGTACGTCGTCCACCTCGGCCGCGGCACGTGGTCCGCCCACCGCATCCGCCCCGTCGGCGGCTGCCCGGTGTGCCGCCCGCTGCCCTCGGACTCGGCGGCCGGGGCGGACCCGCTGCCCTCGGCGCCCCGCCCGCTGCCCGACCCCTACGTCCTGCGCGCCGCCAACTCCCGTACCACCGCACAGGGCTTGCGCGCCGCCCTGTACGACGAGCGGTTCGGCCCGGTGCGCCGGCTGATCCGCTCCGAGGACTCGGCCTTCTCCCTGACCACCGCGGTCGTGACCGACGGCCGGGCCCTGGACGACGGCGGATACGGCCGGGCCCGCGACTTCGCCGACAGCGAGCGGATCGCCCTGCTCGAAGCCGTCGAGCGGTACGCGGGCATGCGCCCCACCGGCCGCCGCACCGACCTGCGGGCCTCCTTCGCCGCCCTGGGGCCCGACCGGGCGGTGGACCCGGAGCGGCTCGGCCTGCCCGACCCCGCCCACCACGGGCATCCGGCCGCACCGACCGTCCCGTACACCCCCGACCTGGAACTGGACTGGGTGCACGGCTGGTCGCTCACCCGCCGGCGGGCCGTCGCCGTCCCCGAGCACGTCGCCTACTGGGACGTGCCGGGCCCCGGCCGGCCGCGCGTGGTGTACGAGTCCTCGAACGGCTGCGGGCTGGGCAACAGCCCCGAAGAGGCGGCGCTCTACGGCCTGTTCGAGGTGGCCGAGCGGGACGCCTTCCTGATGGCCTGGTACGCGGCCACCCCGCTGCGCCGCATCCAGCCGCCGCCCGACGACACCGGCACGGCCATGCTCGCGGACCGGGCGGCCCTGGCGGGCTACCGGCTGTCGCTGCTCGACGCGACCAACGACTTCGGCATCCCCGCGGTCGTCGCCGTCTGCCGGTACGAGGGAGGCCACCCGGACGCGCCGCGGATGTTCCTCGCGGCGGGCGCCCACCACGACCCGCGCGCCGCGATCAGGTCCGCGGTGGCCGAGGTCGTCACCAACGTGCTGGAGTCCGCGCACCGTTCGCTCGCCGACGGCGGGCCGCGCGACCCCGAGCGGCTCCGGCCGATGCTGGAGCGGCCGGAGCTGGTGGTGGGCCTCGACGACCACGTCGGGCTGAACACCCTCCCCGAGGCGGGCCCGCGCCTGGAGTTCCTCTACGCCGACACGCCCTGCGTGCCGGTGGCCGAGGCCTGGCCGGGGGCGCCCGAACCGGTCGGCGATCTCACCGACCTGCTCGGGGCGACCGTGGAGCGGCTCTCCCGGGCCGGCCTGGAGGTGATCACCGTCGACCAGACCGAACCGGGGCTGCGCGACCGGCTCGGCCTGCACTGCGTGAAGGCCGTCGTCCCCGGCTCACTGCCGATGACCTTCGGGCACGTCAACCGGCGGACCCGGGGACTGCCCCGGCTGCTGGAGGTCCCGTACCGGCTGGGCCGCACCGACCGGCCGCTGCGCCACGAGGACCTCGCCCTCCACCCGCACCCCTTCCCCTGACCACCCCGGCCGGGCCGGGCTGACCCGGTCCACGGACGGCCACGGATCCCGGCCACGCACCCGCGAACGAGGACCGCACGCGATGACCACCGACACCTGGCACAGCCTCCACCTCTTCCTGCACTCCGACACCGAGGACACCGACCGGTTCCTCCTCGGGGCGGCGGCCCCGCTCCTCGACCGCCTCACCGCGCCCGGCGGGACCCCCGCCCGCTGGTTCTTCATCCGGTATGGCGAGGGCGGCCCCCACCTGCGGATCCGGGTGCGCGGGCTGAGCGCGCCGGCCGCCGCGGACCTGGCGCGGGAGCTGGCCCGGGCGGCGAAGGAGGTGCCCGCGGTGCCGGGCCCGTGGCCCTCCCGGCACGGGGAGGTCCGGGAGGTCCCGTACGTGCCCGAGACCGAGCGCTACGGCGGGCCGCGGGCACTCCCGGTCGCCGAGGAGGTCTTCGCCGCATCCACGCAGGCGGCCCTGGACGTCCTGCGGGACCTCCACGGCCGAGCCACAACGGGTGCGGGTGCGGGGCCGGGTGCCGGTGCCCGTGCCGGTGCCGGTGCGGCGGTGCGGCTGGCGCTCGCCGCGGACCTGGCGCACGCGACGGCGTACGCCCTCGGCATGGACCGGCTGACCGCGGCCCGCTGGCTGCGCCGCCACGCGGCGGGCTGGCGGTGGGTCACCGAGGTCCCGCTGCTGGCGGGCGCCTCCGTGCACGCGCAGGTCAACTCCGTCTACGCGGCGCAGCGTACGGGACTGGCACGGCATGCTGCGGGTCTGCGCGAACGCCTCGAAGCCGGGACCGCGACCGGCTGGCTCGGCCGGTGGGCGGACCGGGTCCGCGAGGCCGACGCACTGCTGCGCACCGGCAGCGCCCGGGCCGGGAGCGCCCGCGACGAGGCACCGGACACCGCGCAGCACGACGCGACGGCATGGATCTGGGCCTCGCAGCTCCACATGCTGTTCAACCGGCTCGGCGTCACCCCCGACGAGGAGCGGGCGGTGTGCCGGCTCGCCGCCCGGACCCTGCTGGAGACCGACGAGCCGCCGGGCTTCTTCCCGCAGGGGCACACCGCGGCCGACCTCCAGTACCTGGAGCGCAGCAAGTTCCAGATCGGCCGCGGCGAGGACTCCGCGCTCCAGCCGCTGCCGGCTCCGCGGCCTGCGACGGCGGGGCCGGAGCTGGCCCTGCCCGCGGACCCGCTGCCGGAGGTGCCGCTGGGCACGGTGCTGGCCGGCCGCTCCTCGCTGCGCGGCGCACTCGCCGGTCCGCTGGCCGCCGGCACCCTGGGCGCCCTGCTGTGGAACT
Source organism: Streptomyces sp. NPDC043854 (assembly GCF_056436005.1). Lineage (NCBI taxonomy): Bacteria > Bacillati > Actinomycetota > Actinomycetes > Kitasatosporales > Streptomycetaceae > Streptomyces > Streptomyces sp. NPDC043854. The sequence goes on from NZ_JBWKDK010000053.1 coordinate 19,818, forward strand.
CCCTCGCCGAGAACAGCCGCTCCGAACAGATCCTGGCGGACGGCACGGCCCGTACGCTCGTCCACCGCCCCTATCCGAGTGCGGGCGCCCTGTACGCGGCCCGGGTCCGGCTGCTGGTGCTCGACGTGGCCGAGGTCCCCGCGGGCACGTACGACTGCCTGCCGGAGCGGCGGACGCTGCGCCGTATCGGCCCGGTGCCGGAGCTGTCCCAGATCAAGCCGCTGTCGACGTACCTGTCCCGTCCGTCGACGGACCCGGACTGGATCGGCATCGACGGGGCGCCGGCCGTCCTCGCCGTGTACGCGAACCTCGGCCTGCTGCGCCGCCGCTACGGTCTGCGCGCCCTGCGCCTGGCCCTGCTGGAGACCGGCCACCTGGTCCAGAACCTGCTCCTGACCGCATCGGCCCTGGGCCTGGGCGGCACCCCGCTCGGCGGCTTCCACGACGACCTGGCCCACGAACTCCTGGGCCTGGACGACCTGGAGCAGCCGCTCCAGTACCTGCTGCCGCTCGGCCGCCGCCCGGCGCCGCCGGGCCGGTAGCGCACCCCGTGCCGGCCCCGCCGACGCCACGACCGCGGCGGGCGCCGGATCAGCGCCAGGCCGGGTGGCCTTCGGACGCCGAGGCGGTGGTGAGGGAGCGGGAGTCGGTGCCGTCCGCGCGGACCGCCCAGATCACCGGCTTCTCGTACGGCCCCCGCACGAAGGCCAGCCAGCTGCCGTCCGGGGACCAGGCCGGGTCCATCTCGTGGGCGTCCGTCGCCACCAGCGCCCGGTCGCCGGTCCCGTCGGTGCCGACCACGCGGATGTCGCCCTGCGTCCCCCGCCCGTACGTCCCCGCGGTGTACGCGAACGTCAGGCCGTCCGGCGACCACACCGGGTCGAGCGCCGGATGCGGCAACCGGGTCAGCTGCTGCGGGGCTGCCCCCGCAGCGTCCGCGTCCACCGCGTGGATCTGCCAGTCGTCCTGGCCGGACTGCATGCAGAACGCGATCCGCCTGCCGTCCGGCGACCACGCGGGATCCTCCACCTGGCCGCTGCCGGAGGTCACCTGACGGGCGGCGCCGTCGGCGACGTCCACCACGAACAGCTGCTGTACGCCCTTCTCGGCGCGCAGCACCGCGAGCCGGGAGCCGTCGGGGGACCAGGACACCCGGCCGCCCGCGATGGCCGCGATCCGCCGCGGGTTCGAGCCGTCGGCGTTGGCCGTCCAGACGGCCGCGCCCTGCGCGGTGACCTGGGTGTACGCGAACGACCGGCGGTCCGGGGACCACTGGGGGAGCATGGCGCAGGCGTCCCCGGCGGTGAGCCGCACCGGTGCCGCGGCACCCGGGTCGCGGCGGGAGACCACCCCGTGGCAGTCCTGCGGCCAGCCCGCGGCGGTGTCCTGACGGACCAGCACCGGGGCGTTGGGGAACGCGGCCGGGCCGGCGGACGCGGACGGCGAGGCGGGAGCGGAGGCCGTGGGGTTGCCGGGCCCTGCCGCACCGTGGTTCTCGGATGAGCCGGACCACGGCCGCCACACCAGGAGGCCCACTGCGGACAGCGCGAGCAGCACGGCCGCCGCGCGCACGGCGGTGGCGCGGCCGGGCCGCCGTACGGCCGGCCCACCGGGCGCGGCGGCCTCCGCCGACCCGGCCCCGGCCGTGATCCCGGCCCCGGCTGCGATCCCGGCCCCGGCCGCGCCGCCGACTCCGGCTCCCACGTCCGCTCCCGTCTGGGTGGCGGCCTGCGCATCAGCCGGACGTACGGGGCCGGGCGAGCCCGCCCCCGCGGGCGTCCGCAGCGGGGCGGCATCCGGGTCCGGTACGGCCGCCACTTCCGCCACTTCCGCCGCGGCGGGAGCGCCCGAGTCGGCCACGGTCTCCGGCCGGTCGGCTGCCGTGGCAGGAGCCGGATCCGGGCCCTGCGTCGACGTCAGGCCCTGTGTCGGCGTCGGCGTCGGCACCGCGGCCTGGGCCGGGGCCGGCACCGGGTCCCCGGTCGCGCCCGGTGCGGGGTCCTGACGGCGCAGCAGGGCCATCGCCGCGTCCGGCAGCCAGCCCTCCGCGGGCCAGCGGACGGTCAGCCGGCGGAGGAACTCCCCCGAGGCCGGCCGGCCCGCCGGGTCCTTGCACAGGCAGTCGGCGACGAGTTCGCGCAGTTCCCCGGGGACCGCGCTCAGGTCCGGCTCCTCGTACACCACCTTGTAGTGGCGGGCCGTCGCCGGGCCGTCGCCGAACGGCGAGCCGCCCGCGGCCTGGGTGAGCACCACGCCGAGGGCGAACATGTCCACGGCGGGCGTGATCGCGCCGCCGGTGAGCTGCTCGGGCGACAGGAACCCCGGGGTGCCCACCTGCATGCCGGTCTGCGTCAGGGCCGTGCCGTCCAGCGCGCGGGCGATGCCGAAGTCGATAACCCGGGGACCGTCCTCCGCGATGATGATGTTCGCCGGCTTGAAGTCGCGGTGGATCACCCCGGCCCGGTGGATCGCCTCCAGCGCCTCGGCGAGCCCCGCGGCCAGCACGGTGAGCGTGTCCACCGGCAGGGCCGTGACCCGGGCCAGGACGGTGGCGAGGGTCGGCCCGGGCACGAACGCCGTGACCAGCCAGGCCGGGTCGCCGTCGGGGTCGGCGTCGACCACCGGGGCGGTGTGGAAGCCGCCCACCCGGCGCGCTGCCGCCACCTCGTCGGCGAAGCGGCGCCGGAAACCGGGCTCGGTGCTCAGCTCGGGGCGTACGACCTTCACCGCCACGGCCCGCCCCGACGGGGAACGGCCCAGGTAGACCACACCCATCCCGCCCTGGCCGAGCCGGTGCGTCAACTGGTAGCGGCCGTCGCCGACCGAGGCCGGATCGCCCGGTCCCAGCGGTTTCATGTGCGAGCACCCCCGTTCCGCACCGTGCGCGGGTGCTGCCCTTTTGCTACCGGTCGCGCCGCCCGGCAGTCAAGCCGGTCCGGGAACCCCCGCCGACCTGCCCGCTCGCCCGCTTGCCCGCTGCCGCGCACGGCCGCGCCCGCGCGTCACCCGCGCCAGATGCGCTCGTACGCCTCCCGGTAGCCCTCGGGGTCCCAGGACGTTCCTCGGCCGCTGTTGTCGGCGGTGACCACGTGGACGGGGGCGACGTAGCCGCTGGGCGGGCTCCCGGCGAAGGCGCGGTTGAACTCGTCGACGATCTGCCAGCCCTGCTGCGTGAGCGGTTCGGGGACGGTGGCGGCCTGGTACTGGCTGCTGTTGATGCGCTGGAAGGCGGAGGGGTCGCCGTCGCCCGCGCCGATGTTGAACGGGGGCCCGCCGCCGGGCTTCCCGGCGGCGCGGAGGGCCGGGGCGGCATCCGCGAAGTAGAGGTCGTTGATGGCGACGGAGTGCGTCCACTTCTTCGCGAAGCGGGACAGCAGCGAGGAGACCTCCTGGGGGGTGCGCTGGCTCGCGTCCGGGATGGGGATGTTCTCGTACGCCAGGAGCTTCACGCCGGGGCAGGTGGCGAGCTGCCGCTTGATGAGCTCGGCCTTGGTGCGGGCGAACGGGATCGAGTCGTCGGTGAAGAGGACGACGCCCGCGTCGCCGTCGGACCGGGCGATCACCCAGTCGGCGCTGATCCTCGCCACGTCCTCCACCTTCGTGGTGATGTTGGTGAACAGTTTGGGGCTGGTGCTGGGTCCGGGGGAGCTGACCGCGTGCCAGCCGATCAGCGGGATGCCCGCCTGCTCGGCCCGCGCCACCTGCTGCGAGGTGAGGCGGGGGTCGAAGCCGCCGATGACGATGCCCGCCGGTTTGAGGGTGACCGCCTGGCTGAACGCGGCCTGGATGCCGGCCGGGGTGCCCTCGCCGTCGATGACCCGGACGTTCCAGCCGATGGCAGCCGCGGCCTCCTTGACCCCCTTCGCGACGCCGGCGACGCCCGGGTTGGTCATGGTCTGGGCGACATAGACCAGGGTCTTGCCGGGGACGGCCGCGGGGCCGCTCCGCGGGCCGTTCCAGGCGCTGTCGGTGCTCTCGGCCGCCTGCACGGCGGCCTTCGCCTTCCGGAGGGCGTCCGGGCAGCCGTCGGCCGCCGGCGCGGTCGCCGCCGTGCGTCCGCTCGTGGTCCCGTTCGATTCCGCCGGGCCGCTCCCGCAGCCCGCAAGGAGGCCGACGGCCGCCGCCCACAGCGCCACGGCCGCAACGGCGTTCTTCCGGTTCGGGTACACGGTGCTCCTGTCGCTGGTTGTGCTGCTCACCGGCTGGGCTGCCCACTGGTTGCGCTGCTCCGGCGGTTCGGCGCGGCCGCGGTGCGCAGCCTCCTGCGGGACGAGTAGCCGGCCAGGCCGACCGCGATGAGCAGGGTGGCGCCGTTGAAGAGCGGTGTGGCCCAGAACTGGGCGCCGAACTGCCGGATGCCGGCGAGGCCGACGGCGAGCAGCGAGACGGCCACGAGGGTGCCCACGGCGTTGGCGCGGCCCGGCTTGATCGTGGTGGAGCCGAGCAGTGCGCCGACGAAGGCGGGCAGCAGGTAGTCCAGGCCGACGCTCGGGTTGCCGATCTGCTGCTGTGCGGCGAGGAGCACCCCGGCGAAACCCACGACCAGGCCCGATCCGGTGAACGCGTGGACGCAGTACGCACGCGTGGGGATGCCGAGCATCCCGGCGGCGCGGGGGTTGGACCCGATGACGTACAGGTACCGGCCGAACGGCAGCCGCTCCAGCAGCACCCACAGGATCACGACGACGGCGAGGACGTAGAAGGCGGGGACCGGCAGGCCGAGGAACCGGGCGTCGTACAGGCCGGTGAAGGCGGGCGGGAGGCCCTCCGGTCCGGGGACGATCCGGCTGCCGTCGGTGAGCCGGCCGGTGATGGCGTACATGATGCTGCCCGTGCCGAGCGTGGCGATGAGCGAGTCGATCCGGGCGAACTCGACGATGACGCCGTTCACGGCGCCGACCAGGGCCCCGCCGAGGACGACGGTGAGGCAGGCGAGCGGCCAGGGCCAGCCCGTGTCGACGATGAGGTACATCACCAGGACGTGCGCGAGGCCCAGCCCGTAGCCGATGGACAGGTCGAACTTGCCGGTGGCGATGGGGACCGTCACACCGAGCGCGAGGAGCGCGGGGATCGACTGGTTGGACAGGATCGCGGAGACGTTGTCCAGCGTGGGGAAGGTGTCCGGCAGGGTGAGGGAGAAGACGAGGAAGAGCAGGACGGTGAGGGTCAGGAGGCCGTAGGTGCCGATGAAGTGCCCGCGCAGGTGACCCGGCGGGGAGCGGCGCGAGGGCGGGCGGGTCACCGGCTCGTCGTGCTTCCGGTGATCGCGGGCATGGCCGAGGCGGTGCGGGTGAGCTCCCTGACGCTGAGCGTCTCCCCCCTCAGATCGGCCGCCACCGCGCCGCGGACGAACACCAGGGCGCGGTGGCTGAGGTCGGCGACCTCCTCGAAGTCGGAGGAGATGAGCAGGACCGCCAGGCCGTCGGCGAGCGCGTCGTCGATGAGGCGGTGGATCGCGGCCTTCGCCCCGACGTCCACGCTCGCGGTCGGCTCTTCCAGGATCAGCAGCCGCAGGAGTCCCCTCAGCCACCGGCCCACGACGACCTTCTGCTGGTTGCCGCCGGACAGGGTCGCGATCACGGCCTCGCTGTCGCGGGGGTGGACCGCGAACCGCTCGATCAGGGCGCCGGCCTCGGCCCGCTCCCGGCGCGGACGGATCCAGCGCCACGCCGGCACCCCGGCCGCCCGCGGGTTGGGCAGGAAGTTCTCCCGTACGGTCAGTTCGGCGGCGCAGCCCTCCTCCTGGCGGTTGCCGCCGACGAACCCGACGCCGCTGCGCAGGGCGGCGGCGACGGTGCGCGGGCGGTACGGGCGGCCGTCGAGCAGCGCCCGCCCGCCGAGGACGGGCAGCACACCGGCCAGGGCGCGGCCCAGCTGCATGTGGCCGGCGCCGGTCAGCCCCACCAGGGCGACGATCTCGCCTGCGTGCAGGTCCAGGCTGACGGGCCCGGTGCGGTCGGTCGTCACGCCCTCGAGGCGGAGGACGGGCTGCCGGCCCGCGGAGGCGGGGGAGGCAGGGGCGGCGGAGGGTGTGGGGGAGGCGGTGGGTGCGGCGGGGCGGGTGGTGGGCTGCCGCCCGGCTGCCGGTTCGCCGCCGGTGATGTCGTGCACCAGGCGGGCGGGGTGGTACGGAGCGAGGGGGCCCTGGCTGACGAGGCGGCCGTCGCGCAGGACGGCGAACGTGTCCGCGACCTGGTAGACCTCGTCGAGCCGGTGGCTGACGTAGAGGATGCCGTGCCCCCGGTCGCGCAGGGCGTGCAGGACGTCGAAGAGCCGGGTGCAGTCCGTGGCGGGGAGGGTGGCGGTCGGCTCGTCGAGGACGAACAGCCCGGCCTGTTTCGCCAGGGCGCGGGCGATGGCGACCAAAGAGCGTTCGGCGGGGGCGAGGTCGGCGATCCGGGTGTCGGGGTGCAGGTGTGCGGCGACGATCTCCAGTGCCTCGGTGCAGCGCTCCCGGGTCCGCCGCCAGGAGATCAGGCCGCGGCGGCGCGGGTAGCCGGTGCCGAGGGCGATGTTCTCGGCGACCGTCATCCATTCCACCAGGCCGAGGTCCTGGTGGATGAAGGACAGCTTCGCGGACGCGGCGTCGGAGCCGAGCGGGTGCCCGTCGACCGTCACCTCGCCCTCGTCGGCGTGGTGGACCCCGGCGAGCACCTTGATCAGCGTGGACTTGCCGGCGCCGTTGGGGCCGAGCAGGGCGAGGACGCTGCCGCCGTGGATGTCGAGGCTGACCCCGTCGAGCGCGACCGTGCCGCCGAACCGCTTGCCGAGACCGCGTATCCGGACGAGCGGCTCCGCGCCGGGGCGGCGCGGCGGGCTCGCCGAGGGGGCGGAAGTGTCATGCACGGACGTCTCCGGGGCCGGCCTGGGGAGTTCCTCCCTCATCGACAAGGGATGGTGAGGATGTTAATCGGAGCAATGGGGAAATACCGGGCAAACCGTTGTCTTCGGTGGATCTTCTGTGGCCCCAATGGTCGAGTCGGGGCCGAGTGCGCGCCGCGGGCGGGGCACGGGCGGGCGGGCCGCGGGCCGCGGGTCATGCCGCGTCCAGGGCGCATTCGGCCCAGATGACCTTGCCCTGGCCGGTGTAGCGGGTGCCCCAGGCCTGGGAGAGCTGCGCGACGAGGAACAGGCCGCGCCCGCCCTCGTCCGTGCTGGCCGCCCGCCGCAGGTGCGGGGCGGTGCTGCTGCCGTCGGCGACCTCGCAGATCAGGGTGCGGTCGCGGATCAGGCGCACCTGGATGGGCTCGCCCCCGTAGCGGACCGCGTTGGTGACCAGTTCGCTGAGCATCAGCTCGGCGGCGAACCCGAGCTCGTCCAGCCCCCACTCGGCGAGGGTGCGGGTGGCGGCGGCGCGGACCTCGCCGACGCGGGACGGGTCGGCGGGCAGGTCCCAGGAGGCGATCCGGTCGGCGGGCAGGGTGTGGGTGCGGGCGACGAGCAGGGCGATGTCGTCGGCGGGGTGGTCGGGTGCCACGGCGTCGATGACGGCTTGGCAGGTGTCCTCGGGTGTCCGGCCGGAGTGGGCCAGTGCGCCGCGCAGCTGGGCGAGGGCGTCGTCGATGTCGCGGTGGCGGTCCTCGACGAGGCCGTCGGTGTACAGGACCAGCGTGCTGTCCTCCGGGAGGGTGGTCCCGACCGTCTCGAAAGGCAGTCCGCCCAGGCCGAGCGGGGGGCCGGCGGGCAGGTCGGGGAAGGTGACGGTGCCGTCCGGGTGGACCAGGGCCGGGGGGAGGTGTCCGGCCCGGGACATGGTGCACTCGCGTGTCGTGGGGTCGTAGATGACGTACAGGCAGGTGGCGCCGACGATGCCGGTGCTGTCCGGGCCGTCCTCGCCGCCTTCCTCCCGGTCCAGGCGCACCAGGAGGTTGTCCAGGTGGGTGAGCAGCTCGTCGGGGGAGAGTTCCAGTTCGGCGAAATTGCGGGCGGCGGTGCGCAGCCGGCCCATCGTGGCGGCGGCGTGCAGGCCGTGGCCGACGACGTCCCCGACGAGCAGGGCGACCCGGGTACCGGAGAGGGGGATGACGTCGAACCAGTCGCCGCCGACCCCGGACTCGGCGGGCAGGTAGCGGTGGGCGACCTCGACGGCGCTCTGCTCGGGAAGGCCGCGGGGCAGCAGGCTGCGCTGGAGCGCCAGGGCCAGGTTGTGCTCGCGGGTGTAGCGGCGCGCGTTGTCGATGCACAGGGCGGCGCGGGCGGCGAGCTCCTGGGCCAGCCGGCTGTCGTCGTCGCCGAAGGGGGGCGAGTCCGCGGAGCGGTAGAAGCTCGCGATGCCGAGCAGCACGCCGCGGGCGAGCAGGGGGACGCAGACGAGGGAGTGGACCTCGTGGGCGAGGATCCGCCGGGCCTGCGCGGGGTTCTGGGTGATCCAGCCGACGGCGGAGGCGAGGTCGCGTTCCAGTGTCGGCCGCCCGCTCGCCAGGCACCGCATGTGGGGGGTGCCCGGGTGCAGGTCCAGCCGTTTGCCGACCGGGTCGAAGAGGGCGTCGTCGCGTACGCCGTGGACCACCAGGCGCCGGAGGTCGGCCCCGGGGTCCAGGGACTCGTCGCCGCGGAGCACGGCCTCGGGGACGTCGATGGTGACGTGGTCGGCCAGCCGCGGGACCGCCATCTCGGCGAGCTCCCAGGCGGTACGGCTCACGTCCAGGGTGGTGCCGATACGGGTGCTGGCCTCGGCCAGCAGCTCCAGTCGGCGGCGTGCCGCGACCGCGTACTTCCCCACCTCCGGCTCGCCGACCAGCACCAGCCCCCTGCCCCCGCCACTGCTGCCGGGCCCGTCGACGCCGGGGCCCGCGCCTCCGGCCGGCGCCGCGGGGGCGACGGCCTGTGCGAGGGGGCCGGGCGGCGGTCCGGCCCGCTGCCGGCCGGGACGCGGCGGTCCGGGGTGCGCCGGGAGGGCGGCGAGGTGGTGTGCGGGCAGGGCGTCCCCGGAGAGGACGGCCTCGACGACGACGCCCTCCACCCCGGCACTGCTGGTGACCGGGGTGCTGAAGAGGGTGACCCCGCGGCCGTGGGGGAGGGGCACCTCCACGGAGGCCCGCTGGGCGGAGGAGATCAGCTCGGTGGCCTTCTCCTTGAGGATCAGCTGGTCGTGCGCGTCCAGCGCGCCGTCGGACAGCTCGTCCAGCCCGACCGGCTGCCCGTTTCCGACGGCCCCCGTCCGGGTGCGCTCCCTGGCGTTGAGGTACGTCCGCAGCAGCCCGCGCTCCCGCGCCGAGCTCTGCTCCATCAGCCGCCGCTCGATGGTTTCGGCGGCCCGGCGAATCAGGGAGGGCAGTGCCGGGTCCTCGTAGGAGTACGGGTAGCCGAAGCAGAGGACGCCCACGACGCATCCGCTGAGCTGGTCGCGGATGGGGGTGGCGGAGCAGGCGTTCGCCTGGGCGCGCTCGGCGAAGTGCTCGGCGCCGTAGACCTGGACGAGCCGGCGTTCCGCGAGCGCGAGGCCGATGCCGTTGGTCCCCGCGAACCGCTCGGCGAAGACGAAACCGGGCACGGTCTGGATCGGCGGCAGGCTCCGGGCCAGCGAGGGCTCGCCGAAGCGGCGCTGCAGGACCGTTCCGTTCCCGTCGGCGAGGGAGACGTTCATCCGGCTGCCCGCGAACCGGGATGCGAGCTGGTCGAGCACGGGTGCGGCCGCACGCACGAGCCGGCTGTCCGGATCGAAATCGTCCCGGAAGGGGAGCTCGGTCTGGTCGGGCGAGAGTCCCAGCAGCCGGCAGCGCTCCCACGAGCTCAGGATCGGGCTGCGGACCCCGCCCTCGACGGGCTCGCCCAGCAGGAATCGCTCACGGGAGCGTGCGGGGCCGATCCGGCCCCCCGTGACCCCCATCTGCATCACTTCCCTTGCTGGGTTTCGACCCATACAGGACGGTTGCATCGCGCCAGTGCATTTTGAGTATATTCCCGAGGATTCACCCGGAATGAGGCGGCGAGTGCGGGGCGCGCGACGGCATCACGCGCCGCCGCAGGCCCGTCACAGGATCGCCACCGGATCGACGGGCGACCCGGTCCCGCCGGGCACGTTCAACGGCGTTACGACGATCATGAACTCGTGGCGTCCCGCCCCGGTACAGGCGGCGGCGAGCGCCTCCAGGTCCAGGTTGTCCAGCAGGGGCACCCCCATGGCGGCGACGGCGAGGGCGTGGACGGGGGAGTGGAGGCCTTCGACCGGCGACGGCCGCACATCGCTGTCCCCGTCGCCGCCGAGCAGGCTGACGGCACGCTCGGCCAGCAGCGGCACGGCGTCCACGTGGAAGCCCGCGCTCGCGGCGCCGACGTCCCAGGGCCCGAGCTCCCGGCGGCGGCGGAACCGGCCGGAGCGGAGCAGCACGGCACAGCCGTCGTCGATCCGTACGCCGAGTGCCGCCTCCGCGGCGAGCACGTCCCGCGCCCGGACCGCGCGCCCGGGCTCCAGCCAGTCCACCCCGAGGACGGCGGGCAGGTCGAGGAGCACCCCCTTGGTGACCAGGGGGCCGAGCGCCGCCACCGAGCCGAAGCGCGCACCGCCGGCGTCCACGGCCTCCCGGGCCGGACGCCCTCCGTAGAGGAGCCCCCGGTAGGCGACGTGTGAGAGTGCGTCGAGGTGGCTCACGGCCTTGCCGTGGTAGTCGACGCCGAGGAAGTCCTTGTGCGTCGCGGGCTCGGGGGGTTCCACGTCGCCGAGATCGGACATGTAGTGCAGCGCGGGCTTGTCGTTGTCGGGCTCCGGCCGGGTGTTCCAGGGCAGCCCCAGGCGCACCGTCCGCCCGGCGCGGACCAGGGCGGCGGCCCGCCGCACGTGCTCCGGGGTGACCCGGTTCCAGGCGCCGCGGTCGGCCGCCTCCCAGCGGCCCCAGGTGCGCACCGCGGCGAAGAGGGCGTCGAACTCCTCGCGGGAGACCCGGGGGCCGGCATCGGGCTCGGGCTCGGGTCCGGAGCCGGTGCCGGGATCGGCGCCGGCGCCGGCACCGGCGGCTGGGGGCGGTGTGGGCGGTACTTCCGGGGGGCGGGTGCTCATCCGTACGTCTCTCCAGGGCTCGGCGGACACGTCCCCCCGGGGAGGCGGGGCCGGACACCGGGCCCCGCAGCCCGTACACAGGTCCATGCCCGCCCGCAGGGGTTTCCACGCCCCCGCCCGCCCGGGCGGACGGGGGCGGAACGGGGCCGGCGACTGGCAGTGGTCCGCCCGTGCGAGGCAGGCTGGAGCCATGAGCGCGCTCTTCCGCTTGCCCCGGGGTCCGGGAGCCGGCGGCCACCAGGTCGTTTTCGTGCTCGCGGAATGCGTGCCCTTCGTCATCGCGCTCGCGGTGCTGGTGGTCGAGTTCACGCCCGCCCATTTCCTCTACACGGGCCCGGTGCTGGTGGCGACGCCGGCCCTGGCCGCGGTGACCATGGGCCCCGCAGGCACGCTCGCCGCGGTGCTGCTGGCCGTCGCGGTGAGCGTGTCCACCGCCACCTACAACCAGGCCTGGGGCAGCCAGCAGGTCTATACCAATTTCCTGGCGCTGCTCCTCGTATCCGTCGCCGGCTTCACCACGAGCCGCGCCGCGCGGACGCGCCAGGCGAACGAGCTCAACCAGATCCGCCGGATCGCCGCCGCCGCGCAGGAGGTCCTGCTGCGGCCGGTACCGGACCGGCTGGGCCCGGTACGGGCCGCCAGCCTGTACCTGGCGGCCGAGAAGGGCGCGCAGATCGGCGGCGACCTGTACGACGCCGTCCAGACCCGGTACGGGGTCCGGATGATCGTGGGCGACGTCCGGGGCAAGGGGCTGCCCGCCGTACGGGCGGCCGCCGTCGTCCTGGGCGCGTTCCGGGAGGCCGTGCACTACGAGGACGAGCTCGTGGAGGTCATGAACCACTGCGGGGAGGCCCTGCGCCGTGACGCCGCCGTGGCGGGCGCGTCCGGCGGGGACGCCCTGGAGGGCTTCGTCACCGCGGTCGTGGCCCAGGTACCGGACGGGCACGCCGTCGAGGTCGTCAACCGGGGCCACCCGCCCCCGCTGCTGCTGAGCCACGGCAAGGCCCGCGCCCTGACACCCGCCTCCCCCATGCCGCCGCTCGGTCTGGAGGAGTTCATCACCGACCCGCCCGGCGAAGCGGACAGCTACCCCTTTGCCCCCGGGGACCGGCTGCTGCTGCACACCGACGGCGTGATCGAGGCCCGCAACCGCGACAACGCCTTCTTCGCCCTGCCCGAGGCGATGGAGGAGATGCACGACCGCACCGGCCAGGAGTTCCTGGAGGGCCTCCACCAGGGGCTGGTCCGCCACACCCAGGGCCGCCTGGCGGACGACGTGGCGGTCATCCTCGTCGACCGGCTCGACGCGGAGCCGGTCGAGGGCACGGCCGCCGCGGAGGACGCCGGCGAGGACGCCGGTGTGGCACGATTTTCCGGGTGACCGGAAAATCCGACCCAGCCGCCGCGCAGCACCTGCGCGACCTCGCCCTGCTGCGCCGGGTCCGCGACCGGATCGACCGCGAGTACGCGCAGCCGCTGGACGTGGAGGCACTGGCCCGCGGCGTGCACATGTCGGCGGGGCACCTCAGCCGCGCGTTCAAGCGCGCCTACGGCGAGGCGCCGTACGGCTACCTCATGACGCGGCGCATCGAACGGGCGATGGCCCTGCTGCGCCGCGGCGACCTCAGCGTCACCGAGGTCTGCTTCGCGGTCGGCTGCTCGTCCCTGGGCACCTTCAGCACGCGCTTCACCGAGCTGGTCGGCATGCCGCCCAGCGCCTACCGCCGCGAGGCGGCAGCCGCGACGGAGGGCATCCCGTCGTGCGTGGCCAAGCAGGTCACCAGACCGATCAGGAATCGAGAAGCGCGGGCACCTGGCCGCCGATAGCGTGACGGTCATGGACATCAGCATTCACGCGAGCTTCCTCCCGCACGACGACCCCGAGGCCTCCCTGGCCTTCTACCGCGACACCCTCGGCTTCGAGGTCCGCAAGGACGTCGGATACGGCGGGATGCGCTGGATCACCGTCGGTCCCCCCGACCAGCCGGGCACCTCGATCGTCCTGCACCCCCCGGCCGCCGACCCCGGCGTCACCGACGACGAGCGCCGCACCATCACCGAGATGATGGCCAAGGGCACCTACGCCGGCATCCTCCTGGCCACCGCCGACGTCGACGGCGCCTTCGAGCGCGTGGCCGCCGGCGGCGCCGAAGTCGTCCAGGAGCCCACCGACCAGCCGTACGGCATCCGCGACTGCGCGTTCCGCGACCCCGCGGGCAACATGATCCGCATCCAGGAACTGGCCTGACCCTTCGACCGGGCCGGCCGGCCCCACAGATGGAGACAACCGAGAGCATGGCCACGAGCACGAACCCGAAGCCGCCCGCACAGCACGCCGCCGACAGCCACGACCTGATCCGCGTGGTCGGCGCCCGCGAGAACAACCTCAAGGACGTCAGCATCGGGATACCGAAGCGCCGGCTGACGGTCTTCACCGGAGTCTCCGGCTCCGGCAAGAGCTCGCTGGTCTTCGACACGATCGCCGCCGAGTCGCAGCGGCTGATCAACGAGACCTACAGCGCCTTCGTACAGGGCTTCATGCCCACCCTGGCCCGGCCCGAGGTCGACGTCCTCGACGGCCTGACCACCGCGATCACCGTAGACCAGCAGCGCATGGGCGGCGACCCCCGCTCCACCGTCGGCACCGCCACTGACGCCAACGCGATGCTGCGCATCCTCTTCAGCCGGCTCGGCACGCCGCACATCGGCCCGCCCAGCGCATACTCCTTCAACACCGCCTCGGTGCGGGCGAGCGGCGGGATCACCGTCGAACGGGGCGCCGCCAAGACCAGGACGGTGAAGGCGACCTACGAGCGCACCGGCGGCATGTGCACGCGCTGCGAAGGGCGCGGCACGGTCTCCGACATCGACCTCACCCAGCTGTACGACGACTCCAAGTCGATCGCCGAGGGGGCCTTCACCATCCCCGGCTGGAAGTCGGACAACGTGTGGACCGTGGGGATCTACGCGGAGTCGGGCTTCCTCGACCCGAACAAGCCGATCCGCAGGTTCACGAAGAAGGAGATGCAGGACTTCCTCTACCGCGAGCCCACCAAGGTGAAGGTCAACGGCGTCAACCTCACCTACGAAGGGCTCATCCCCAAGATCCAGAAGTCGTTCCTGTCCAAGGACAAGGAGGCGATGCAGCCGCACATCCGCGCCTTCGTGGAACGGGCGGTCACCTTCACCACCTGCCCCGAGTGCGACGGCACCCGGCTCAGCGAGGGCGCCCGCTCGTCGAAGATCGGCGGGATCAGCATCGCCGACGCCTGCGCGATGGAGATCCGCGACCTGGCCGAGTGGGTCCGCGGCCTCAAGGAGCCCTCGGTCGTCCCGCTGCTCACCGCGCTCCAGCACACCCTCGACTCGTTCACGGAGATCGGCCTGGGCTACCTCTCCCTCAACCGGCCGTCCGGCACGCTGTCCGGTGGCGAGGCCCAGCGCGTGAAGATGATCCGCCACCTCGGCTCCTCGCTCACCGACGTCACGTACGTCTTCGACGAGCCCACCATCGGCCTGCACCCCCACGACATCCAGCGGATGAACGGCCTGCTGCTGCGGCTGCGGGACAAGGGCAACACGGTGCTCGTCGTCGAGCACAAGCCCGAGACGATCGCGATCGCCGACCACGTCGTGGACCTCGGCCCCGGCGCCGGCACCGAAGGCGGCACCGTCTGCTTCGAGGGCACCGTCGAGGCGCTGCGGGGCAGCGGCACCGTCACCGGCCGCCACCTCGACGACCGGGCCGCCCTCAAGGACACGGTCCGCGAGCCCACCGGCACGCTGGAGATCCGCGGCGCCACCGCGAACAACCTGCGCGAGGTCGACGTGGACATCCCGCTCGGGGTGCTCACCGTCATCACCGGCGTCGCCGGATCCGGCAAGAGCTCCCTCGTCCACGGGTCGATCCCGGCCGACGAGGGCGTGGTGTCGGTCGACCAGAGCCCGATCCGCGGCTCGCGGCGCAGCAACCCGGCCACGTACACCGGACTGCTCGACCCGATCCGCAAGGCCTTCGCCAAGGCCAACGGGGTGAAGCCGGCGCTGTTCAGCGCCAACTCCGAGGGAGCCTGCCCCACCTGCAACGGCGCCGGCGTGATCTACACCGACCTGGCGATGATGGCCGGAGTCGCCACCACCTGCGAGGACTGCGACGGCAAGCGGTTCCAGCCGGCGGTACTGGAGTACCGCCTCGGGGGCCGCGACATCAGTGAGGTGCTCGCGATGTCGGTGACCGACGCCGAGGAGTTCTTCGCCGCCGGCGAGGCCCACACGCCCGCCGCGCACCGCATCCTCCAGCGGCTCGCCGACGTCGGCCTCGGCTACCTCGGCATCGGCCAGCCGCTGACCACCTTGTCCGGCGGTGAGCGGCAGCGGCTCAAGCTGGCCACGCACATGGCCGACAAGGGCGGCGTCTACGTCCTCGACGAGCCGACCACCGGCCTGCACCTGGCCGATGTCGAGCAGCTCCTCGGACTGCTCGACCGGCTGGTGGACTCCGGCAAGTCGGTCATCGTCATCGAGCACCACCAGGCGGTCATGGCACACGCTGACTGGATCATCGACCTCGGCCCCGGCGCCGGCCACGACGGCGGCCGGATCGTCTTCCAGGGCACCCCGGCCGAACTGGTCGCCACCCGCTCCACCCTGACGGGCGAGCACCTGGCGGCCTACGTGACGCCCTGACCGAGGAGGCGGGGCTCAGAACCGGCTGCTCGGCACCGGCCCCGGGGAGCCGACCGGCGCCCGGGGCCCGTCCAGCCAGAGCGGGGCGACGGCGGCGGCGAACTCCCGGAAGGCCGCGTCCTCGTCGGCGGGCCCCTCGCTGTCGCCGGGGTCGGCCGAGGGGTCGGCGGTGACGATGTCCCGGGCGATGTCCGCCTCGGGCCGGGTGTCGGCCGGCCCGAGGCCGTCGACGCGGAGCTGTTCGCCCCACGGCTCCGTGCCGAGCTGGCGCTGGATGGCGCTGAAGTCGGCCGGTACGGCGGCCGGCTCGGTCCAGCAGGCGGCGTGCTCGTACAGCACCTGGCCCGGGACGCGCTCGCGGAGTCCGTCCAGCACCTCGGGCTCGTGCGTGCTCAGGTCGTACGCCACGACGAGCGTGTCGGGCCGGCCCGGTGCGTAGGGCTCCAGCGGCAGGCCGAGGACTTCGGCGGCGGCCAGGGCGAGGATCCGGTCGGAACGGCCGGGCAGTGCGCTCACGGCGGCGGGGCGGCGTCCCGCGGCGCCGAGGGCGATCGCGAGCCGGTCGAGGCCGCGGCGGCAGCCGGAATGGCTGTCGGCGAGGTAGCCGTAACGACCGGTCATGACCTCGAAACCGTAAGGGGAGAGGGTACCGAGCAGGGTGCCGGTGAGGGCGAACTGCCAGCCGCGCAGATCGGTGCGGTCCAGCGGCGTGGCGGCGGCGGCCGCTTCGGCGCGGCCGAGCATCCGGCGCAGCCGGTCGTGGGCCCAGCCCCAGTCGGAGTCGGCGGGCGCAGGCAGGCGGGCGGCCCGGTCCCGGGCGGTGGCGAGGTCGCCGGCGAGCAGGGAGTTGTAGGCCAGCAGGTAGCCGCCGGGCCAGGGCTCCAGCAGGTCCTCGTGCCGCTTGAGCGTCTCCGCGGCTTCGGCGTGGCGGTCCTCGGCCTCGAGCGCGGCAACGAGCTCGTGCAGCACGGGCAGCGCCCCGGGCGTGAGCCGCAGCGCCTCACGCAGCGCCGGCACGCCCAGAAAGGCAACGCCCCGCTCGACGCAGAGATACCCGAACTCATACAGTCCCCGCGCGTCGCCGGGCTCACGGTCCACGACCTCGGCGGCCCCGGCCAAATCCCCGAAACCGGCGGCCTCGGCCAGCCCCCGGACCTCCGCGGCCAGCTCACCCAGCGGCGCACTGTCGGCAAGGGGCCGCAGGGAGCGCACGGCTCCGGATATTTCACCGGCGCCCAACTGGCGCCGCACGTCATCGAATGTGTTGGTCATCGACCGCGATCATGCCCCCCGCACCCCCGAGCGGCAACGCAATTTGCCTCCCAACCCCACCCGGCCCACGCCAAGCCCGGCCCTGGTGCCGCGGGACGTGGCCCGTCCGGCGCGCCATCACCCGGCAGGCCCGGGCCGCGGGCCCGACGGGCAACACCGAGGCCCAGCTGGACGCCATCCTGGGCGAGCTGATGCAGGCCCACGGTGACAGGTTTCCCGCGCTCACCGCGGCCCTCGCCTCGGCGGCCGAGTCCAACGGGCAGGACCAGGCAGGGGAGTTCGGCCTCCAGCGCATCCTGGACGGCCTGGCGGCACTCATCGACCAGCGCGCACGCGCGTCGCGTTGACCGCGGCCGCGGAACACGCTCGCCCGGCTCGCCGCGGCCTGGTGGAGCCGGCCGCTGCCGGGCCGGTGGCCGAGGAAGCCGGGCCCTGCCCGTTCGCCTGCCGGACCACCGCGCGGCCGGGACGAGGCGGTTGGCGGCGGCGACGGCCGCCGGGCGCCGTGGGTCAGCTTCCGATGCGGGCGATGAGGATGGCGATGTCGTCGTCCGCGGAGGCGGGGACCAGACCCGTGACAAGGGTGTCGCACAGCTGGTCGAGGGGGCGTTGGGGTTCGGCGAGCAGCCGGGTGAGCTCCCCGAGCCGTTCGTCGATGTCGGTGCCCCGGGCTTCGATGAGCCCGTCCGTGTACAGGACCAGCAGGGAGCCCGGCTGGAGGAGCAGGCGGGTGGTGGTGAAGTCGATGCCGCCGACGCCGAGCGGGACGCCCGGCGGGGTGCTGACCACCCGGGCGCTGCCGTCCGGTTGGACCGCCACCGGCGGGGGGTGCCCGGCGCGGGTGACGGTGCATTCGCCGGTGCACGGGTCGCAGGTGACGTAGAGGAAGGTGGCGAGCATCGGCTCGGCGAGGTCGGCGAGTGCCGCCTCGAGCTGGTGCAGCATGTCCGTCGGCGGCAGGTCGAGGCGCCCCAGCGCCCGGACGCTGGCGGACAGGCGGCCCATGACCGCGGCCGCGGCCATGCCGTGCCCCATGACGTCGCCGATCAGCAGCGCGGCCCTGCCGTCGGGGAGCTGGAGGACGTCGTACCAGTCGCCGCCCACCTCGTTGATGTCGCTGGCCGGCAGGTAGCGGTGGGCCACCTCGATACCGGTCGGCGGGGCGATGTGCTGCGGGAGCATGCTGCGCTGGAGCAGCACCGCGGTCTCGTGCTCGTGCTGGTAGAGGCGGGCGTTGTCGATGCTGATGGCGGCGCGGGCGGCCAGCTCCCCGGCGAGGACGACGTCTTCGGGCCCGAACGGGCCGACGGGCCGTATCCGGTACAGGGTGGCCACCCCCACGACCAGGTCACGGGCGATGAGGGGGACCATCATGAACGAGTGCACGCCCGCCTTGAGCAGCTGCTCCGGCTTGTCGGTGCGGCGGGCGGCGAGGGCGACGGCCCGCTGGTCGAAGCGGGCGAGGACGTACGGCTGGCGGACGCTGAGGGCCTGCGTGTACGGGGCGCCGAGAGGGAACACGAGGGTCCTGCCGATCGGCGCGATGACGTCGCTGAGGGCCCGGCCGGTCAGCGGGGACTTGCCCAGGCGCCGCAGCTCCGCACCCGCCGTCAGGCCCATGCCCGGCTCGCCGCCGCGGGCCAGGCTCTCCAGGACGTCGACGGTCACCACGTCGGCGAGGTGCGGCACGGCGAGGTCGGCCAGCTCCTGCGCCGTGCGCTCCAGCTCCAGGCTGGCCCCCATCCGTACGCTGGCCTCGCTGAGCAGTGCGAGCCGGCGCCGCCCCACCTCGGCGGCGGTGTGGTCGCGATGCTGCTCGGTGACGTCCACCAGCGTGGCGATCACACCGATCGGCCGGTCCACGGGGTCCTCGACACGGACGTAGGAGCACGACCACACCCGGTCGTGGGCCGGGTCCGCCGGCGTACGCCCCCGGCGCCGCCGGTCCAGGAGCGGCTCGCCCGTGTCCAGGACCTCCCGCATCGCCTCCTCCATCTCGGCGGCGTTCACCTGGGGCAGCACCTCGGCCAGCCGCCGCCCGATGTGGGACGACTCCGGCAGGCCGTTCATCCGCTCCAGGGCCGGGTTGACCTGCAGGAAGCGCAACTGGGTGTCGAGGACGGCGATGCCCACCGGGGACCGGGCGAACAGCCCCTCCCACACCGCCGAGGACCCGCGGACGCGGCGCGCGGCGTGCGCGTCGGCGGCGAACACCAGCACCGCCGACGCCGAGCCCTTCCGGTCGGGGACCGGGCAGGCCCAGATTTCCAGCTCCAGCGGATGCCCGTCGCGGTGCCAGGCGGTCACCGTGCCCATCACTCCGCGCCCCGTGGCGGCCGTCTCCCACAGGGCCCGTCCCAGGCTGCGGCCCGCGCCCGGGTGCAGCAGGTCGGCGATGTGCCGCCCCAGCACCTGGGGCGGCGGGTATCCCAGGAGTTCCTGGGCGACGTGGTTCCAGCGGACGATCCGGCCGTCGGAGCCCGTGGCCACCTGGGCCACCGGCAGGGCGCCGAGCCACCCGCCGGCGTCCTGCGCGGCGCCGCTGATCAGCTCCTCCATCGAGGTCTGCTCACGCATGGGCCACCCACCCGGATCGGACCCGGACGACGCTCCTCCACACCCCCATGGTCCCCCCGCCCGCCCCGCACGGCCCACCGGGCGCCGGTACGCACGGTGACCGGCCGGCCGCGGCCGGACGGCCCCGGGTGCGGGCGGACGGTCCCGGGCGCGGCGGTCGGGGCAGGGCGCCTACAGGGTCTTCCAGGGGCCGAACGCGTTGGTGACGCCGTCCAGGGCGGGGGTCAGTTCGGGGTGGTGCCGCAGCAGCACCGTGACCATGGTGTTCCGGTCGATCCACTCCAGGCCCTCGGCGGTGTACACCTCGGGCCGGTAGTCGGTGGT
>NZ_JBWKDK010000054.1:0-33005 GCF_056436005.1 Streptomyces sp. NPDC043854
CTCCCGGCCCTCCCTCTCGCGTGGGCTTCCGCCCTCTGTCCGTGCTGTCTATTCCGCGTTTGGAGCCACGGAGGGGGGGGAGGGGGGGGGCGGCCCCCCCCCCCCCCCCCCCCCCCCACCCCTTCTTTTCCGGTCGTTCCGGCCTCCGGCCGGGGCCGGGCCTACTCCTGCTTGAGGACGAAGGAGGTGCGGGCCACGGGCAGGCCCGGGAACTTGGCCTCCACCACGTAGGTGTCGGGGGCGGCGCTGCCCGCCGGCGGCGTCTGGCACTGGCCGGCTGCGCTGAACTTGCGGTCCCACTCCACGATCTGCTTCGCCTCGCCCTGCGCCGGTACCCGGTAGAAGGCGCTGCCGGGGCCGGAGGGGCAGTCGCCCGTGGACCAGACGGCCTTGCTGGTGCTCGCCTGGAGGATGGTCAGCACGGCCTGCTTCGGGCCGAGGTCGGCCTTGCAGGTCGATCCGGTGATGTTGCGGGCGATCAGTTCGAGGCGGGGCTTCTCGTTCGCCTCGTACTCGTTCTTGACGCTCTTGACCTCCCACTGGAGGGAGCTCGTCGAGCAGGTGGGCAGCTGCGAGTCCGCCGGGACGGCCGCCGCGCCGCCTGCACCGCCGGCACCGCCGCCGCCCGCTCCGGCACCGCCGCTGCCGGCGCCCGCCGCGGCCGAACCGGAGCCCCCGCCGCTGCCCGAACCGGAACCGGCGCCCGGGTCACCGTTCTTGCCCGCGCTGCCGCCCGACTCGGCGCGCCCGCCCGGCGCCTGACTGATCGCCGGACCGGTCCCGGACGGTCCCGGGGTGATCGAGGTGGCGGGGTCGGGTCCCTTCTGGCCCTTGCCGTTCGTACTCGACGTGCCCCCTGCGGAACTGACGGCCCATACGGCGAGGAGCGCGAGGAGCGCGACAACGGACGCCAGCACAGCCCTCCGTCGCCAGTAGATGGAGGAGGGGAGCGGCCCGACCGGATTGCGCATAGATCCCACGGACGGAACTTTACGAGAGTCCGGGGCCCGATCCGTGCCCCACATGCCGGGTATCCGGCAGGTTTTGCCGATGATCAGCCTGCGGGCGGACAGACGACCGAAACGAATCGGCCAGGGGCCGTGCGAGGCCATCTCCCCTGGTTGAGTACGGTCGGTGACCATGGACACCTCCGACCTCTACCGCGACATCACCGACTCTGCCCACTCCGCGCCCGGTTGGGTGCAGTCGGCCTTCGAGGTGTGGACCGAATACGGACTGCTTCTCTTCGGCGTCCTGTTCATATCCGTGTGGTGGCGTGCGCGCAGCCAGCGCAACCCGCGGGCGATGGCGCTCGCCGTGCTCGCCCCGCTCGCCACCGCCGTGGCGTACGTGGCCTCCGAGAGCGTGAAGCTGGTCGTGACGGAGGAACGTCCCTGCCGGGCCGTGGCCCGCGCCGCCACCTCGCTCGCGCAGTGCCCGGCCCCGGGCGACTGGTCCTTCCCGAGCAACCACTCCGCGATCGCGGGTGCCGCCGCCGTGGCGCTGGCCCTCGCGCTGCGCCGGCTGGTGCTGCTGACGGTGCCGATGGCCCTGCTGATGGCGTACTCGCGGGTGTTCGTCGGGGTGCACTACCCGCACGACGTGGCCGTGGGCGTGGTGGCCGGCGGCATCGTCGCCGCGGTCTTCGTCCTCGCGCTGACCGGTCCGATCAGCAGGATCGCCGCCGCCGTGCGGACGAGCGGCAACCCGGCGGCACTGTGGTTCACCGGTCCGGGCTCCGCGCGACGGCGGTGAAACGTGCCAGGATGCCGTATGTCATGACTGCATCCCGGACAACCTCCTCCCCCGCCGAGACCCCGGCCGCGGAGGCCTCCGAGGCCGCCGCCGTGGTCACCGAGGCCGCCTCCGTAGCCGCCGAGGCCGCCCCGGAGGCGGCCCACGCACTGCACTCCCCGGTCATCGCCTGGTTCGACGAGCACGCCCGCGACCTGCCCTGGCGCCGCCCCGAGGCCGGCCCCTGGGGGGTCATGGTCAGCGAGTTCATGCTCCAGCAGACCCCCGTCAGCCGGGTCCTGCCCGTGTACGAGCAGTGGCTGGCCCGCTGGCCCCGGCCCGCCGACCTGGCCGCCGAGGCCCCCGGCGAGGCCGTACGGGCCTGGGGCCGGCTCGGCTACCCGCGCCGCGCCCTGCGGCTGCACGGCGCTGCCGTGGCGATAGCGGAGCGGCACGGGGGCGACGTGCCCCGCGAGTACGCGCAGCTGCTGGCGCTGCCCGGGATCGGCGAGTACACCGCGGCCGCGGTGGCGTCCTTCGCGTACGGGCAGCGGCACGCCGTGCTCGACACCAACGTGCGCCGGGTCTTCGCCCGCACCACGACCGGCGTCGAGTACCCGCCGAACGCCACCACCGCCGCCGAGCGGCGCCTGGCCCGGGCCCTGCTGCCCGGGGACGAGGCCACCGCGGCCCGCTGGGCGGCTGCCTCCATGGAGCTCGGGGCGCTGGTGTGCACGGCCAGGAACCCGGACTGCGCCCGCTGCCCGGTGGCCGGGCTGTGCGCGTGGCGGCTCGCCGGGAAGCCGGCGCACGACGGGCCGCCGCGGCGCGGGCAGACGTACGCGGGGACGGACCGGCAGGTCCGCGGCAAGCTGCTGGCCGTGCTGCGGGAGGCGGTCGGGCCGGTTCCGCAGAGCGTGCTCGACACCGTGTGGAACGAGCCCGTGCAGCGGGCCCGCGCGCTGGACGGGCTGGTCTCCGACGGGCTGGTCGAGCCCCTTTCCGGGGGCATGTACCGGCTGCCGCAGCACCGTGCCGCAAACTGACTGAGTCATTCCGTTTGTTGCGGGGAAACCCCAGCTCACGGCCGTTGTTACACAACCTATGGGTGTCCGTGCGCCCACCGCAGGCTGGCCCGCACAGGCTCGTGACAACGCCTCCGTACCTTCGGATCCGTTGGACAGCGGACGAGCTGTGGCACGGAAACGGAGGCGGTCAGAGATGGCGCACGGCGAGGTACTCGGGTTCGAGGAGTACGTACGCACTCGGCAGGACGCGCTGCTGCGCAGTGCCCGGCGCCTCGTTCCGGACCCCACCGACGCCCAGGACCTCCTGCAGACCGCCCTGGTGCGCACCTACGGCCGCTGGGACGGCATCGCCGACAAGGCCCTGGCCGACGCCTACCTGCGCCGCGTCATGATCAACACCCGTACGGAGTGGTGGCGCGCCCGCAAGCTCGAAGAGGTCCCCACCGAGCAGCTCCCGGACGCCTCCGTCGAGGACGGCACCGAGCAGCGCGCCGACCGCGCCCTGCTGATGGACATCCTCAAGGTGCTCGCCCCCAAGCAGCGCAGCGTCGTCGTCCTGCGACACTGGGAGCAGATGAGCACCGAGGAGACGGCTGCCGCACTCGGCATGTCTACCGGTACGGTGAAGAGCACCCTGCACCGCGCACTGGCCCGCCTCCGGCAGGAGCTGGAGAGCCGGGACCTGGACATGCGCGCGCTGGAGCGCGGTGACCACCGCGGGGACCACACCATCCGGTACGAGGGGCGTGAGCGGTGCGCGGCCTGAATGGCCAAAGTCTGAGCGGCAGAGGGCCGCTGGTGTTGATGTCGGCGGGGACGGTCGTCCTCGTCGGCACTGTGCTGTTCGCGGCCGGTTGCTCCACGACCGGGACCGGGCTGCGCGACGGCGGTCCGGCCCGCACCGAGACGGTGGCCAAGAGCGGGGCGCCGTCCTCCCCGACCGGCCCCGCACCGGGCCAGACGGCCCCCTCGGGCAAGCCGACGCGGAAGATCGACCCGGTCGCGCTGCTGAAGGCGGACCCGCGGGTCAGTGCCGAGGTCAAGCGGGACCTCAAGCCGTGCACGGGCAAGGAGTACCCGGTCGACGTGAGCTACGGGAAGATCACCGGCGGTTCCGTCACCGACATCGTGATCAACGTGCTGTCCTGCGCGGATGCGCTGGGGCGGGGCTCCTACGTGTACCGGGCCGAGGGCGGGACGTACGAGAATGTGTTCTCGGACGAGCAGCCGCCCGTCTACTCGGAGATCGACCGGGGCGACCTGGTGGTCACCAAGCCCGTCTACGGGAAGAGCGACACGCTCGCCTATCCGTCGGGCGAGGACGTGATCACGTACCGGTGGAACGGCGAGAAGTTCACCGAGCAGGACCGCGTCCACACCGACTACAGCAACATCGACGGCGGGGGCCAGCCCGCGCCGGCGATCAGCCAGAAGAACTGACCCACCCGTACCGCCGGAACCACCTGCACCACCTGCACATCCCAGACCCGAAGAAGCGAAGGAACCGAGGCGAGGCTTGCGCATGGCCGAGACCCATGTCCTGTTCGTGGAGGACGACGACGTCATCCGCGAGGCCACCACCCTGGCGCTGGAACGCGACGGGTTCACGGTCACGGCCATGCCCGACGGCCTGTCCGGCCTGGAGTCCTTCCGGGCCGACCGGCCCGACATCGCCCTGCTCGACGTGATGGTGCCCGGCATGGACGGCGTGAGCCTGTGCCGCAGGATCCGCGACGAGTCCACCGTCCCGGTGATCATGCTGTCGGCGCGCGCCGACTCCATCGACGTGGTCCTGGGCCTGGAGGCGGGCGCCGACGACTACGTCACCAAGCCCTTCGACGGCGCCGTCCTGGTCGCCCGGATACGCGCCGTACTGCGCCGCTTCGGCCACGCCGGCGGCGCGAACGGCGCCGGTGCGGGCGGCGAGGGCGGGTCCGCCGAGCGCGGGCTCCTGGCCTTCGGCGACCTGGAGGTCGACACCGAGGGCATGGAGGTGCGCAAGGCCGGCTCCCCGGTGGCCCTGACGCCGACCGAGATGCGCCTGCTGCTGGAGTTCTCCTCCGCGCCGAACACCGTGCTCTCGCGCGACCGGCTGCTGGAGCGGGTCTGGGACTACGACTGGGGCGGTGACACCCGCGTCGTGGACGTCCACGTGCAGCGCCTGCGCACGAAGATCGGCCAGGACCGCATCGAAACGGTCCGCGGCTTCGGATACAAGCTCAAGGGATGAGACGCTTCACCTTCCGCACGGGGATCCGCTGGAAGATCGCCGCCGCCATCGCCGCCGTCGCCGCGCTCGTCGTGGTCGCGCTGAGCCTGGTGGTGCACAGCGGTGCCCGCACCTCGATGCTGGACAGCGCCCGCGAGGTGCAGCTCGACCGGGTGCAGTTCATCTCCCGCAACGTCGACGCCGGGCGCAAGCCTCCCATGGGCGCGAAGCTCAACGACCCCGACCTGCCCGCCGAACTGCGGGAGAAGGCCAAGTCGGGGCGGCGCGGCACCTACATCCAGGAGTCCCCCAAGGGGCCGGAGGTGTGGGCCGCGGTTCCGCAGGGGAACGGGAACGTGCTGTCGCTGCACACCACGTTCAAGGAGAGCGCCAAGCTGGTGCGCGACCTGGACCGGGCCCTGGTCGTCGGGTCGCTGACCGCCGTCGTCGCCGGCGCCGCCCTCGGCGTACTCATCGGCGGGCAGATTTCCCGCCGGCTGCGCAAAGCCGCGGCCGCCGCGCAGCGCGTGGCGCACGGGGATCCGGACGTACGGGTCCGGGACGCGGTCGGCGGTGTCGTGCGGGACGAGACCGACGACCTCGCGCGTGCCGTCGACGCCATGGCCGACGCGCTCCAGCAGCGGCTGGAGGCCGAGCGCCGGGTGACCGCGGACATCGCGCACGAACTGCGGACCCCGGTGACGGGCCTGCTCACGGCGGCGGAGCTGCTCCCCCCGGGGCGGCCGACGGAGCTGGTGCGCGACCGTGCGCAGGCGATGCGGGCGCTGGTCGAGGACGTGCTGGAGGTGGCGCGGCTGGACAGCGCGTCGGAGCGCGCCGAGCTCCAGGACGTGGCGCTGGGCGAGTTCGTGAACCGCCGGGTGGCGGCGCTGATGCCGGAGGCGTCGGTCCGGGTGGTCGCGGACGAGATCGTCAGCACCGACCCCCGGCGGCTGGAGCGGATCCTGGGCAACCTGCTGGCGAACGCCGCCCGCTACGGGCAGCCGCCGGTCCAGGTCGACATCGAGGGCCGGGTCGTCCGGGTCCGGGACCACGGGCCGGGCTTCCCCGAAGACCTGCTGCGGGAGGGCCCGAGCCGGTTCCGGACCGGGTCCACGGACCGCGCCGGGGTGGGCCACGGACTGGGGCTGACCATCGCCGAGGGCCAGGCGCGGGTGCTGGGCGCCCGGCTGACGTTCCGCAACGTGGCCGCGCCGGGCGGCGCGGACCGCGAGGGGGCGGCGGCGGGTGCGGTGGCCGTGCTGTGGCTGCCGGAGCACGCGCCGACGGCCACGGGCAGCTTCCCGATCATCCAGCTGCCGGGCTGAGGCCTCCGGCCGCCCGGTTGAGGCATCCGGCTGCCGGGCCGAGGCCTCCGGCCGCCCGGTTGAGGCGTCCGGGAACGGCCCCGAGGCTGGCAGGGGCATGCCGAGGAGGACCGGGTCGTTCGTCCGTACGGACCGGTGTTCTAGCATCCGTGGCATGACCGACGGTACGAATCCCCCGAGCACCCCGCAGCCCGAGCCCGCCCCGGGGAACGGCTACGGGTTCCCGCCGGTACCGCCGGCACCCGGCGGCTACGGCTACCCGGGCGGCCCGCAGGCCCCGGCCGGAGCACCTGCCCCGGGCGGCGGCTTCGGCCCGCCGCCCGCCGTACCCGGACCGCCGGCCCCCGGACAGCCCGGCGGCTACGGCTTCCCGCAGGCGGGGGCTCCGGGTGTTCCGGGCGCGCCGCCCGCGGGTCCGGGGGCTCCGAGCCCGTACCAGCCCGGCGGCGGCCCTGCCCCGTTCCAGCAGAACCCCGCCGTCCCGCCCGCGCAGTGGCCGCCGGCCGGGCTGCCCGTCCAGGACGCCCCCGGGCCCGGGCCGTTCGCGCCGCTCCAGTCCGAGCAGCCCGACTGGGAGGCGATGGCCGACCGCTCGGCGGCCGAGCGGCGCAAGAAGAGGCTGTGGATGATCGGCGGCGGGGTGACCGTACTGGCGCTGCTCGCCGGCGGTGGAACGTTCCTGCTCATGGGCGGGGACGACAACGGCAACACCAACGCGGGCGGCGACCCCTCGGCCAGCGCCTCCGCCTCGGCCTCGCCCTCCCCCAGCGGATCCAAGAGCAAGGAGCCGGTCGACAACACGCCGACCGTCAAGGACGACCCCACCCAGCTCCGCGACCGCGCCGGCAAGGCGCCGCTGAAGATGGGCGCCGACGCCGGGGTCTTCCCCATCGACAAGCGGTTCGAGATGCGCACCAAGGGCAACGAGAACTCGTTCGCCGAGTCCGAGAAGCGGATCGTGGACACGTCCAAGAGCTTCACCGTCTCGGCCCGGGTGTGGAGCCGCTCGGCGAAGGGCCGGCAGATGGCCGTCAGCCAGGGCAACGAGAAGTCGTTCTCGTTCGAGCTGGGCCTGGACCAGGTGAACGGCAAGCCGGCCTGGGTCTTCCGCGTGCAGACCGGCGACCAGGGCGCCGAGTCCACCACCGTCACCGTCAGCGGCGAGAGCGCCAAGATGGAGAAGACCTTCGCCCAGCTGACCGCGACGTACGACGCCGAGCGCAAGCAGATCGCCCTGTACGTCAACGGGAAGAAGGCCGGGGAGAGCGCCGTGTCCGGCGTCTTCCAGGCCCAGGGCCCGCTCCAGCTGGCCCGCTCCCGCCACGAGGACAAGTGGACCGCCGCGTGGAGCGGAGCCATGGACAGCATCCAGACCTACGACGCGCTGCTGTCGCCGGCCCAGATCGACACCCTCAAGGCCGGCCGGGTCGACGCGAAGACCAAGCCGACGGGGGCGTGGCTGCTGTTCTGACATACGGAAACCGGCCCGCCGAGCGGGCCGGTTTCTTTCACCTGTCCGGGTGCGTCAGAGGGTGACGCCGGCGGCGCGCAGGAAGGCGACCGGGTTCACGGACGAGCCGTAGTTCGGGGTGGTCCGGATCTCGAAGTGCAGGTGCGGGCCGGTGGAGTTGCCGGTGTTGCCGGACAGCGCGATCTGGCCGCCCTTGGTGACCTTCTGGCCGACCTTGACCTGGATCTTGGACAGGTGCGCGTACTGGGAGTACGTGCTGTTGCCGTGCTTGATCACGACGGCGTTGCCGTACGCCGGGCCGTCGCCGCCGCCGTTGGGGCCGGCCTTGACGACGACGCCGCCGCTGACGGCCTTGACCGGGGTGCCGACGGGGACGGCGAAGTCCTGGCCGGAGTGCTTGGCGGACCAGAGGTTGCCGCCCTTGCCGTAGGTCGCGGAGAGCGTGTAGGTGGCGAGCGGCTTCTGCCAGGCGCCGGCCTTGGTGGCGGCGGCCGAGGTGGAGGACTGCGCGGAAGACTGCGCGGCGGGCAGGGCGGCGGGGGTCTGGGCGAAGGCGGCAGTGGCGCCGGCCCCGAGGGCCAGGGTCGCACCGAGAGCGGTGGCACCGATGGCGAGGCGGGTACGACGGGTGCTGATGCGCTTCGCGGACATGTAGGAGACCTCCGGGGCCGGGAACAGGGGCAGTCAGGCAAGTTGCGACCCGGCACCGCGAGCGGCGGGCTGCCGGGCTTGCCCAACCTTGGTAACCCGTGTCCCGCGATATCCCCAAACCTCCCGCTTACTACCGCGGCTCGTAGGGAAGGGGGGTGTGGCGCACCCGCTTGACCGGTCCACCCTGCGCAAACGTGGGTCGAATATGAGGACAAATCGGATATCGGATCTACGAAAGGTGCTAGGAGGTCCGATTTGCCCTGTGCGGCTTGTCACCGCTCCAGGACCTCTGCCGCCCCTTTCCGGGACCGAAGTCCTGCAACCCGCAGACCCCGCGGTCCTCCACCGGAACCCGGCGGCCGGCCGCCCGCGTCCACCCGGCCGCCCCCGCCGCCCTCGTCCCCCGCCGCACCCACCGCCGTACGGCCCGCTGTACGCGCCTGCCGGCCGCCCAGAGGTGCGGGTGCCGCGGGAATCCCGCCCCTCGTGCCGCAAGGAGCCTTACACGCACGAGGGGCGGCCCCGGAACCGTGTGGTTCCGGGGCCGCCCCTGTTGCCCGTGACGGCTGCCCGCGGTGCGGGCGGGCCGTCAGCCCTTGCTCAGGTCCGGGCCCGAGCCCGTGGCCTCGATCGGCGGGAGGTCCGGCAGCGCCGACTTCTCCTCGCCGCGGAAGGTGAACTTGGCGGTCTCGCCCTCACCCTCCGTGCCGACGACCACGATGTGACCGGGGCGCAGCTCGCCGAAGAGGATCTTCTCCGACAGGATGTCCTCGATCTCGCGCTGGATCGTGCGGCGCAGCGGACGCGCACCCAGGATCGGGTCGTAGCCGCGCTTGGCCAGCAGGAGCTTGGCCTCGCCGCTGAGCTCGATGCCCATGTCGCGGTCCTTGAGGCGCTCGTCCACCTTGGCGATCATCAGGTCGACGATCTGGATGATGTCTTCCTGCGACAGCTGGTGGAAGACCACCGTGTCGTCGACACGGTTCAGGAACTCGGGGCGGAAGTGCTGCTTCAGCTCCTCGTTGACCTTGGCCTTCATGCGCTCGTAGCCGGTCTTGACGTCGCCCTGGGCGGCGAAGCCCAGGTTGAAGCCCTTCGAGATGTCCCGGGTGCCCAGGTTGGTCGTCATGATGATGACCGTGTTCTTGAAGTCCACGACCCGGCCCTGGGAGTCGGTCAGTCGACCGTCCTCCAGGATCTGGAGAAGGGAATTGAAGATATCCGGGTGGGCCTTCTCGACCTCGTCGAAGAGGACGACGGAGAACGGCTTGCGGCGCACCTTCTCGGTGAGCTGGCCGCCCTCTTCGTAGCCCACGTAGCCGGGGGGCGAACCGAAGAGGCGGGAAACCGTGTGCTTCTCGCTGAACTCCGACATGTCGAGGGAGATCAGCGCGTCCTCGTCGCCGAAGAGGAATTCGGCGAGCGTCTTGGAGAGCTCGGTCTTACCGACACCGGACGGGCCGGCGAAGATGAACGAGCCACCCGGGCGCTTCGGGTCCTTCAGACCCGCACGGGTACGGCGGATCGCCTGGGAGAGCGCCTTGATGGCGTCCTTCTGGCCGATGACCCGCTTGTGGAGCTCGTCCTCCATGCGGAGCAGACGCGAGGACTCCTCCTCGGTGAGCTTGAAGACGGGAATGCCGGTCGCGGTCGCGAGGACCTCGGCGATGAGCTCGCCGTCGACCTCGGCGACGACGTCCATGTCGCCGGCCTTCCATTCCTTCTCGCGCTTGGCCTTCGCGGCGAGGAGCTGCTTCTCCTTGTCGCGGAGGGAGGCCGCCTTCTCGAAGTCCTGGGAGTCGATCGCCGACTCCTTGTCCCGGCGCACCGCCGCGATCTTCTCGTCGAACTCCCGGAGGTCCGGCGGCGCGGTCATCCGGCGGATGCGCATCCGGGAGCCGGCCTCGTCGATCAGGTCGATCGCCTTGTCCGGCAGGAAGCGGTCCGAGATGTACCGGTCGGCCAGGGTGGCCGCCTGGACGAGGGCCTCGTCCGTGATGGAGACGCGGTGGTGGGCCTCGTAGCGGTCGCGCAGACCCTTGAGGATCTCGATCGTGTGCGGCAGCGAGGGCTCGGCGACCTGGATGGGCTGGAAGCGGCGCTCCAGGGCCGCGTCCTTCTCCAGGTGCTTGCGGTACTCGTCGAGCGTGGTGGCACCGATGGTCTGGAGCTCACCGCGGGCCAGCATGGGCTTCAGGATCGAGGCCGCGTCGATGGCGCCCTCCGCGGCACCCGCACCGACCAGCGTGTGGAGCTCGTCGATGAACAGGATGATGTCGCCGCGGGTGCGGATCTCCTTGAGGACCTTCTTCAGGCGCTCCTCGAAGTCACCGCGGTAGCGGGAGCCGGCGACGAGCGCGCCCAGGTCGAGGGTGTAGAGGTGCTTGTCCTTGAGGGTCTCGGGCACCTCGCCCTTGACGATGGCCTGGGCCAGGCCCTCGACGACGGCGGTCTTGCCGACGCCGGGCTCGCCGATGAGGACCGGGTTGTTCTTGGTACGGCGGGACAGCACCTGCATGACCCGCTCGATCTCCTTCTCGCGCCCGATGACCGGGTCGAGCTTGGATTCGCGGGCCGCCTGGGTGAGGTTGCGGCCGAACTGGTCCAGGACGAGCGAGGTCGAGGGGGTGCCCTCGGCCGGGCCGCCTGCCGTGGCCGACTCCTTGCCTCCGCCGGAGTAGCCGGAGAGCAGCTGGATGACCTGCTGCCGGACCCTGTTGAGATCGGCGCCCAGCTTGACCAGGACCTGGGCGGCGACGCCCTCGCCCTCGCGGATCAGGCCCAGCAGGATGTGCTCGGTGCCGATGTAGTTGTGGCCGAGCTGGAGGGCCTCTCGGAGCGAGAGCTCCAGGACCTTCTTCGCCCGCGGGGTGAAGGGGATGTGGCCGGACGGGGCCTGCTGGCCCTGACCGATGATCTCCTCAACCTGCTGGCGAACAGCCTCGAGCGAAATCCCGAGGCTCTCCAGGGCCTTAGCGGCGACACCCTCACCCTCGTGGATCAAGCCCAGGAGGATGTGCTCGGTGCCGATGTAGTTGTGGTTGAGCATCCGGGCTTCTTCCTGAGCCAGGACGACAACCCGCCGCGCGCGGTCGGTGAACCTCTCGAACATCGTTTATCGCTCCTCAGAGCGGTCGGGCAGTTCGGGGTCGGTCCCCGCCCTGTCCTTCCGCATGCTAGTCCCGCGGGGCGGGACAGCTCATTCCAACTGCCGACATCCGTCCGCGGCTCACCCCCACGTCAGTGGGGAAAACCGGCTTCAACAGCCGACAACTGCTCCAACCCGATGGTGCGAGACGATGTTCCCGCAGGCCAGGCAGATACCCGTCACACGTGTACGCCGATGGCGAACGGAAGCCGCTCAAATCAGCGTGTCGCCCCGATCCACTAGGAATGTCTTACCCGTAAGCACCGACAGTCCATGCCCTCGGCACCGGGTCACTCCGCTACGGGCGAACACGATTCGGTCCCGAATGTGGGACTCCACCCCCTGGAGCTTTACGTTCCGCATTGGTCGGAGTGCACAGCGTAACTCGCGAAGCCGTTCGGAGTTGCTCCTGTCATGGCCTTCACCGTTCCGCCGCCCCGCACCGCTCCGGAGGACGGCTGCGCGTCCTGGTACGAGGGGGTGCTCGGCTGGACCGTCACCGGCGGGCCGCCCGTCCAGCTGGTCACCGGGACCCGGTTCGACGTGCTGGAGCTGCCGTCCGATGCGGGGGCGGAGCTGCTGCGCCGGCCGGTGGCCACCGGCCCGGTCGCCCTCATGGGGCGCAGGATGCGGTTCCTGGTCGCGGCGGGGGCCGCCGAGGAGCTGCCGGGGCTGCTCGACTGGCTGGAGTGGGGCGGGGTCGCGCTCGATCTCACCGCCCTGGGCGCCGGCGGCCGGATCACGGCTCCGGTTCCCCCGGGACGGGCCGCGGGGGGAAGTCCCCGGGGGGCCGCCGTGTGGCTGCGACCCCCCGAGCGGGGATGTGAGGCGCTGCTGCCGGCCCTGCCCGGTCCTGGGCAGGGCGGCGTCGGCCTCCGGCAGGGAGCTGCCGGGCCCGATCTCGTACGCCTGGTCGCCGCGGCGGCGACGGAGTGCCACCGGGCGCGGCTGAGGCGGCGTACGCCGGTACGGGGTCAGCCCTTGGCGTTCTCGTAGGCCTCGCGGATTTCCGCCGGGACCCGACCGCGGTCGTTGACGTTCATCCCCTGGGCCTTGGCCCAGGCGCGGATCTCGGCGGTGTCCGGGTTGCCGGAGCTCACTGCGGCCCGGCCCTTGGCGCGGCCCGCGGCGGCACGGCCGCCGGTGCGGCGGCCGCCCTTGGTGTACGGCTCGAGCAGACCACGGAGCTTTTCCGCGTTGGCGGTGGTGAGGTCGATCTCGTAGGTCTTGCCATCCAGAGCGAACGTCACGGTCTCGTCCGCCTCGCCACCGTCGAGGTCGTCGACAAGAAGGACCTGAACCTTCTGTGCCACCGGATTTCCTTTCATCGAAAAGCAGTACGCGGAAAGGAAACCGCTTTTGCCTGGAAAACACAAACCCCCCGGGAGAGGTTCAGGACCGCAGCGAGGAGGGAAACGTGCGCGATTCGGACATAGGCCACAGGTGCGCGGAGCCCGGGAAAAGCCGCCGTGATCGTTCAGAGGTGCAGAAGCATCCGGCTGTTGCCCAAGGTGTTCGGCTTCACTCGTTCGAGACCGAGGAACTCGGCGACACCCTCGTCATAGGAACGCAGGAGCTCCACGTACACATCGGTCTCGACCGGCGTCTCCCCGATCTCGACGAAGCCGTGCTTCGCGAAGAAGTCCACTTCGAAGGTGAGGCAGAAAACCCGGGCGACCCCCAGCGCGCGGGCGGTCTCCAACAACTGCGCGAGCAGCTGATGGCCGACTCCAGCCCCCTTCAACTCGCGGTCGACGGCGAGAGTGCGCACTTCGGCGAGGTCCTCCCACATCACGTGGAGTGCGCCGCAGCCCACCACCCGGCCGTCGGAGAGGCGTTCCGCGACCCAGAACTCCTGGATGTCCTCGTAAAGGGTGACCGGGGCTTTGTCGAGGAGGATCCGCTGCTGCACGTACTGGTCGAGCAGGCGGCGCAGTGCGCGAACATCACCGGTACGGGCACGGCGGATGGTCACGGTTTTTGCTCGGGCAGCGGAAATCTCGGCCATGACCGGACGCTATCGCCCCGGGCCGGGGCGGTCTCCGGCGGAGTCCCCTTCGGCGTCGGAGGCGGGCCCGGCAGCGGCCTCGGGGGCGGGCTGGGCGGCCTCGGGGGCCTGCTCCGGAGCGGGGCCGGGCACCGGGTCGGCGGCCGACTCCTCGTCGTGCTGGACGATCCGGATGGCGTCGCGGAGTGCTTCGCGCTGTTCGGGGGACATCATGCCGAAGAAGGCCACCAGGGCGGCCGCGGGGCTGTCGCTCGTGGACCAGGCTTCGTTCATCAGTGCGGCCGAGTAGGCGGCGCGGGTGGAGACCGCCGTATATCGATAGGCGCGGCCTTCGGCTTCCCGGCGGACCCAGCCCTTCTGATGGAGATTGTCCAAAACGGTCATCACCGTGGTGTACGCGATGGACCGTTCCTGCTGAAGGTCTTCCAGGACTTCACGTACGGTGACCGGGCGGTTCCACTGCCACACCCGCGTCATGACCGCGTCTTCGAGTTCTCCCAGGGGGCGAGGCACACCAGCACGATAGTGCGGATTGTTCGGAATTGCCCGGCTATTCACGGCGACACCGGACAACAAAAACCGGGCGTACGGCCCGGAGGCCGTTACGCCCGGAACACCCGCCCGCTACGGGCGGTGCTGCGCCTGCTGCGCAGCTTCGGCGCGGGAGAGCGCGGCGTCGACGGCCGCATCCTCCTTGGCCTTGTTGGCACCGCCCTGGCTCTTCACGATCGTCACGACGAGGGCGATGAAGAACGCGGCCATCACGAACGGGGGAACGAGCGCGGAAACGTAGTCCATGGCCCCAGCGTAGCTACCCGGCCGCCAGCCCGGCCGCCGGGGGCGGGGTGGGCTTGCGGCGCGGCGGGAACACCTCGCCGGGGGTCGGGACGGGCCGCTCGGGGCGCGGCGGGGTCTCGGGGGACGGCCGCGCCGGCCGGGGCTGCTGGGGCCGGGGCGGCTCCTCGCTGCCGTCCCGGTCGCCGCCTCGGAGTCCGCCCGCGTCCGCGGCGTCCCTGCCACTGCCCTCCCTGCCGCCGGCGTTCCTGCCGTCAGCGTCCCTGCCGTCGGCGACCCTGCCGTCAGCATCCCTGCCGCCGGCGTCCCTGCCGCCGGCGAGGGCCAGCAGCCGGGTCCGGGGCGGCGGGGCGGCGGGCAGCCGCCGGCGCAGCGCGCGCCCGGCGACGGCCTGGGCGCGCTCCAGCAGCGCCGCGGCGACCGGGTTGGCGCGCAGCGCGCGCAGGGCGGCCAGGTCGTCCGGCGCGGGCTCGTAGCCGGCGGCCAGGGCGTCCTGGAGCAGCTTCAGGTAGCCGGAGAGGCTGCCGGGCAGGGCGCTGCGGTAGCGCGCGAGGTCGGCGAGGAGGAACGCTCTGAGCCGGCCCGCCTCCTGGACCGCTTCGTCCACCGCCTGCGCGAGGCGCAGGCAGTCCTGTACCTCGGGTGTCGTCAGGGGGGCCGTGGAGGGCTGGAGGGCATGGGCGAGGGTGCGCCTGAGCACGCGCAGCTCGGCGGCGCTGAACGCCATGCCGCCGCGGGATCCGTAGGGCGTGGGCATGCGCCGAAGATACGCGCTAATCGGACAAAAACTCCTGATCGCCGTGATTCCGGCGCGGCGGGAGCGGCCGCGGGCCGGCGGCGGGTCAGCCGTGCTCCTTCACGGCGCGCAGGAAGTCGGCCCAGGCGGACTGCGTGGTGGCCAGGACGAGGTGCGCCGGGTCGGCGCGGTCGGCCACGCGGACGAGGTGCCCGGGGGTGGCGAGCACGTAGACGCAGGCCTCTCCCTCTCCGCAGTACGAGGACTTCCGCCACTCGGGGTCAGCGGTCATGGTGTCTCTCCCTCCGATGGACGGGCTGGTGCTTCCCGTGGGGGGACGGTAACCCCGTGGGAGCCCCGAGTCGGCCACTTCGGCCGAATTCGGTGCGTCGTGCCCGGCGTGCCGGGTTGCACCGGCGCCTTGAAGGACGCCTCGGGGGCTGCCGGGGTTGCTGCCCGCTTAGAGGCGGGCGAGGAAGGCGGCGGCGGCCTCGGCGGCGTCCCGGCCGGTCCAGGCCAGGCCGGGCTCGGTGACCGTCACCTCCGTCACCGCCAGGCCCGGAACGGGCGCCGGCTCCCAGCTGCGGAACAGGACGGTGCCCGTCTCCTCCGCCAGCCGGATCCCGGCATCCGTCAGCCGGTCCGCCGCGTACGGCAGCCAGACCTGGAACTGGTGGGTGTGCGGCACCCCCGGGTGGATCCGGAACCAGGGGGCCCCGGCGGTCAGGAAGCCCTCCCGCAGTCCCTCGGCCACCACGCGCGCGTGCGCCACGTACGACGGCAGCCGCGGCAGCTCCCGCTCCAGCCCGGCCAGGGCCGACAGCGCCTGCGGAAACTGGCGGAAGACCTGGCCGCCGTACCGGTGGCGCCACACCTTCGCCTCGGCGATCAGGGTGGACGGGCCCGCGAGCGCCGCCCCGCTCAGCCCGCCCAGCGACTTGTAGAAGGACACGTACACCGAGTCGGCCAGGGCCGCGATCTCCGGCAGGGACCGGCCGAGGTGGGTGGCGGCCTCCCACAGCCGGGCCCCGTCGAAGTGGACGACGGCCTCCCGCTCCCGGGCCGCGCCGACGAGCTCCTCCAGCTCCTCCCAGGACGGCAGCAGGAAGCCCGCGTCGCGCAGCGGGAGTTCCAGCATCAGT
The DNA here is from genome assembly GCF_056436005.1 of Streptomyces sp. NPDC043854. Taxonomy (NCBI): domain Bacteria; kingdom Bacillati; phylum Actinomycetota; class Actinomycetes; order Kitasatosporales; family Streptomycetaceae; genus Streptomyces; species Streptomyces sp. NPDC043854. The sequence continues at coordinate 16,251 of NZ_JBWKDK010000054.1, forward strand.
GTGCCGAAGGGCTCGGCGAGGTCGGCGACCTCCTCGGCGGTGGGCTGGCGGGGCTCCCGCGTGGGGTGCACCGTGCGCAGGCCCGAGACCAGGGACAGCGCGCCACCCTCCCACAGCTCCGGGTGGCTCATCGGGTGCAGGGCGACCACCGGGTTCCCGGTGCGGCCCGCCCAGCAGCGCAGGGCGATCTGCTGGGCCATCGTGCCCGACGGGAAGAACGCGGCCTCCTCCATGCCGAGGAGCTCGGCGACCCGCTCCTCCAGCCTGGCCACGACGCCGTCGCCGTAGACGTCGGCGGGCTCGTCGGGGTCGGGCGCGGCCAGTTCCGCGAGCAGCTCGCCGACCGTCGTCTCGCGCACGCTGCCCGACAGCTTGCGCTCGGCCGCGCGCCCCGCCCGGACCAGCCGGTTCAACCGCTCGGTGTCATCGGTCATGGCCCAGATCATCGCCGATCGCCCCTCGCGCCCAGGGGCTAGCATGGCGGCGTATCGTCCGGTACCCCCGCGGACTGGAACGGAAGGCCCACCCCGCGTGAACGCACCCCATCAGACGGACCCCCGGGATCCGTCCGCCCGACCCGCCCGGCTGACCGTCGGCGTCGTCGGGGCCGGCCGGGTCGGCCCGGCCCTGGCCCGCGCCCTCCAGCAGGCGGGGCACCGCCCGGTCGCCGTCTCCGGCGTCTCGGACGCCTCCCGCCGCCGCGCCGAGCGGATGCTGCCCGACGTGCCGCTCGTCCCGCCCGCGCAGGTGCTGGAGCTGGCCGACCTGGTGCTGCTGACCGTGCCCGACGACGCGCTGCCCGGCCTCGTGCAGGGGCTCGCCGAGACCGGCGCGGTACGGCCGGGGCAGCTGCTCGTGCACACCTCGGGGCGGTACGGGGCCGCCGTCCTGGACCCGGCCCGCCGGGCGGGCGCGCTGCCGCTGGCCCTGCACCCCGCGATGACGTTCACCGGCACCGAGGTCGACGTGCAGCGGCTCGCCGGCTGCTCCTTCGGCGTCACCGCCCCCGACGAGCTGCGGCTCGCGGCCGAGGCCCTGGTCATCGAGATGGGCGGGGAGCCCGAGTGGATCGCGGAGGCGGACCGCCCGCTCTACCACGCCGCCCTCGCCCTCGGCTCGAACCACCTGGTCACGCTGGTCGCCCAGGCCATGGAGCTGCTGGCCAAGGCCGGCGTGGAGCACCCCGACCGGATGCTCGGCCCGCTGCTGGGCGCGGCCCTGGACAACGCCCTGCGCTCGGGGGACGCCGCGCTGACCGGTCCGGTGGCCCGCGGCGACGCCGGGACGGTCGCCGCGCACGTGTCGGAGCTGCGCCGGCACGCCCCGGGCACGCTCGCCGGGTACCTGGCGATGGCCCGTACGACCGCGGACCGGGCCCTGGCGCACGGTCTGCTCAAGCCCGAGCTGGCCGAGGACCTGCTGGGGGTCCTCGCCGACGGCGCCGGCGCGGACGGCGGCCGGGCCGGAACGGACCCGAACGGCACCGAGGGACCCGAAGGGGGCAACGGCCGGTGAGCCACCACCTGCTGCTGATCGACACCGCGGAGAAGCTCGCGCAGCTCCCGCGCGCCGGCTCCGGGCCGCGCGCGGTCGTCATGACGATGGGCGCCCTCCACGAGGGGCACGCCACCCTGATCCGGTCGGCCCGCGAGCAGGCCGGGCCCGACGGCCAGGTCGTCGTCACGGTCTTCGTCAACCCGCTCCAGTTCGGGGCGAACGAGGACCTCGACCGCTACCCGCGCACCCTCGACGCCGACCTGGAGCTGGCCCACGGGGCGGGCGCCGACGCCGTGTTCGCCCCGGCCGTCGACGAGGTCTACCCCGGCGGGGACCCCCAGGTGCGGATCAGCGCCGGCCCGATGGGCACCCGCCTGGAGGGCGCCACCCGGCCCGGGCACTTCGACGGCATGCTGACCGTCGTCGCCAAGCTGCTCCACCTCACCCGCCCCGACCTGGCCCTGTTCGGCCAGAAGGACGCCCAGCAGCTGGCGCTGATCCGGCGGATGGTGACCGACCTGAACTTCCCCGTCGAGGTGATCGGCGTACCGACCGTCCGCGAGGAGGACGGGCTCGCGCTGTCCTCCCGCAACCGCTACCTCTCCGTCCCCGAGCGGCGCACCGCCCTGGCCCTGTCCCGCGCCCTGTTCGCGGGCCGCGACCGGCTCGCCGCGCAGGCCGCGCTGCGCGCCCGCGCCGAGGCGGCCCCCGCCAGCGACGAGCGGGCCTCGGCCCTGGCCCGGCTGGGCGAGATCCGGGCCTCGGCCGACGCGCACGCCGTGTCCTCCGCGGCGGCCGCGCCCGGAACCGGCCTGCCGGACGCCGTACGGGCCGCGGCCCGGCACGTCCTGGAGGAGGCGGGCCGGCACGAGCCGCCGCTGGTCCTGGACTACCTGGCCCTGGTGGACCCGCAGGACTTCACCGACGTCGGCCCCGACTTCACCGGGCGGGCCGTGCTGGCCGTCGCCGCGAAGGTCGGCACGACCCGGCTGATCGACAACATCCCATTGGAGTTCGGAGCACACTCGTGAGCACCCCAGGCACAGGCCCCGCCGGTACCGGCATACGGCTGCACGCGCCCGCCCCCGGCTGGGCCGTCGAGGCCGACGTCGTGGTCGTCGGCTCGGGCGTGGCGGGTCTGACGGCCGCGCTGCGCTGCGCCGCCGCGGGCCGCCGTACCGTCGTGGTCACCAAGGCCCGGCTCGACGACGGCTCCACCCGCTGGGCCCAGGGCGGGATCGCCGCCGCGCTCGGCGAGGGCGACACCCCCGGGCAGCACCTGGACGACACCCTGGTCGCGGGCGCCGGCCTGTGCGACGAGGACGCCGTCCGGCTCCTGGTCACCGACGGGCCCGACGCGGTGCGCCGGCTGATCGCCTCCGGGGCCGTCTTCGACACCTCCGCCGAGACCGGGGAGATCGAGCTGACCCGCGAGGGCGGCCACCACCGGCGCCGGATCGCGCACGCGGGCGGCGACGCCACCGGCGCCGAGATTTCCCGCGCGCTGGTCGAGGCCGTCCAGGCCGCCGGGATCCGGACGGTCGAGAACGCGCTGGTCCTGGACCTGCTCCAGGACGCCGAGGGCCGCACGGCCGGCGTCACCCTGCACGTCATGGGCGAGGGCCAGCACGACGGGGTCGGCGCCGTCCACGCGCCCGCCGTGATCCTCGCCACCGGCGGCATGGGCCAGGTGTTCTCCGCCACCACCAACCCGTCGGTGTCCACCGGCGACGGCGTGGCGCTCGCGCTGCGCGCCGGGGCCGAGGTCTCCGACCTGGAGTTCGTCCAGTTCCACCCCACGGTGCTGTACCTGGGCCCGGACGCCGAGGGCCAGCAGCCGCTGGTGTCGGAGGCGGTCCGCGGCGAGGGCGCCCACCTGGTCGACGCGGACGGCGTCCGCTTCATGGTCGGCGCGCACGAGCTGGCCGAGCTGGCCCCGCGCGACATCGTCGCCAAGGGCATCATGCGCCGCATGCAGGAGCAGGGCGCGCAGCACATGTACCTGGACGCCCGGCACTTCGGCGCCGAGATGTGGGAGCAGCGCTTCCCGACCATCCTGGCCGCCTGCCGGGCCCACGGCATCGACCCGGTGACCCGGCCCATCCCGGTCGCGCCCGCCGCGCACTACGCCTCCGGCGGCGTCCGCACCGACCTGCACGGCCGCACCACCGTCCCCGGCCTGTACGCGTGCGGCGAGGTCGCCTGCACCGGTGTGCACGGCGCGAACCGGCTGGCCTCCAACTCCCTGCTGGAGGGGCTGGTCTTCGCCGAGCGGATCGCCGAGGACATCGCGGCGAGCGCCCCGTCGGGCAACGGCCCCGGCATACCGGTCCCCTCGACCGGCCCGCTGCAGCCCGCCGAGGCCCGCTACGAGGTCCAGGGCATCATGACGCAGGGCGCGGGCGTGCTCCGCTCCGCCGAGTCCCTGCGCGCCGCGGCCGCCGCCCTGGAGGACCTGTACGCCACCGCGCTCACCGCCCTGGAGACGAACGGCAAGACCGCCGTGCCGGGCACCGACACGTGGGAGGCCACGAACCTGCTGTGCGTGGCCCGGGTCCTGGTCGCCGCCGCCCTGCGGCGCGAGGAGACCCGCGGCTGCCACTGGCGCGAGGACTTCCCCGAGCGCGACGACGCCGCCTGGCGCCGCCACCTCGTCGTCAGGCTGTCCGCCACCGAGAAGCGGGCCCTGGTCGTCACCCCCACCGACTCCGCGGACTTCCCGTCCGTACAGCACCCCCTGAGCCAGGAGCAGGCATCGTGAGCACCCCCGAACTCCCCCTGATCGAGCAGAACGAAGGCGGCTGCGGCGACGACTGCGGCTGCGGCGACGGCGAGGAGAGCGGCCTGGACCCGGCGCTCGCCGGGCTGCTGGCCGAGGCGGGCCTCGACCCCGTCGAGGTCGAGGACATCGCCCACATGGCGCTGGCCGAGGACCTCGACGGCGGTGTGGACGTCACCACCGTCGCGACCGTGCCCGAGGAGGCCGAGGCCGTCGCCGACTTCGTCGCCCGCGAGGACGGCGTCGTGGCCGGGCTGCGCGTCGTCGAGGCGGTGTTCTCCGTCGCGTGCAGCGAGGCCTTCGAGGTCGAGCGGCACGCCGAGGACGGCGACACCGTGGCGAAGGGCGACGTGCTGCTGTCGGTGCGGGCCCGCACCCGGGACCTGCTGACCGCCGAGCGCAGCGCGCTGAACATCCTGTGCCGGCTGTCGGGCATCGCCACGGCCACCCGCCGCTGGGCGGACGTGCTGGAGGGCACCAAGGCCAAGGTCCGCGACACCCGCAAGACCACGCCGGGCCTGCGCTCGCTGGAGAAGTACGCGGTGCGCTGCGGCGGCGGCGTCAACCACCGCATGTCCCTGTCGGACGCGGCGCTGGTCAAGGACAACCACGTGGTCGCCGCCGGCGGGGTCGCGGAGGCGTTCAAGGCCGTGCGCGAGGCGTTCCCGGAGGTGCCGATCGAGGTGGAGGTCGACACCCTGCACCAGGCGCGCGAGGTCATGGACGCCGGGGCCGACCTGATCCTCCTCGACAACTTCACGCCGATGGACACCGAGGAGGCCGTGATCCTGAACAAGGAGCACAACAAGGGCAAGGCGATCCTGGAGTCCTCCGGCCGGCTGACCCTGGAGAACGCGCGGGCGTACGCCGAGACGGGCGTGGACTTCCTGGCCGTGGGCGCGCTGACGCACTCCTCGCCCATCCTGGACATCGGACTCGACCTGCGCGAGGCGGTGTAACCGGTGCTGCTCACCATCGACGTCGGCAACACCCACACCGTGCTCGGCCTGTTCGACGGTGACGAGATCGTCGAGCACTGGCGCATCTCCACCGACCCGCGCCGCACGGCCGACGAGATGGCCGTCCTGATGCAGGGCCTGATGGGCATGCACCCGATGCTCGGCAGCGAGCTGGGCGACGGCATCCACGGCATAGCGATCTGCTCGACGGTGCCGTCGGTGCTGCACGAGCTCCGCGAGGTGACGCGCCGCTACTACGGCGACGTCCCCGCGGTGCTCGTCGAGCCGGGCATCAAGACGGGCGTGCCGATCCTCATGGACAACCCCAAGGAGGTCGGCGCGGACCGCATCATCAACGCGGTCGCGGCCGTCGACCTCTACGGGGGCCCCGCGATCGTGGTCGACTTCGGTACGGCGACCACCTTCGACGCGGTGTCCGCGAAGGGCGAGTACGTGGGCGGCGTGATCGCCCCGGGCATCGAGATTTCGATGGAGGCCCTGGGCGTACGCGGCGCCCAGCTCCGCAAGATCGAGCTGGCCCGGCCGCGGCACGTGATCGGCAAGTCCACCGTCGAGGCGATGCAGTCGGGCGTGGTGTACGGGTTCGCGGGCCAGGTCGACGGGGTGGTCACCCGCATGGCCCGGGAGCTGGCGGGCCCGCACGGCGATCCGGACGACGTCCGGGTCATCGCCACGGGCGGGCTGGCGCCGATGGTGCTCGGCGAGTCCTCGGTGATCGACGACCACGAGCCGTGGCTGACGCTGATCGGGCTGCGCCTGGTCTACGAGCGCAACGCGCCGAACTTCTCCTGAGCCGGCGGGCCGGGCCCCCGCTGGCCGCGGTGGGCGGGGTCGCGGTCGGCGCGGCCGCGGCCTGCGGCCCCGGTCAGCAGGGCCGGGGGCGGCTCAGCAGGCGGCGGACGGCCGCCCGCCACGGGTGGCGTGCCGCCCGGCCGTCGAGTACGGCCCGGAACTGCGCGTAGTTCCGGGCCGCCCGCACCGCGGCGAGGTCGTCGCGGCCCGGCGGCGGGGGCAGCGGGACACCGTGCTGGGACGCCCGGTACGTGTCGATGAGGTACTGCTCGATCGCTGTCATACCTCCACCCTGAACCCTCCTGCGGCAGGCCGCGCGTCGATTGACGCTGCTCGTCAATCGACGCCCTGACCAGCCGCGCAGCCCCGTCGGCCGCCTTCCGGGCGACAGCTGCGGGCCCGGCGGCGCGCCGGTGGCCGCCGCGCGGCCGGATCGGGCCCGGCGGCGGCCAGAATGGGCCGATGAGCGTCACCATCGACATCGCCGGGCTCCCCGACGAGCACATCGCCTTCGCGCCCTCGCCGCTCGCCGAGCTCTGCATGACCCTGCACGCGCTCTCGCAGCCCGCCCACCACCCCGGGCTCGCCTCCTGGACCGCCGCCACCGCCGCCGGGCTCGACCCCTGCCTCGCGGACCGGCTGCTGGAGGGCGACTTCATGTGGCGCAGCTCCTTCTCCGACATCTTCATGGCCTTCGCGGGCGTCCCCGGCGGCACCGGGCGGCCCGCCGCGACCCTGGCCGAGGAGCTCGACGTACTCGACAAGCTGGACGACGAGCGGTTCGTGATGGCCGCCCTGGAGCACTGCTGGCTGGCGCTGTACAACGAGGGCGGCGGGCCCTCCCCGCTGACCGACGCCGGCGCCCGGGCCAAGGTGCTGGAGACGGCCGCCGCCCGCGGCCCCGGCCGGCTGGAGTTCTCGCTGCGGCTGCTGGACGACACCGCCGGCGTACGGGTCTGGATGCGCCGGCTCCTGGAGGACTGCGACGAGGCCTTCTTCGCCGAGACCTGGCGGCGGATCGAGCCCGAGCAGACCGCGGACGCCCGGCACAAGACCGAGGTGCTGCGCCGCAAGGGGCTGCCCGCCGCACTGGCGGAGGTCTCCGCCGCCCTGGACGTCGACGAGGCCCGCACCACCATCACCGCCGACAAGATGGTCCACGGCACGGCCACCGCGACCGATCCGGAGATAGGCCCCGGCCTGGTCTTCGTCCCGACGCACTTCGGCTGGCCGCACCTGCTCGTGCTGCACGCCCCCGGCTGGCGGCCGGTGGTCCACTACCCGGTGCGCAACCCCGAACTGCCGTCCCCCGGTTCGGTGGAGCTGCTCCAGCGGCGGATGGAGGCACTGGCCCACCCGATGCGGATGATGCTGTGCCGGAGCCTGGCCCGCGCGCCGTACACGACGAGCGAGCTGGCGGCCGTGCACGGGATCACCCCGCCGGAGGTGTCGCGGCACCTGTCCGCGCTGAAGAAGGCCGGACTGCTCCATACGCGGCGTCAGGGGCGTTATGCCCAGCACCAGTTGGATCTGGGGGTTGTTGCCCGGATCGGACCCGACTTCATCGAGGGCATCCTGCGCTAGCGGTGGCCGGTTCCTTACTGCGCAGACGCACCGATATACGGAATTCACGAACCGGAATCAGTGAAAACTCTGGCCAGATCCGCCTGCTCGTCTATAACGTGCGTCCACCACTCCCCCCACGTACCGCGCATTGCCACCTGTCTGTCTGCTCGCACCTGTCGTGGAAGGACCTTCATGCCCTCACGCCGTATAGCCGCAGCGACCGCCGCCCTGGCCGCCGCCACCCTCGTATCGCCGCTGCTCCTGGCCGGCCCGGCCGGAGCCACCAGCCCGCAGAGCGACGCGGCCCGGGCGGACGCACTGGCCAGGAAGCTGGTCAAGGACTCGACCGGCAAAGGCGCCTACAACCACCTGAAGGTCTTCCAGTCCATCGCCGACTACAACAACGGCACCCGCGTGGCCGGCTCCAAGGGCCACGTGCAGTCCGCCCAGTACGTCGAAGCGGTGATGAGGAACGCCGGGTACAAGGTCTCGCGCAACGAGTTCGAGTTCACCTACGTCGAGACGGTCGCGGAGACGCTCAAGGTCAACGGCGCGAACGGCCGCGACGTGCCGATCGAGCTGATGACCTACACCGCGAGCGGCCCCGAGGCCGGCATCACGGCGCAGATCGCCCCGGCGCCCGTCGACGCCGACGGCACCAACGGCTGCGAGCCCGGCGACTTCGCCGCGGGCGCGTTCACCGGCAAGATCGCCCTGGTCAAGCGCGGCGGCTGCACCTTCGCCGTCAAGCAGGCCAACGCGGCCGCGGCCGGCGCCGTCGGCGCGATCATCTACAACAACACCGACGGCGCCCTCAACGGCACCCTCGGCGACCCGAACGCCGGCAAGATCCCGACCGGCGGCATCACCCAGGCCGACGGCCAGCGGCTCACCGCCGACGCCGCGGCCGGCCCGGTCGAGGTCACCCTGGACATCCGCGAACTGCGGGAGCAGCGCAAGACGTTCAACGTCATCGCGGAGACGCAGGGCGGCGACGAGAACAACACCGTCTTCCTCGGTGCGCACCTCGACTCGGTCTCGGCCGGGCCGGGCATCAACGACAACGGCTCGGGCTCGGCCGGCATCCTCCAGGTCGCGCAGCGCCTCGCGGGCGACCAGAAGAAGATCAAGAACAAGGTGAAGTTCGCCTGGTGGTCGGCCGAGGAGTTCGGCCTGCTCGGCTCCGAGGCATACGTCGGCGGCCTGACCGAGGCGCAGAAGAAGCAGATCAAGCTGTACCTGAACTTCGACATGATCGCCTCGCCGAACCCGGCCTACTTCGTCTACGACGGCGACAACTCCGACGGCGTCGGGGCCGGTCCGGGCCCGGAGGGCTCCGCCCAGCTGGAGAAGGGCATCACCGACTTCCTCGACTCGAAGAAGATCCCGCACGAGGGCACGGACTTCACGGGCCGCTCGGACTACGGGCCGTTCATCGAGGTCGGCATCCCGTCGGGCGGCACCTTCACCGGCGCCGAGGGCATCAAGACCGAGGCGCAGGCGGCGAAGTTCGGCGGCCAGGCCGGCGTGGCCTACGACCCGAACTACCACGCCAAGGGCGATGACCTGAAGAACATCGACCAGAAGGCGCTGGACATCAACGTGGACGTCATCGCGGACGCGGTGGGCCACTACGCCCACGACCTGGCGCCGCTGTCGAAGCCGGTGGTCTCGCAGCCCACCGGCGGCAGCGCGGGCAGCGGCGGCGGCCTGCACGACGGGCACGGCCACGAGGTGGCCGAGTAGCCGACCGGCGGACAACCGACCGGCGGTCGCCCGCGAGGCGAACCGGAGGGGCCGGCAGGCGCCGGCCCCTCCGGCGTGTCCGGGGCGGGAATCCGCGTGCGGCGGCTCAGCCCGGGCCGCCGCGGTTCAGCCCCGACCGCCGCGGTTCAGCCCCGACCGTCCCGGTTCGGCCCGACCCGCCGCGGCAGTCCGGCCGACTGCGGTTCAGTCCGGCCAGGCGGTCACGCCGACCGGCTGCACCAGCCAGCCGAAGTCGCCCAGCCCGCCGCGGGCGGTGAGCTCGGCCGCCTCCCCCGCCGCGGCCAGGGCGCGTACGTAGCCGACGGGGTCCGACGAGGCCAGCGCGAGCGGCGGCCGGGCAGCCGAGACGCCGAGCGCGCCCAGCGCCTCCCGCTGGGTCAGCAGCACCGCGCCCGGGCCGGCACAGGAGTCCAGGGCCACGTGGGCGGTGACGTCGCAGCTGCCGTCCGGGACCGGGGCCACCTCCCGGCCCTCCCGGAAGCCGGTCAGCGTCCCGTACGCCGGCCGCGTCCCGCGGGTGTGGGCGTAGTCCACGGCCACCGCCAGCCCCCGCTCCAGGGTCGCGACGGCCGCGGCCCAGGCCTCGTCCCGCGGCCGCCCGATCTCGGCCCGGCCCGGCTCCGGCCACCACCGCTCCAGCCAGGCCAGGTCGGCGCCGCCGACCGCCGGGCCCCGGCTCTCGGTGCCGTCCGGCGCGACCAGCACGTAGTGCCCGTCCTGCACGACGTCCAGGGGTACGTTGTCCAGCCACTCGTTGGCGAACAGCAGCCCCGCGGCCCCCGCCGGCGGCTCGGACACCCAGTGGATCCGCGGGTCCAGGCCCGGTGGCCGCTCCGCCTTCTCCACCGCGTACGGGCGCACCCGCGCGGCCACCGGCGCCGGCAGCGCGGCGAGCACCCCGGCGAGCAGCTCCCCCCGCCCGGCCCCGACGTCGACCAGGTCCAGCCCCTCCGGGCGGCCGAGCTGCTCGTCCACCCGGGACAGCAGCCGGGCCACGGCCCCCGCGTACAGCGGCGAGGCGTGCACGGAGGTGCGGAAGTGCCCGGCGGGACCCGGGCCGCCGGGGCGCACGTAGAAGCCGCCGGGCCCGTACAGCGCGGCCTCCACGGCCGTCCGCCAGCCGACCGGACCCCTGTTTTCGCCCTGAGTGCTCATCCCCCACAGGCTAAGCTCGGCCTCCACCTTGCGGAGTACGCCCCCGGATCACGGATCGCACCTGTGGTTGACTCCAGCATCTATCTTCTTTGCCTACTCTGGGTTACGTGCAGCGCCTCTACGACTTCCTCCGCAGACACCCGACGGGCGTCGACACCTTCTGGGCTGTCCTCCTGTCCGGGATCGCCATGCTGGAGGTCGCCGGCAGCGGCTCCGACGACACCGCCGCCAAGCTGCTCGCCGTCCCCTCGGTGATCGCGATGGGCGCCGTCGTCGCCCTGCGCCGCAGATGGACGCGGCAGATGTTCTGGCTGGCCGCCGGCACCGGCGCCTACCAGCTGCTGGCCGGCGTCGAGGCCCACACCGCGGACTTCGGCATGCTGGTCATCCTCTACACCGTCGCCGCCTCGGCCGAGCTCCCGCGCACGTTCTCGCGCACCGCGCTCGGCATCGGACTGGCCGCCTCCCCGCTGTACGGGCTGCGCTTCCCCGTCGACAAGGGCGACAGCACCGAAAACATCCTGTTCGCCTTGTTCGCCATGGTCCCGTTCGCCCTGGCCTGGGTGCTCGGCGACTCCCTGCGCACCCGCCGCGCCTACTACGCCCAGCTCGTCGAGCGGAACCAGCGGCTGGAGAAGGAGCGCGAGGCCCAGGCCAAGGTGGCCGTCGCCGCCGAGCGCGCCCGGATCGCCCGCGAGCTGCACGACGTCGTCGCCCACAACGTGTCGGTGATGGTGGTGCAGGCGGACGGGGCGGCGTACGTCATGGACGTGGCGCCGGACCAGGCCAAGGAGGCCCTCCAGACCATCTCCGGCACGGGCCGGCAGGCGCTGGCCGAGATGCGCCGCCTGCTGGGCGTGCTGCGCACCGGGGAGCCGCAGGAGTCCGAGGACTACGTGCCGCAGCCGGACGTCGAGCAGATCGAGGTCCTCGTCGAGCAGGTGCGGACGGCCGGTCTCGCGGTGGACTTCGAGGTCGAGGGCGCCCCGCGCAAGCTGCCCAGCGGCGTCGAGCTGACGGCGTACCGGATCGTGCAGGAGGCGCTGACGAACACGCGCAAGCACGGCGGCCCGGACGCCAAGGCGAGCGTCCGGCTGGTCTACTTCGACGACGGGCTCGGCCTGCTCGTCGAGGACGACGGCCGGGGCGCGGCCCACGAGCTGTACGAGGACGGCGGCGCCGACGGCGCCGGGCACGGGATGATCGGCATGCGCGAGCGGGTCGGCATGGTCGGCGGCACCCTGGAAGCGGGCCCGCGCCCCGGCGGCGGATTCCGTATCAGCGCGCTGCTGCCGCTGAAGAAGGGCTGACGTGCCGCCACGGGTCCGGCGGACCGGGCCGCTGCGTATGCTCGCCGTATGACTGCCCCTGATGCGCCGACGCCGGCGAATTCCGTAAGAGTCATGCTCGTCGACGACCAGGTGCTGCTGCGCACGGGCTTCCGCATGGTGCTCGCCGCCCAGCCGGACATGGAGGTGGTCGCCGAGGCCGGGGACGGCCTGGAGGCCCTGGAGGTGCTGCGGTCCACGAAGGCGGACGTGGTGCTGATGGACGTCCGGATGCCCCGGCTGGACGGGGTCGAGGCCACGCGGCGGATCTGCGAGCGCCCCGAGCACCCCAAGGTGATCATCCTGACCACCTTCGACCTGGACGAGTACGCCTTCTCCGGGCTGAAGGCGGGCGCGAGCGGCTTCATGCTCAAGGACGTTCCGCCGGCGGAGCTGCTGGCCGCGATCCGCTCGGTGCACAGCGGTGACGCGGTGGTGGCCCCCTCGACGACCCGGCGCCTGCTGGACCGGTTCGCGCCCATGCTGCCGACCGGCACCAAGGAGCCGCAGAACAAGGAGATCGAGCGGCTGACCGAGCGCGAGCGGGAGGTCATGCTGCTGGTGGCGCAGGGGCTGTCGAACGGTGAGATCGCGGGCCGGCTGGTGCTGTCGGAGGCCACGGTCAAGACGCACGTGGGCCGCATCCTGACCAAGCTGAACCTGCGCGACCGGGTGCAGGTCGTCGTCCTCGCGTACGAGTCCGGCCTGGTCCGGGCGGGCGGCGGCGCCGCTTAGGCCGCGCCTCGGCCGCTTCGGCCGCGCCGAGGCCCCGGGCGGCTCAGGTCATCCAGCGGTCCGGGCGGGCGTCCGCGCGGGAGGTGCGCGAGCGGTCCGCCTGCGCGTCCAGCACGGCCGCGGCCTCGTCCGCGGCCCGCAGTCGGGCCGTCACCGTGGTGTTCGCGCCGGTGTCCACGCAGACGTCGGCCACACCGCGGGCCCGCTCCCACGGGCCCTGGGTGAGCCGGACGCTCTGCACCTTCGCGTGCGGAACGAGCTCGGTGCGGCGGCACAGCCGCCCGCGCCGGGCCGCGAACACCTCCCCGGAGACGGCCAGCCCGTACCCCTTCCACCACACCGGGACCACCCAGCGCGCCCGGCCCCGCGGGGACGGCCGGAAGACCAGGGCGTCCGGGTCCACGCCCGGCAGGACCCGGGCGACCACGGCCCGGGCGGCGGCCCGGGAGGCCACCGGGATGAGGACGCCGTTCTTCGAGCCGGCCACCGACAGCTCCACCCGGACCCAGCCGCGCCGCCGCCACAGCAGCGGCTCGACGATCCGCAGGGACTGCACCCGCCCCGGCGGCACGGTCTCGTGGGCCCGGTCCAGCAGCCCGTGGTCGATGCGCAGCCCGTCCGGGGACTCGGCGACCCGCCAGTCGTACTCCTCCAGGAAGCGGCCGGCCGTGCCCGCCCAGATGCCGCCGAGGACCGGCACCAGGGTGCCGAAGGCCGCCCAGACGCTCTCGCTGAACCACCAGACGGCCAGCGGCGCCACCACCGCCGCGGGTATCGCCGCCCAGGTGCCCAGGGTGAGGGCGAGCGACATCGCGAGGTCGCGGGGCTGCACCCGCAGCAGCTCCTGCTGCGGGGCCTCGCCCACCGCGGCCGCCTCCTCGGGGGCGAAGCCGGCCGCCAGCGCGAGCAGCTCGGCGCGCAGCTCCGCGGCCTCGCGCTCGCCGAGGAAGGCCAGCTCGTCCTTGGCCTCGGTGCCGATGACGTCGAGCCGGAGCTTGGCGACACCCGCGATCCGCGCCAGCAGCGGGCGGGTGACGTCAATGGCCTGGATCCGGTCGAGCCGGATGTGCGCGGTGCGCCGGAAGACCAGGCCGCTGCGGATGCGCAGCTCGGTGTCGGTGACCGAGTAGTACGTGAACCACCAGCTCAGGAAGCCGTACACGGCGCAGAGGAGGGCGAGGGCGGCGAGGGCCCCCAGCTCCCCGGCCGGCGAGAGGCGGCCGAACCGGTCGGCCAGCTCCTCGCCCGCCTGGGCGGCCGCACCGGCGATCGCGGCGATCGGCACCCAGGCGCGGCGCAATGGTGTCAGCACGTGCAGCCGCCGCTCGACGGCAACGGCTCCGGCGGGCGCGGCGGTGGACACCGGGGCGGCGGCGGCTCCGGCGGCCGTGGGGTTGTCGCTCACGGGCCCGCCGCTCACAGGCCCGCCGACCTTGCCTCGCCGAGCGCGGTGAGCCGGTCCCGCAGCCGCTCGGCCTCGGCCGGCAGCAGGCCGGGGATCTTCGCGTCGGTCGCCGCGGCCGCCGTGTGCAGCTGGACGGAGGCCAGCCCGAAGCGGCGTTCCAGCGGCCCCGAGGTCACCTCGACCAGCTGCATCCGCCCGTACGGGACCACGGTCTGCCCCTGCCAGAGCACGCCCCGGCTGATCAGCAGGTCGTCGGCGCGCTCGGCGTAGCGCCAGGACCGCCAGTTGCGTTCGAGCAGCCCCCACCCCCAGGCCAGGACCGCGAGCCAGAACGCCCCGGCCGCCGCCCACACCGGGCCGGCCAGCAGCCACAGCGCCAGGGCGGTCGCACCCGCCAGCAGCAGCATCCACACCACGAGCAGCAGCCTTCGCACCGTGAGCAGCCCGCCCTGAAGGCCCACCCAGCCGGGTCCCGCCCCGTCCATCCCCGTCCCCGTCCCCGTCCCCGTGTCCATGCCCCCACCCTAGGGCGCCCGGGAGTCCGCCCCGTGGGACCAGAGGACGAGATCCCGCGCCGGGCTGAGAGAATGCGGCCATGACGGAGACCACGGTCGGCATCGGCGGCGCGGCGGAGAGCACCGACATGGTGCTCAACATCGGACCGCAGCACCCTTCCACGCACGGCGTGCTGCGCCTGCGCCTCGTCCTGGACGGCGAGCGCATCGCGAGCGCCGAGCCGGTGGTCGGCTACATGCACCGCGGCGCCGAGAAGCTCTTCGAGGCCCGTGACTACCGGCAGATCGTCATGCTCGCCAACCGCCACGACTGGCTGTCGGCGTTCTCCAACGAGCTCGGCGTGGTCATGGCGGTCGAGCGGATGCTCGGCATGGAGGTCCCCGAGCGGGCCGTGTGGATGCGGACCCTGCTCGCCGAGCTGAACCGGGTGCTGAACCACCTGATGTTCCTCGGGTCCTACCCCCTCGAACTGGGCGGGATCACCCCGATCTTCCACGCGTTCCGCGAGCGCGAGGAGCTCCAGGCCGTCATGGAGGAGATTTCCGGCGGTCGCATGCACTACATGTTCAACCGCGTCGGCGGCCTCAAGGAGGACCTGCCGGCGGGCTGGCTCGGCCGGGCCCGCGCGGCGATCGCCGACGTCCGCAGCCGGATGGACGTGTACGACAAGCTGGTCCACGGCAACGAGATTTTCCGCGGCCGCACGCGCGGCGTCGGCGTACTGCCCGCCGAGGCGGTGCACGCGTACGGGGTCTCCGGCCCGATCGCCCGCGCCTCCGGCGTCGACTTCGACCTGCGCCGCGACGAGCCGTACCTGGCCTACGGCGAGCTCCAGGACGTCCTGAAGGTGGTCACCCGGCCCGAGGGCGACTGCCTGGCCCGCTTCGAATGCCTGCTGGACCAGACGCACAACTCCCTCGACCTGGCCGACGCCTGTCTGGACCGGATGGCCGAGCTGCCGCCCGGCCCGATCAACCAGCGCCTGCCGAAGGTCCTGAAGGCGCCCGAGGGGGCGACGTACGCCTGGACCGAGAACCCCCTCGGCATCAACGGCTACTACCTGGTCTCCAAGGGCGAGAAGACCCCGTACCGGCTGAAGCTGCGCTCGGCCTCCTACAACAACATCCAGGCCCTGTCGGTGCTGCTGCCCGGCACGCTCGTCGCGGACATGGTGGCGATCCTGGGCTCGCTGTTCTTCGTCGTCGGCGACATCGACAAGTAGTCGCGGACGGACAAGTCGCGGGAAAACAGGGGCCGTCAGCGCCTAGGGTGCGGGAATGACCACCCTTGGCATATGCGACGGTTACGACGGATACCTGCGGCGGCTCGGCTTCACGGAGCCGCCCCGGCCCACCGCCGGTGCGCTCTTCGCGCTCCAGCGCGCCCACCTGGAGCGCATCCCGTACGAGAACATCGACATCCAGCTCGGCAGGCCGCCGGGCATCGACCCCGCGCTGTCGGTGCGCCGCTTCGCCGACGGGCGCGGCGGGTACTGCTTCCACCTCAACGGCGCCTTCGCCCTGCTGCTGGAGTCCCTCGGGTACGACGTGACCCGGCACCGGGCGGGTGTCCTCGACCGGGCGGGCCGGGACCGGCACGACGTCAGCGGGGACCACCTGGCGCTGACCGTGCGGGTGGACGGCGAGGAGTACTTCGTCGACGCCGGGCTGGGCGACGGGCCGTACGAGCCGCTGCCGCTGCGGGTCGGGACGTACCGGCAGGGGGCGTTCACGTACGCGCTGGCCCGGCTGGAGGGGGACGAGCCCGGCTGGCGGTACCTCAACGACGCCGGACCGTGCCCGGCGGTCAACTTCCTCGCGGCGCCGGCCGGGACGGCCGACTTCGAGGCCGAGCACCGGCGGCTGTCGACCTCCGAGGACTCCGGCTTCGTACGGACCCTCGCGATGCTGCGGCGCGACGCGCACGGGATCGACACGCTGCGGGGGCGGGTGCTCAGCCGGATCGACCCGGTGAAGGGGACCGTCGAGCGGATCCTGGACACGCCCGGGGAGTTCTGGTCGGTGGTGGGCGGGCTGTTCGAGCGGGCGCTCGACGACCTGACGCCGGAGGACCGCCAGGCCCTGTGGGAGCGGGTGGGCCGGGCGCACGCGGCGTGGCTGGCCTCCCGCGCGGAGGCGGGCGCGGAGGCGGGCGCGGAGGCGGGCGCGGAGGCGGGCGCGGAGGCGGGCGCGGAGGCGGGCGCGGAGGCGGGCGCGGAGGCGGGCGCGGAGGCGG
>NZ_JBWKDK010000054.1:33103-39158 GCF_056436005.1 Streptomyces sp. NPDC043854
GGGCGCGGAGGCCGGCGCGGAGGCCGGCGCGGAGGCGGGCGCGGAGGCCGGGGCCTGAGTGTCCCCGGCGGGGCCGCTGTCGGTGGCGGAGGGCACACTGGGAGCATGGCGCATTCCCCCCGACGAGCCTGTCCCGCATGCGGGCGCGACTGCGCCGTGACCGGCGGCCGGATCGCCCGGCACGATCCGCCCGCGGGGCGGGACCGCGGCGAGCTGGTGTCCTGCCCCGGCTCCCGGGCCCGGGTGGTGCTCGGCGCGGCCGCGCCGACGCTGGACGGCTTCGTCCTGGCCGAGATGCCGGGCCAGCTCCCGCTGTTCTGAGGGCCGGAACCCCGGTCCGGCCGGCCCCGCCGGGGCTTGAGTACGCGGGGCCGCGGGACTGAGTAGCCGCACGGATCCCCGTACCGGCCGGGCGGGACAGGATGGCGGCATGACCTGGTACCAGTCGGCCCCCGCCACGCCGCAGGAAGCCGCCTCGAAGCGGGCCCTGCGCGGCTCCGTGATCGCGCTCGTGCTGTTCCTGCCCGTCCTCTTCCTGGCGAAGCTGGCGGTGCTGAGCACGGACCGGGGCAGCGGGTGCCTGATGCGGGGCGGCTGCGAACCCTTCCCCGGCGTGCTCTTCCTGTCGCTGGTCGGTGGCGCGGTGATCGCCTTCGTGGTGGCGATGGCCGCATTGCGGCTGACGCTGCGGCGGGTCGCGCTGGGCGTGCAGCTGCTGCTCGAAACCGTCTCCATGTTCGTGGTGCTGGCCAACCCCTGAGCGCCGGACGGCGGCCCGCTTCAGACCGAGGTCAGGCGCAGCAGCAGCGCGCCGCCGATGATCGAGGCGAAGGAGAGCAGGCGGGCGAGCGTGATCCGCTCCTTGAAGACGACCGCGCCGAGCACCACGGCGCCGATGCCGGACCAGACCGTTTGACTTCCGCTCCCCGCCCTAAAGGGCGGGGAGTCCTACCACGGTCGTCTGACCGTCTCGGTGGGTTCCTGCTTCACCGCGCTGTGCGGGCGCGGACGCCCGTCTCACCTGCGCTCGACAGGCTGACACCGCCAGTCCGGCGGCACACGGCGGGATCGGAGCCGGAGCTGGCGCGCACGGTCCGGTCCCTGCGCAACGCCGTCTGACGGCCGGCGCTCAGGAGATCGCGCTGCGCAGCCGGACCACGTCGATCGGCTCGGTCTCGTCGTGGGCGGTCAGGTCGATGACCTGGCCCTCCTCGCCCTGCCGGGGAACGGCCGGCGCGGACTCCGACGCGGACTCCGGCGCGGGCCCGGGCGCCGTGGACTCCGGCCCTGCGGCGGCCCGGTCCGACTCCGCCTTGTGGACGGCCAGGGCCTCCTCCCCGACCACATCGGCCAGGTCCTCGTGCTGGACCGACTCGATGGCCGCGCGCGCCCGGTCGGCGTTCTTCGCGCCGAAGAAGTCGAAGCCGCCGACCGTGCGGGGGGCCGGGCGGCGTGCGGCCTGGTACGGGGCCACCGGCCCCGCGGGCCGGCGCGCCGGGAGGGCGGAGCCGGCGCCCGCGGCCTGCGCCCCCGTGCCGGACTGCGCCCCGTCGGCCGGCGCGGACTGCTGCCCGGACGGCAGCTGGGCGGGCCGGGGCTGCCCCGAGGGGAGCTGTGCGGGCTGCGGCTGTGCGGGCCGCGGAGCCCGGGCGCCCGGTCCCCCGGGTCCCTGCGGGCCCGCCGGACCGGCCTCGGCCTTGCGGGCCAGGGCGCTCAGGGCCGCGTGGGCCCGGGCGTAGCCGACCGCGGTGGGCGCGCCGCTCGACGTGCGCTCCTCGGTGACCGGCGGGAGCTCCTTCGCCGGGCCGGCCGCCGGGGCCGCGGAGGCCTCGATGGCCAGCAGCCGGCGGCCCTCCAGGGCGCTGGCCCGCTCGGTCTCGGCGGTGGCGTACCGGCGCAGCAGCGCCGCGTGCTCGCCCCGCAGCCCGGCGAGTTCGACCCGCTTGGCCCGGAGCTTGGCGTCGAGCTTGGACCGCAGCACCCGGGCCTCTTCGAGGTCGGATTCCAGCTCGGCTATGCGCTCGTCGGTCTTCCACTCGTCCTTGACGCGTTCGCGCGCCAGCTCCGCGACGCGCCGCCCGGCCGTACGGTCCCAGGTGCGCATGACGGCGGCGCCCGCGATGCCCACGGCCGCGGCCAGTGCCACGAGCAGCCTCAGCGCCACGGGATCGGCGAGCAGCCAGGCCACGGTCGCACTGGTGAGGGAAACTCCGGCCACGGCCGTGGGAGTGAGCAGCCGGTGCAGGGGTTCGGGATTGCGGTGGCGTCCTCGGGGCATGGCCAGAAATTTACAGGGCGTGGGGGGCGCTTGGGATGGCTGCCCGGCAATCTGTTCCCGGGCAGTTACCCGGCCACCCGTCCCCTTCTCTTCCCTTCCCCGTCGGCGGCTTACCCGCTGATCAGCCCCTTGGCCTTCAGGTAGGCCTTCGCGACGTCCGCCGGCTTCTCGCGCCGGGCGTCGACCCGGCCGTTCAGCTCGACGAGGTCGGCGGTGGTGAGGGCCTTGGTCAGCTTGTCCAGGGCGGCCGCGATCTCCGGGGCGCCCGCGTCCTTGGCGTTGACCACCGGCAGGACGTTGTCGGCGTTCTGGAGCTTCTTGTCGTCCTCCAGCAGGACCAGGTCGAAGCTGTCCAGCGTGGCGTCCGTGGTCGTGGTGAGCACCAGCTGGTCGGCGCCGTCCTTGACGGCCTGCTTGGCCTGCGGGGTGCCGACGCCCTTGGGGTCCACACCGGAAACGTCGATTCCGTACGCGGCCTTCAAGCCCGGTGCGCAGAAAGGCCGGACGGCGCATTCGTCACCGGCCGCGATCTTCACCTTCAGCCCCGACCGGCCGAGGTCGGAAAGGGTGCGGAGGTTGTTCTTCCGGGCGAATTCCTTCGTCACCGCGAAGGCGTTCTGGTCGACCGCCGCGCCCGCCGGCAGGACCTTCAGGCCCAGCGGCCCCGCCAGCTTCTCCAGCCCGGCCACCGTGGCCGCGGGGTCGCTGGAGGCGACCGGCTTCTCCTCGGGCGCCTTCGGACCGTTGACCTTGGCGTTGAGGAACTCGGCGAGCGTGGCCGCGTACTCCGGGACGACGTCGATCTCGCCCTTCTCCAGGGAGGGCTCGTACAGCTCGCGGTTGTTGACCGTGGTGATCGAGGTGCTGTACCCGGCGTCCCGGAGCACCTGCGCGTACAGCTCCGCCAGCACGTTGGACTCGGTGAACCCGGCCGCGCCGATCACCAGCTTCCCCTTGCCGGAGCCGCCGTCGCCGGACGCGGATGCGGACCCGCCGGCCTCCTTGCTCTGCTCCAGGCTCTCACCGCCGCAGGCGGTGAGAGAAGCGGCGAGGGCCGCTGCCGCGAGGGCCGCGGCCAGGGCCCGCGTGGACTTGCTCATGTCGTGGTCCTCCAGAGGGGTGGATGCGAACAGGAACGGGTGGGCCGGGGGCCGGCCTCGGGTCAGCGCGCCACCGGCCGGGCCAGCAGCCGCTCCGCCGCCACGAGGACCCCCTCGACGAGCAGGGCCAGCGCCGCCACGAGCAGGGCGCCCGCGACGACCTGCGGCGTGTTGTACGTGTTGAAGCCGGCGGTGATGATCCGGCCGAGGCCGCCCTGGCCGACCATCGCCGCGATCGTGGCCGTGGCGACGACCTGGACGGCGGCCGAGCGCAGACCCGTCATCAGCAGCGGCTGCGCGAGCGGCAGTTCGACCCGCAGGAACAGCTGGCCGCCGGACATGCCCATGCCCCGGGCGGCCTCCACCACGGACCGGTCGACCTCGCGCATGCCGACGTACGCGTTGGTCAGCAGGGGCGGCAGGGCGAACAGCACGAGCGCGGCGACGGTGGGCAGGTAGCCCGCGCTGCGCAGCGGCGAGACCATGAACAGGGCGAGCACCGCGAAGACCGGTACGGCCCGGCCGGCGTTGGAGATGTTGACCGCGAGCGCCCCGCCCCGGCCGATGTGGCCGAGCCACAGCCCGACCGGCAGGGCCACCGCGCAGGCGACGGCGAGCGCGATGCCGCTGACGCAGACGTGCTCGGCGAGCCGGTGCCACACCCCGTTCTCCCCCGACCAGTGGGCGCCGTCCGCCAGCCAGTCCCAGGCTCCTCCCATGACGCCCACGGCCCTACGCCCCCCTGTCCGTCGCCGCCGCGCGCGTCCACGGCGTGAGCAGCCGCTGGAGCCCGAGCAGCAGCAGGTCCGCCACGAGCGCGAGCAGCACGCACAGCACGGAGGCGGTGAGCACCTGCGCCTTGAAGGAGCTGCTCACGGCCGGGGCGATGAGGTTGCCGAGGCCGCCCTTGCCGACGATCGAGCCGACGGTGGTCAGGGCCACGGTCGAGACGGCGGCGATCCGCACCCCGGCGAGCAGCGTCGGCAGCGCCAGCGGCAGTTCGACCTGCCACAGCAGCCGCCCGGGCCCGTACCCCATGCCGCGCGCGGCCTCCCGCACCTCCTCGGGGACGGCCTCCAGCCCGGCCAGCGCGTTGCGGACGAGGATGGTCAGCGAGTACAGCACCAGGCCGGTCACCACCAGCGAAGCCGACAGCCCGAACAGCGGCAGCAGCAGGGAGAACATGGCGAGCGAGGGGACCGTGTAGAGCAGCGTCGTCAGGCCCAGCACGGGCGCGGCCCAGCGCCGTCCGCGGCGGGCCAGCAGGGCCAGCGGGACGGACACGACCAGGCCGATGAGGACCGACGCACCGGTGATCCAGACGTGTTCGAGGGTCGCGGCGGTCAGCTCCTGGGAGCGGGAGGTGACGTACTCCCAGCAGACCCAGTCGTTCGCCACCAGGCAGCTCTGCCCGGCCATTCCGTCACCCCCTCCCCACCGCCGTACGCACATCCGTCCGAAAACTCGCAGCCAGGAGCGACCCTAACCCGCCGCGGGCCCGGCGGCCGCAATCATGCGCACCGGGGTAATACTCCCGTCACACATCCGGGGGCGCGGGTAGGGGAGGATGGCGGGTGTGATCCGATTCGAGCATGTGACCAAGCGCTACCCCGACGGAACGACAGCCGTCGAGGACCTGTCCTTCGAGGTGGCCGAGGGCGAACTGGTCACGCTGGTGGGCCCGTCCGGCTGCGGCAAGACCACCACCATGAAGATGGTCAACAGGCTGATCGAGCCCACCTCCGGCCGGATCCTGCTCGGCGGCGAGGACATCGCGGCCGCCGATCCGGTCGAGCTGCGCCGCCGCATCGGGTACGTCATCCAGCAGGTGGGGCTGTTCCCGCACAAGACGGTGCTGGAGAACACCGCGACCGTGCCGCAGCTCGTCGGCACCCCCCGGGCCAAGGCCCGCGCCCGGGCGGCCGAGCTCCTCGAACTGGTCGGCCTGGACCCGGCCGTGTACGGCGGCCGCTACCCGCACCAGCTGTCCGGCGGGCAGCGCCAGCGCGTCGGCGTGGCCCGCGCGCTCGCCGCCGACCCGCCGGTGCTGCTGATGGACGAGCCGTTCGGTGCCGTGGACCCGGTGGTGCGCGAACGGCTGCAGAACGAGTTCCTGACGCTGCAGAAGGCCGTGCGCAAGACGATCCTGCTGGTCACGCACGACCTGGACGAGGCCGTCCGGCTCGGCGACCGCATCGCCGTCTACGGGGCGGGCACCATCGAGCAGTTCGACCGTCCCGCCGCCGTGCTGGGCGCCCCCGCCACCGCGTACGTCGCCTCCTTCGTCGGCGCGGACCGCGGGCTCAAGCGGCTCGCGGTCACCCCGGTCGGGGCCGCCGACCTCGCGCCGGCCGACGGAGCGGAACCGGAGGTCTCGGTGCCGCTCGGGGCCAGCCTGCGCGAGGCCCTGGCCGCGCTGCTCCAGGAGGACTCGGGGCGGATCGGGGTCACGGATCCGGAATCCGGCGCGCTGGTCGGCGTGCTGACCCCCCAGGGGGTGCACCGGGCACTGCTCCGGGCCCGCGCACAGGACGCCGACGCGGCCTGAGCCGGCCAGGGCCGACCGGCCGCGGCACGGCCCGGACCGGCCGGAAACGCCGTGGGGGGGGGGGGGGGTGGGGGGGGGGGGGGGGGGTGGGGGGGGGGTGGTGTAGAGAGGAGGGGGGGGGGGGGTGGG
>NZ_JBWKDK010000055.1:0-38928 GCF_056436005.1 Streptomyces sp. NPDC043854
CCCCACAGCTACCCCCCCCCCCACCCCACGGAGGAGGCGCAGCGGAAAAAAAGGCGGGGCGGGGGGGGCCACCCCCCCCCCCCCCCCCCCCCCCCCCCCCCCCCCCCCCCCCCCCCCCCCCCCCCCGGGCCGTCCCCCCGCCGGGCGGTGGAGCGGCGGTAGAGGGGGCAGGGGCGCCGTGGGCCCCCGGCGCCGGGGGGCTCGTAGAATCAGAGGATCATGGCCTACCTCGACCACGCCGCCACCACCCCGATGCTCCCGGAGGCCGCTGCGGCGATGACCGCGCAGTTCGCCGTCACGGGGAACGCGTCCTCCCTGCACGCCGCCGGCCGCCGCGCCCGACGCACTGTCGAGGAGGCCCGCGAGGCACTCGCCGAGGCACTCGGCGCCCGCCCCAGCGAGGTGGTCTTCACCGCCGGCGGCACCGAGGCCGACAACCTCGCCGTCAAGGGCCTGTACTGGGCCCGCCGCAGCCAGGACCCCGCCCGCACCCGGGTGCTCGCCAGCCCCGTCGAGCACCACGCCGTCCTCGACGCCGTCCACTGGCTCGCCGACCACGAGGGCGCGCAGGTCGAGTACCTGCCGGTGGACCGCTACGGCCGGGTCAGCCCCGAGGACCTGCGCGAGGCCGTCGTCCGCAACCCCGACGACGTGGCCCTCGCCACCGTGATGTGGGCCAACAACGAGATCGGCACCGTCATGCCGGTCCGCGAACTGGCCGCCGTGGCCCGTGAGTTCGGCATCCCGCTGCACTCCGACGCGGTACAGGCCGTGGGCCAGCTCGACGTCCGCTTCGGCGACAGCGGCCTCGCCGCGATGACCGTCAGCGGCCACAAGATCGGAGGCCCGTACGGCATCGGTGCGCTGCTCCTCGGCCGCGACCAGACGCCCGTACCCGTGCTGCACGGCGGCGGCCAGGAGCGGCACGTGCGCTCCGGCACCCTCGACGTGCCGGCGATCGCCGCCTTCGCGGTGGCCGCCGTGCTCGCCGCCGAGCGGCGCGAGCGGTTCGCCGCCGAGATCGGGCACCTGCGGGACGAGCTGATCCGCGCCGTGCTCGCGGCCGTGCCCGACGCCGTCCTCGGAGGGGACCCCGACAACCGGCTCCCGGCCAACGCCCACTTCAGCTTCCCCGGCTGCGAGGGCGACTCCCTGCTGCTCCTGCTGGACGCCCAGGGCATCGAGTGCTCCACCGGCTCCGCCTGCACCGCGGGCGTGGCCCAGCCCAGCCACGTGCTGCTGGCCACCGGCACCGACCCGCAGCTCGCCCGCGGCACCCTGCGCTTCTCCCTCGGCCACACCTCCACCGCGGAGGACGTCGCCGCCCTGGCCGCGGCCATCGGCCCGGCGGTGGAGCGCGCCCGCACGGCCGGCCTGAGCTAAGCGGCCTCGGGGCGTGCCCCACTTCCCCGAGGCCGCTTAGGCCGGCCCGCCCGGCTGCCGCAGGTCGGAGACGTCGACGCTGTCGGCCGGCGGCGGCGTCTTCGACGGGACGGGCTTGTCGTACTCGGAGAAGTCGGCCTCCCCCTGCACGCCGCCGATCTGCCCCTGGATCCGGAGCAGGTAGGGCCTGCCCTCGGTCGCGACGTAGAGCGTGGCCCAGTCGGCCCCGGAGCGGCCGGTGACCGTGATCGCGGGCGTGCCCTTGACGAGGGCCTTCGCACCCTTCTCCACGTCGTCCTCGGCGAACGGCACCGGCATGTACTCACGCTGGAGGTGGGACACGTCGCACGAGGCGGAGAACTCGCGGAGCGAGGGGTCGTCGGCGTGCCCGTGCATCCACCGTCCCCGCAGCAGCTCGGCCGTCGCCTCGCCGGCCTGCCCCGGGACCTGCGCCTTCATGAACGTCGCATCCGGTTTCATCCAGACGTCCCGCCCGCGCTTGATGATCTCCAGGCGGCCCCCCTTCGGAACCACCTCGATGGTGCCGGCGCAGTTGCCCTCCGCGTCGAGGCGGAAGTCCACAACATAGGTCCCCGCCGCGTCCTTGGTCTGCCCCTCCCAGCGCAGGGACCGGGCGGTGAGGAGCGACTGCCGCCCCTTCTCCGCGATCACGTGGGCGGGCTCGTCCTCGATGCCGTTCCCGCCCGGCGCCGCCGTCCCCACCAGCAGGGCGCCGGCCGCCGCCACGACCACCGCCAGCCTGGACATCGCCTCACCTCCCACGCGGGGCAGGCCACAAGATCAGCGTAGGCCGGGCAGGCGGGCTCCGCAGCCCCGGCCGGCCGCCCGGGCCGGCGCGCCTCAGCCGGTGCGGGGCCCGTCCAGCTCGGCCCGCACCAGGCGCAGGTACCTGTCCCAGTCCCAGTGCGGCCCCGGGTCCGTGTGGTCGGTGCCCGGGACCTCGGAGTGCGCCACGAAGTGCGTGCGGTCCACGGGTATGCGGTACCTCCGGCAGATGTCGGCGGCCAGCCGGGCCGAGGACGCGTACATCGCGTCCGTGAAGTCCCGCGGCCGCTCCACGAAGCCCACGTGCTCGATACCGATGCTCCGCTCGTTCATCGAGCGGTTCCCGGCGTGGAAGGCGACGTCCAGCTCCCGCACCATCTGCTCGACATGGCCGTCCTGGCGGACTATGTAGTGCGCGGACGCCCTGTGCCACGGGTTCTTGAAGGCGTCCACCGAGGACGCGAAGCCGCCCTGCGTCACATGGACCACGATGCGGTCCACCCGGTAGTCGTCCGGCCGGTCCGCCAGCCGCCAGTTCGCCGGCGAGGCCGCCGTCCAGCCCGCGCCCGCGTAGTCCAGCTCGCCCTCCTTGCGCGGCTTGGACACCCCGGGCAGCAGCCACCACAGCCGCCGCACCTCTTCGGCCCCGGCCACACCCGCCACCGCGAAGATCCCGAGGCCCCCGAGCAGCACGGCCCGGCGGGTCCTGCTCTTCCCCGCCCCGGCCGCCGCCCCCGGCGCCGTGCCCTTGACCGCCATGTGATCCACCCCCTGCACTCGACAACGCGCTGTGACCCCGGACGGTTCCCCCGTACTCTGGAAGGCGCTATGACTGAGAACCTGCCGCGCACCGCCCGCCCCCTCCGCGTCCTGGCCGCCATGTCCGGCGGTGTGGACTCCGCCGTCGCCGCAGCCCGCGCGGTCGAAGCCGGGCACGACGTGACCGGGGTCCACCTGGCGCTCTCCGCGAACCCCCAGTCCTTCCGGACCGGCGCGCGCGGCTGCTGCACCATCGAGGACTCCCGCGACGCCCGCCGCGCCGCCGACGTCATCGGCATCCCCTTCTACTGCTGGGACCTCGCAGAGCGCTTCCGCGAGGACGTCGTCGAGGACTTCGTCTCCGAGTACGAGGCCGGGCGCACCCCGAACCCCTGCCTGCGCTGCAACGAGAAGATCAAGTTCGCGGCGCTGCTCGACAAGGCCCTCGCCCTCGGCTTCGACGCCGTCTGCACCGGCCACTACGCGACGATCGTGGTCAACGAGGACGGCACCCGCGAGCTGCACCGCGCCTCCGACATGGCCAAGGACCAGTCGTACGTCCTCGGCGTCCTCGACGACAGGCAGCTCGCCCACGCGCTCTTCCCGCTCGGCGACACGGTCACCACCAAGGAGGAGATCCGCGCCGAGGCGGAGCGCCGCGGCCTCGCCGTCGCGAAGAAGCCCGACAGCCACGACATCTGCTTCATCGCCGACGGCGACACCCAGGGCTTCCTCGCGAAGCGCCTCGGCAAGGCCGAGGGCGACATCGTCGACGAGTCCGGCACCAAGGTCGGCACCCACGACGGCGCCTACGGCTTCACCATCGGCCAGCGCAAGGGCCTGCGCATCGGCCACCCCGCGCCCGACGGCAAGCCGCGCTACGTCCTCGACATCTCGCCGGTGAACAACACGGTCACCGTCGGCCCCGCCGAGTCCCTCGACATCGGCGCCCTCACCGCGATCCGCCCCCGCTGGTGCGGCTCCACGCCCGCGGCCCCGGGCACGTACACCGCGCAGCTGCGCGCCCACGGCGGCGAGACCGAGGTCTTCGCCGAGGTCGTGGACGGCGAGCTGCGGGTGCGCTTCACCGAGCCGGTCCGCGGCGTGGCCCCCGGCCAGGCGATCGTGCTCTACGACGGCACCCGCGTCGTCGGCTCCGCCACGATCGCCACGACCACCCGCGCCGCCGCCGCATCCGTCTGACCGGCCAGGGCTTGGCCAGGGCCCGTCAGGGCCCGGCCGGGCTCCGGTTCGAGGAGGGTCAGGCCACCGTCAGGACGATCTTGCCGGTGGTGCGGCCCTGCTCGCCGATCTCGTGGGCCTTCGCCGCCTGCTCCAGCGGCAGCACCGTCTCGACCAGCGGCCTGAGCTGGCCCTGCTCCACCAGGGCGGCGATCTCCTCCAGGCCCTTGAGGTCCGGCTCCACCATGACGAAGGACGCGTGCACCCCGTCCGCCCCGGCCGGGACATCCGGTCCGAGCAGCGTCACCAGGTGTCCGCCGGGCTTCAGCACCTTCAGGGAGCGCTGCGCGACCTCCCCGCCCAGCGCGTCCAGCACCACGTCCACGTCCGAGACCGCCTCGGCGAAGTCCTCGGCGCGGTAGTCGATCAGTTCGTCGGCGCCCAGCTCGCGCAGGATCCCGTGCTTGGCTCCGCTGGCCGTGCCGATCACGTACGCGCCGCGCGCCTTGGCGATCTGCACCGCCAGGTGGCCGACTCCGCCGGCCGCCGCGTGGACCAGCACCCGCTGGCCCGCCGTGACGCCGGCCGTGTCGACCAGCGCCTGCCAGGCGGTCAGCGCCGCCAGCGGCAGCGCGGCCGCCTGCACATGGTCCAGGGAGGCCGGCTTGCGCGCGAAATGCCGCGCCGGGGCCGTCACGTACTCCGCGTAGCCGCCCGCCTGCTGCGGGAAACGGGGCATCCCGTACACCTCGTCGCCCGGCCGGTACAGCGTCACACCCGGTCCGACCGCCTCGACGGTGCCCGAGACGTCCCAGCCGACCACCGGGATCCGGTCCCAGGTGATGAAGGCGCCGCTGGCGCGGGTCTTCCAGTCCACGGGGTTCACGCCGGCCGCGTGCACCCGCACGAGAATCTCGCCCAGCCCCGGCTCGGGCCGGTCGACCTCGGTCTCGGTGAGGACCTCGGGACCGCCCCACCGGCTGACGACGACGGCACGCATGGATGACTCCTTTATGTCTGTTCCGCACCGGTTTTCCCGGCGCCGCCATCAGCTTCGCCGCTGCCGGGCCCGCGCAGTACTGGCCGGACGGCCACCATGTGACAGAATCCGGCCATGCACCGTG
Source organism: Streptomyces sp. NPDC043854 (assembly GCF_056436005.1). Taxonomy (NCBI): domain Bacteria; kingdom Bacillati; phylum Actinomycetota; class Actinomycetes; order Kitasatosporales; family Streptomycetaceae; genus Streptomyces; species Streptomyces sp. NPDC043854. The sequence goes on from NZ_JBWKDK010000055.1 coordinate 5,235, forward strand.
TCGCCGTACTCGCCCTCGAAGGCGTCCCTCCGTTCGAGCTCGGAATGCCCTCCCGGGTCTTCGGCAACGCCTACGACGACTCCGGGAACCCGCTCTACGAGGTCACCGTCTGCACCGCCGACGGGCAGCCCGTGGCCAGTGACGCCGGGTTCACGATCGGCGTCTCGGCCGGCCCCGAGGCGCTCGCGGCCGCCGACACCGTGGTCATCCCGCCCACGCACGCCATGGGCGAGCTCATCCGGGGCGCGCCCCTGTCGCAGGCACATGCCGACGCCCTCGCCCGGATCCGCCCCGGCACCCGGATCGTGTCGATCTGCACCGGCTCGTACGTGCTCGCCGCCGCCGGGATGCTCGACGGCCGGCCCGCGACCACCCACTGGCTCAAGGCCTTGGAGTTCCAGCGTGCCTTCCCGCGCGTCAAGCTGGACGAGGACGTCCTCTTCGTCGACGACGGCGACATCCTCACCTCGGCGGGCGTCGCCGCCGGCATCGACCTCTGCCTCTACCTGGTGCGCGCCGACCACGGCACCGCCGTGGCCAACCGGGCCGCCCGGCTGTGCGTCGTACCGCCGTGGCGCGACGGCGGGCAGGCCCAGTACATCGACCGGCCCGTCCCCGAGCCCACCGTCGCCACCACCACCGAAGCCCGCGCCTGGGCCCTGGAACACCTCGACGAGCCGCTCACGCTGGGCCAGCTCGCCGCACGGGCCCGGATGAGCCTGCGCACCTTCACCCGGCGCTTCCGCGACGAGGTCGGCATGACCCCGGTGCAGTGGCTGACCGCCCAACGCCTTGACGTGGCACGCCACTTGCTGGAGTCCAGCGACCTGCCCGTGGACCTCGTCGCGCACCGCTCGGGCTTCGGCTCCGCCAACTCCCTGCGCCAGCACATGCGCAGCTCCCTCGGCACCTCGCCGATCGCCTACCGGCGCACCTTCCGCCCCGGCGCCCGGCCGGCCGCGGCGGCATGACCGGCAGGCAATCGACCCGCCCGCCCACCCCTTGCGAGCGTGAACCCAACAGCCCGCGACACAAGGGAAGTCGGTGGAAGACCACGAGGCGTCCCGACCGACTGCGACGCCACCCGCACCGCCGCCGGGATCCGCACGCAATCAGGCCTGTGACGGGCCCGTTCCGGCGTCCGGGAACCGCCGCCGCACGAAGCCGATCGGTTCCGCCGGCGACCCGGCGGTCCGCGGTCCTTCCCGGCCGCGGCACGGCAATCCCGTACCCGGCGGTCAGCGGGTTCGGCGCCGCGCGCTGACGCGGTCCCGGCGGGGCGGCCCGGGGAGCCGGGGCGCCCCGCCGGGGTGCGAGCATGGGCGGTATGGCTACTCATCTGATCACCGGGGCCGGTGCCGGCATCGGCGCCGCCGTCGCGAACCGGCTGCACGCCCGCGGCGACGACCTGATCCTGCTCGCCCGCGACGCCGCCCGCGCCCGGCAGCTCGGCGAGCGCTACCCCGGCGCACGCACGCTCGTCGGGGACCTCGCCGACCCCGACCGGCTGTCCTGGGCCTTCTCCCACCAGGCCATCCCCGACCGGATCGACTCCCTGCTGCACATCGCCGGGATCGTCGACCTCGGGCCGGTGGGGGAGCTGCGCCCCAAGACCTGGCACGAGCAGCTCAACGTGAACTTGATCGCCCCCGCCGAGGTCACCCGGCTGCTCCTGCCGACCCTGCGCGCATCCAAGGCCACCGTCGTCTTCGTGAACTCCGGCGCCGGCCTGACCGCCCACGCCGACTGGAGCGCGTACGCCGCCTCCAAGCACGGCCTCAAGGCGCTCGCCGACGCGCTGCGCGCCGAGGAGCGTGCCAACGGCATCCGGGTCACCTCCGTCTACCCGGGCCGCACCGCCACCGCCATGCAGGCCAAGGTGCACTCCCAGGAGGGCAAGGAGTACGACCCGTCCGACTGGATCGACCCGGAGTCCGTGGCGACCACGATCCTGATGGCCGTCGACCTGCCCCGCGACGCCGAGGTCAACGACCTGTCCGTGAGGCCCGGCCGGTGACCGCCAGCGCCACCGGCGTCGGCTCCCTGCCCGGCGGCGACGCCCGCGAGGCAGCCAAGACCGCCACCGGTTCCTTCGAGGACTTCCCGTACCTGCCCGAGCTGCCCGCCCGCGGGCCCGGCGCCGACATGATCGGCCGCTCGCTCGGCCTGCTCGTGGACCTGTACGCCCACGTCGAGCCCAGCGGCTGGCGGATCAGCGACCGCCCCGGCCGCGACACCCGGCGCTCCCGGTCCTGGCTCGGCGAGGACCTCGACGCCCTGGAGGAGTTCACCCAGGGCTACGAGGGGAAGCTCAAGATCCAGGCCGTCGGCCCGTGGACCCTGGCCACCGCCCTGGAGCTGCACAGCGGCGAGGCGGTGCTCCGGGACGCCGGCGCCTGCCGCGACCTCGCCGCCTCCCTCGCCGAGGGGCTGCGCGGGCACCTCGCCGACGTGCGCAAGCGGATCCCCGGCGCCGAGATCGTCCTCCAGTTCGACGAGCCGTCGCTGACCGCGGTGCTGCGCGGACGGGTCCGGACCGCCAGCGGCTACCAGACCTACCGGGCCGTGGACCGGCAGCTGGTCGAGGGGACCCTGCGCGAGCTGTTCGCCGTGCACGACGGGGAGGTGGTCGTGCACTCCTGCGCGCCCGAGGTCCCCTTCGGCATGCTGCGGCGCGCCGGCGCCGCGGGGGTGTCGTTCGATTTCTCCCTGCTCACGGAGCGCGAGGACGACGCCCTCGGCGAAGCCGTCGAGAGCGGCATGAAACTCTTCGCCGGAGTGGTGCCGGGCACCGATGTCCCGTTGTCGGACCCGGGCGGTAGCGTCATGGGTGTCAGGAAGCTTTGGCGCAGGCTGGGGCTGGCTCCGGGGACTCTGGCGGAGTCCGTCGTGGTCACCCCGGCGTGCGGTCTCGCGGGCGCCTCGCCCGCCTACGCCCGCGCGGCGCAGGCGCACTGCGCCAGGGCGGCGAGATCGCTCGCCGACAACCCTGAGTGACGGACCGAGACGGGGCCACGGGAGGACACGGCATGGCAGCCGAACAGCAGGACACGGCGGTACCGGCGGCGGTGCGCGAGCAGCACCAGCTGCTGGCCGAGCAGGTCGAGGAGCACCGCTTCCGGTACTACGTGAAGGACCAGCCGGTCATCAGCGACGCCGAGTTCGACCAGCTGCTGCGCTCCCTGGAGGCGCTGGAGGAGCAGTACCCGGAGCTGCGCACCCCCGACTCGCCCACCCAGAAGGTGGCCGGTTCGTACGAGACGGACTTCACGTCCGTCGAGCACCGCGAGCGCATGATGTCCCTCGACAACGCCTTCGACGACGAGGAGCTCTCGGCCTGGGCCGACCGGGTCGCCCGGGACGTGGGCTCCTCGGCGTTCCACTACCTGTGCGAGCTCAAGGTGGACGGCCTCGCCGTCAACCTCACGTACGAGCACGGGCGGCTCACCCGGGCCGCCACCCGCGGCGACGGCCGCACCGGCGAGGACATCACCCCGAACGTGCGCACCATCGCGGAGATCCCGGACCGGCTCAAGGGCGACCGCATCCCGGAACTGGTGGAGATCCGGGGCGAGGTCTTCTTCCCGATGGAGAAGTTCGAGGAGCTCAACGCCCGGCTGGTCGAGGCCGGGGACAAGCCCTTCGCCAACCCGCGCAACGCCGCCGCCGGTTCGCTGCGCCAGAAGGACCCGAAGGTCACCGCCACCCGCCCGCTGCACATGGTGGTGCACGGCCTCGGCGCCCGCGCCGGCTTCGAGATCGGCCGGCTGTCCGAGGCGTACGCGCTGCTGCGCGACTGGGGACTGCCCACCGCCCGGCACAACGAGGTCGTGGGCACCCTGGAGGAAGTCCGGGAGTTCATCGCCCGGTTCGGCGAGAACCGGCACTCCGTGGAGCACGAGATCGACGGCGTGGTCGTCAAGCTCGACGAGATCCCGCTCCAGGGGCGGCTGGGCTCCACCGCGCGCGCCCCGCGCTGGGCCATCGCCTGGAAGTACGCGCCGGAAGAGGTCAACACCAAGCTGGTGGACATCAAGGTCGGTGTCGGACGCACCGGGCGCGTCACCCCGTACGCGCAGGTGGAGCCGGTGACGGTGGCCGGTTCCGAGGTCGAGTTCGCCACCCTGCACAACCAGGACGTGGTCAAGGCCAAGGGCGTCCTCATCGGCGACACGGTCGTCCTGCGCAAGGCGGGCGACGTGATCCCCGAGATCCTCGGCCCGGTGGTCGACCTGCGGGACGGCACCGAGCGGGAGTTCGTGATGCCGGCCGAGTGCCCGGAGTGCGGGACCCCGCTGCGTCCGATGAAGGAGGGCGACATCGACCTCCGCTGCCCGAACGGGCGGACCTGTCCGGCCCAGTTGCGCGAGCGGCTGTTCTACCTGGCCGGCCGGCAGTGCCTGGACATCGAGAACTTCGGCGCGGTGGCCGCGGCCGCCCTCACCCGGCCGCTGGAGCCGGCCCGTCCGCCGATGCTCGACGAGGGCGACCTGTTCGACCTGACGGTCGAGCAGCTGCTGCCCATCAAGGCGTACGTCCTCGACCCCGACAGCGGGCTGCCCAGGCGCGACCCGAAGACCGGCGAGGAGAAGATCGTCACGGTCTTCGCCAACCAGAAGGGCGAGCCGAAGAAGAACACCCTGGCGATGCTGGAGAACATCGCCGCCGCCAAGGACCGCCCGCTCGCCCGCGTCATCAACGGCCTGTCGATCCGCCACGTCGGTCCGGTGGCCGCCGAGGCGCTGGCCCGCGAATTCCGCTCCGTCGAGCGGATCGAGCAGGCCACCGAGGCGGAGCTGGCCGCCACCGAGGGGGTCGGCCCGATCATCGCTGCCTCCCTCAAGGAGTGGTTCGCCGTCGACTGGCACCAGGAGATCCTGCGCAAGTGGCGGGCGGCCGGCGTCCGCATGGAGGAGGAAGGTTCCGGCGAGGAGGAGGGCCCGCGCCCCCTGGAGGGCCTCACCGTCGTCGTCACCGGCACCCTGCAGAACCACACCCGCGACGGCGCGAAGGACGCCCTGCAGAGCCGGGGCGCCAAGGTGACCGGATCGGTCTCCAAGAAGACCTCCTTCGTCGTGGTCGGCGACAACCCGGGCTCGAAGTACGACAAGGCGGTGCAGCTGAAGCTGGCCATTCTCGACGAGGCGGGTTTCGCCGTGCTGCTGGAGCAGGGCCCCGACGCGGCGCGCGGGGCGGCGCTCCCGGTGGACGGCGCCGCAGCGGAATAGCACGGCCGGACAACCCCGCCACGGGAACCGGAGAAGGCGAACTGATGCGTGGCGTGCGGCCGTACGGGCGGGCGCACGCCCGGCGCAACAGACGGTGGTAAACGGCCGGTACAAGGCTGTTCCCGGGGCAGTGAGCTGTCGGATCATCGGATGGGTGACCGGGGGTCCTGGTCCAAACTCACCTGTTCGGCGGATACCGTACTGATGAGGATGGCTGGGTCGCATTCGGGCAACCGCCGCCGACCGGTGCCCCTGGGAGCCTCTCGCGTCCTACTGTTGAGGGGTGCGCCTGTCGTGCACGGCTGCGTGGTGCGAATCCAGCCGTGGTGGCATGACATCGGGGCCATCGCGTGGCATCGGCAGTGCCGGCTGTGAGAGGGACGGGCATGAAACCCACCGAAAGCGCCGACCCGTCACCTGATTTCGGCGGGGAGATCCCGCCCATGCGGACGGGCCGGCCCGGGGTCCTGCGTGCCAGGACACGGGACGGGTACCCGCTCGACACCGGATCGGGTCCGGGCGGAGCGAGGCAGCGCACCGTGCTGCCCTTCACCGTCGTGGGCCTGGCCGCCGTGGTCCTCGCGGCGGGCATCGCCGCCACCCTGACCGACCGTCACGCCCTGTTCCCCGGCGGCACGGTCGGCTGGGCGCTCGCCCTGCTGACCGGCATCATCGTCGGCCACCTGGTCGCCCTCGGCCGGGACCGCTGGTGGGGTGGCACCGGTTCCGGCGCGGCCCTCACCCTCGGCGTGCTCCTCCTCTACGGCTGGGTGCCCGCCGGGCTCGTCTCCCTCGCCGTGGTCACGCTGGTCGGGGCGGCGCGCCGGCACCGCTGGCGACAGGGGCTGCTGCACGGCGCCGCCGACATCCTCGGCATCGGCGCGGGGGCCCTCGTCCTCACCGCCTTCGGGGAGGCGCCCGCCGTCGAATCGCCCTGGAGGCCCGCCGACTGGGGGCTGGAGGCCGCCCCCGAGGTCGTCCTGGTCGCCGTGGCCTACCTGCTGGCCAGCCGGCTGCTGCTGTGGCTCGCGCTGGCGCCGCGCGGCGGGGGTCTGCGCACCGCTGCCCGTACGGCGCTGCTCCGGCAGGCGTTAGTGGCCGTGGCGCTGCTCGGCATCGCCCCGCTGATCTGCGTCGTGGCCGTCGCGCAGCCGGTGCTGCTGCCGCTGTTCGCCGTACCGCTGATCGCCCTGGACTCCACCCTGTGGATCGCCCGGGCCCGCGCCGAGGAGCAGCTGCGGGACCCGCTGACCGGGCTGCCGAACCGGCAGTGGCTGCTGGAGCGGGCCTGGTCCGCACTCGACGAGGCTGAACGTTTGGGCACGCGGTCGGCGCTCGTGCTGATCGACCTGGACCGGTTCCGCGCGGTCAACGACACCCTCGGCCACCTCGCGGGCGACCGGCTGCTGCTCCAGATCGCCGACCGGCTGCGGCAGGCCCTGCCCGAGGAGGCCGAGGCCGCGCGGCTCGGCGGCGACGAGTTCGCCGTCCTCCTGCCCGTCGCCGACTCCACCACCAGCGCCCAGCGGGTCGCCCGCCACCTGGTCGCCGAGCTCAGCTCGCCGCTCGACCTGGACGGCCTCACCCTCGTCCTGGAGGCCAGCGCCGGCCTCGCCGTCTTCCCCGACCACGCGCTCGACGCGGAGGGGCTGCTGCGGCGTGCCGACGTGGCCATGTACCAGGCGAAGCGCGACCGCACCGGCGTGGAGGTGTACGAGTCCAAGCGCGACAGCAACACCCCCGACCGGCTCGGCCTCCTCGGCGACCTGCGCCGGGCCCTCGACGCCGGCGAGGTGGAGCTCCACTACCAGCCCAAGGTCCGCTTCGACGGGCAGGTGGCCGGGCTGGAGGCGCTGGTGCGCTGGGTGCACCCCGAGCGCGGGCGGGTCTCCCCGGACGAGTTCATCGCGATCGCCGAGACCTCGGGACTGATGCCCCACCTCACCGAGTACGTGCTGGAGACCGCCCTCGCCCAGGCGGCCCGGTGGCGGGCGCAGGGCCTGAAGGTCCCGGTGGCGGTCAACGTCTCGCCGCGCGACGTCCACACCCCAGGCTTCGCCGGCGCCGTCGCGGCCCGGCTCGCCCGGCACGGCGTCCCGGCGAGCGGCCTCCAGCTGGAGATAACGGAACACGTGCTGCTGGAGGACCCGCAGCGGGCCGCGGACACCATGGCGGGCCTGACCGCCCACGGCGTGAAGATGTCCCTGGACGACTTCGGGACCGGCTACTCCTCCCTGGTCCACCTGCGGCGGCTCCCGGTCAGCGAGCTGAAGATCGACCGCTCCTTCGTGGCGCGGCTCGCGGTCGACGCCCAGGACGCGGAGATCGTGCGCTGCACCGTGGACCTCGCCCACTCCCTGGGCCTGCTCGTGGTGGCCGAGGGCGTGGAGGACGACGAGACCTGGGAGCGGCTGCGCGACCTGGGCTGCGACGCCGTCCAGGGCTGGCTGGTCGCGGCCGCCATGCCCCCGCAGGAGGCCACGGCCTGGCTGCTGGCCCGCGGCGAGCGCGGCTGGCGCCGCCCCGCGGACATCACGCGGGAGCTCTCGTCGGCCCCGGCCAAGGCGGAGTCCCCGGCCCCGTAGGCCCCGCCCCTCGGCCCCCGGCCCCGTGGCACTCCGGCCGCGCAGCCGCCCCGCCGGGGGCCCGCGGCCGTCCCGGGTGGCAAACGGTTTCGTGGCTCCGGGGCGCTGCCCCATAGGATTGGGCACGAAACTACACACTCACCACCCCCAGAGGATCGCTGCATGCCTGGCATTTCGCGCGAGGAGGTCGCCCACCTCGCTCGGCTGGCACGTATGGAACTGTCCGACGAAGAGCTTGTTCACTTCGCCGGACAGCTCGACGACATCATCGGCGCGGTCGCCCGCGTGTCCGAGGTCGCCGACCAAGACGTGCCGCCGACCTCCCACCCGCTGCCGCTGACCAACGTCATGCGCGCGGACGAGGTCCGACCGTCGCTCACCCCCGCGCAGGCGCTCTCCGGCGCCCCCGCCCAGGAGCAGCAGCGTTTCAAGGTGCCGCAGATCCTGGGGGAGGACTAATCACCATGGCCGACACCAACATCATCAAGCTCACGGCCGCCGAGACCGCCGAGAAGATCGCCTCGGGCGAGCTCACGGCCGTCGAGGTCACCGAGGCCCACCTGGCCCGCATCGACGCGACCGACGAGAAGGTCCACGCCTTCCTCCACGTCGACCGCGAGGGCGCCCTGGCCCAGGCCCGTGCCGTCGACGCCAAGCGCGAGCGCGGCGAGAAGCTCGGCCCGCTGGCCGGCGTCCCGCTCGCCCTCAAGGACATCTTCACCACCGCCGGGGTCCCGACCACCGTCGGTTCGAAGATCCTCGAAGGCTGGATCCCGCCGTACGACGCCACCCTGACGCGCAAGCTGAAGGAAGCCGACGTCGTCATCCTCGGCAAGACCAACATGGACGAGTTCGCCATGGGCTCCTCCACCGAGAACAGCGCCTACGGCCCCACCTCCAACCCGTGGGACCTCACCCGCATCCCGGGCGGCTCCGGCGGCGGCTCCGCGGCCGCGCTGGCGGCCTTCCAGGCGCCCCTGGCGATCGGCACCGACACCGGCGGCTCCATCCGCCAGCCCGCCGCCGTCACCGGCACCGTCGGCGTGAAGCCCACGTACGGCGGCGTGTCCCGCTACGGCATGGTCGCCTTCTCCTCCTCCCTCGACCAGGGCGGCCCGTGCGCCCGTACGGTCCTGGACGCGGCGCTGCTGCACGAGGTCATCGCCGGCCACGACCCGCTGGACTCCACCTCCATCGACGCCCCGGTCCCGCCGGTCGTCGACGCGGCCCGCAACGGCTCCGTCACCGGCATGCGCGTCGGCGTCGTCAAGCAGTTCCGCGGCGAGGGCTACCAGGCCGGCGTCGTGCAGCGCTTCGACGAGTCCGTCGAGCTGCTCCGGGAGCTCGGTGCCGAGATCGTCGAGCTGGACTGCCCGTCCTTCGACCTCGCGATGGCCGCGTACTACCTGATCGCGCCGTCCGAGTGCTCCTCGAACCTGGCCCGCTTCGACGCCATGCGCTACGGCCTGCGCATCGGTGACGACGGCACCAAGTCCGCCGAGGAGGTCACCGCGCTCACCCGCGACGCCGGCTTCGGCGACGAGGTCAAGCGCCGCGTCATCCTCGGCACGTACGCCCTCAGCTCCGGCTACTACGACGCCTACTACGGCTCGGCCCAGAAGGTCCGCACGCTGATCAGCCGGGACTTCGACAAGGCCTTCGAGCAGGTCGACGTGATCGTCTCCCCGACGACCCCGACCACCGCCTTCGCCATCGGCGAGCGCGCCGACGACCCGCTGGCGATGTACCTTGCGGACCTGTGCACCATCCCGACCAACCTGGCCGGCAACGCCGCCATGTCGCTCCCGTGCGGCCTGGCGCCCGAGGACGGCCTCCCGGTCGGACTGCAGATCATCGCCCCGGCGATGAAGGACGACCGCCTGTACAAGGTCGGTGCCGCCGTCGAGGCCGCCTTCGTCGAGCGCTGGGGCCACCCCCTGCTTGAGGAGGCTCCGTCCCTGTGAGCGCACTGTCCAAGGCCAAGGGCTTCAAGAAGTCGAAGTCCGGTACGTACCTGTCGATCGCGACCACCGCTTTCGGTGCCATCAGCGTGATCAAGCAGGCCAAGAAGGCCCGCACGGAGCAGGACACGCTCCAGCTGGTCGACGCCGTTGTGTCCGCCGCCGCCATCGTCACCGGGCTCGCGATCCTGTACCGCGAGCTGAAGCGCCTCGGCGACGACGACGTCCTGCTGGGCTGAGAGGGAAGTTTCACTGTGACCGTCACCGAACTGCTGTCGTACGAGGACGCCCTCGCGTCGTACGACCCCGTCATGGGCCTGGAGGTCCATGTCGAGCTCGGCACCAGGACCAAGATGTTCTGCGGCTGCTCCACCGAGCTGGGCGCCGAGCCCAACTCGCAGACCTGCCCCACCTGTCTCGGCCTGCCCGGCTCGCTCCCGGTGGTCAACGCGACCGGCGTCGAGTCCGCGATCAAGATCGGCCTCGCGCTGAACTGCGAGATCGCCGAATGGTGCCGCTTCGCCCGGAAGAACTACTTCTATCCGGACATGCCGAAGAACTTCCAGACCTCCCAGTACGACGAGCCCATCGCCTTCAACGGCTACCTGGACGTCCAGCTGGAGGACGGCGAGGTCTTCCGCGTGGAGATCGAGCGCGCCCACATGGAGGAGGACACCGGCAAGTCGCTGCACGTCGGCGGTGCCACCGGCCGTATCCACGGCGCCTCCCACTCCCTGCTGGACTACAACCGCGCCGGCATCCCGCTCATCGAGATCGTCACCAAGCCGATCGAGGGCGCGGGCGCCCGGGCCCCCGAGGTCGCCAAGGCGTACGTCGCCGAGCTCCGCGAGCTCATCAGGGCCCTCGGCGTCTCCGAGGCCCGGATGGACAAGGGCCAGATGCGCTGCGACGTGAACCTGTCGCTGCGCCCGATCGGGACCGAGCAGTTCGGCACCCGTTCGGAGACGAAGAACGTCAACTCGCTGCGCTCCGTCGAGCGCGCCGCCCGGTTCGAGATCCAGCGGCACGCGGCCGTCCTGAGCAGCGGCGGCACGGTGGTGCAGGAGACCCGTCACTTCCACGAGGACGACGGCTCCACCACCTCCGGCCGCATCAAGGACAACGCCGAGGACTACCGGTACTTCCCGGAGCCCGACCTCGTCCCGGTGGCCCCGTCCCGCGAGTGGGTCGAGGAGCTGCGCGCGGCCCTGCCCGAGATGCCGCGCGTGCGCCGCAACCGCCTCCGCGAGGAGTGGGGCGTCAGCGAGCACGACATGCAGTCGATCCTCAACGCGGGCGCGGTGGACTCCATCGTCGCCACCATCGAGGAGGGCGCCGACTCGGCCGCCGCCCGCAAGTGGTGGATGGGCGAGCTGGCCCGCAACGCCAACGAGCAGGGCATCGCCGTCGACGAGCTGCCGATCACCCCGGCCCAGGTGGCCCGGGTGGCCGCGCTGGTCGCGGAGGGCTCGCTCAACGACAAGCTGGCCCGCCAGGTCATCGAGGGCGTCCTCGCCGGCGAGGGCGACCCGGACCAGGTCGTCGAGAAGCGCGGCCTGAAGGTCGTCTCCGACGAGGGCGCGCTCGGCACGGCCGTGGACGAGGCCATCGCCGGCAACGCGGCCATCGCCGACAAGATCCGCGGCGGCAAGATCGCCGCGGTCGGCGCCCTGGTCGGCGCGGTCATGAAGGCCACCCGCGGCCAGGCCGACGCGGCCCGTGTCAAGGAGCTCATCCTGGAGAAGCTCGGCGTCTCCGAGTAGGACCCGCCCTGCTGCCCGGCGCCGTACCGGCTCCCGCAGCGCACGAACGGCCCGCACCCAGTCCCGGGGTGCGGGCCGTTCGGCTTCTCCGCCGGAGGGCCGTTCGGCTTCTCCGCGGAGGACCGGCCGGTGCCGCTCGCCCGCCGGCCGGAGCCGGCTCGGGCGCTGCCGGGCGCCCGGGTCGCGGAACCGCCCACCGGGCACCTTCCGTTCGCCGGGCGCCCGCGTCACCGGGCCGCCCTCGTCACCGGCTTCCCGGCGCGGGCATGTCGAGGAAGGCGAGCCGGGCCCGCTTCGCCGGGATGAACACCCCGGGCAGGTCGATCTCCGGCAGCTCGACCTCCGGGCCGAGGACGAATCCGCTGCGCTCCAGCCGGGCGATCGCCTTGGCGTTGCGGGCGTCCGGCTCGGCGACGAGCCGGCGCGCGGTGCCGTCCGAGCGGACGAAGTCCAGGAAGGCGCCGATCAGCCGTGCACTGAAGCCTTGCTCCGCCCCGCCCTCGGCCGGGGCGAGCAGCAGGTGCACGCCGGTGTCGCCCGGCTGGACCTCGTAGCACTCGGAGACCCGGTCCGCGGTGCACTCGTACGACTGGAAGAGCGCGACCGGCGCCCCGTCGCGGCGCGCGATGAACGCGTGGTGCGTGGTGCGCCGGTCGACGTCCTCGTAGATGTCCCGGACCAGGTCCGGGCCCGCCTCGGTCATGCCCCAGAAGCGGGCCCGCTCCTGGCTCACCCAGCCGTGGATCAGCGCGGCGTCGGCGGCCGGGTCGACCGGCGTGAAGGTCACCGTGCCGAAGCCCTCGACGGCACGGGTGAACAGGGGCTGCCGGGTGCCGGCAGCGGCGGGGCCGGTCACACGTCCTCCCTGGTGAGGCGGGCCCAGTCGGTGACGACGGGGACGAGTTCGCACCGCGCCCACAGCGGGAGCTGGTCGCGGTGGTGGGCGGTGCCGGCGACGCCGTCCGCGCCGAGCGGGACCGCCCACAGGCTGTCCTCGCGGCGGCCGAGGTCCCAGACGTAGCGGGCCGCGGAGGCACGGGCGCTCAGATCGGTGAAGCCGGGGACGGAGGAGGTGGCGTTCACACAGTCGTGGTCGCCGCCGAGGCCCGGCCACTCGGCGTCCGGGTCCGGGAGCGCCGACCAGGGGGCGAGGCGGTGCACCTGAGACCACGGGACGTCCGGGACGCCGGCAGCGGCCGCCTCCTCCAGGGCGGCCCGTACGTGCGCCACCCGGTCCAGGTCCGGCAGCAGCTCCGTCGCCAGCAGGCCTTCGAGGGCGTAGCCGACCCGCGGGACCAGGTACAGCCAGGGGTGGAACACCTCCGGGCCGGTCGGGGCGCCCGCCAGGGCGGCGAGGGCGGGGTCCGCGGCGAAGCGGCGCACGGTGGCCGTCCGCAGCGCGGAGAAGACGGTCGCGTCCGTGCTCTCCGCCTCCATGTGCCGGTCCCAGGCCAGCAGACGGGCGCGCAGCGCCTCCGCGGCCGGGGACAGCCCCTCCAGCGCGGGCAGCAGGGCGAGCAGCGGCCCGGCCGAGGCCAGGTAGGTGTCCCGGTGTACGTCGGCCATCGCCTTGGGGGACCAGTTCGCCGAGCCGGACAGCAGCGCGCGGATCCGGTCGGCGCGGTGCGGGGGCGCGAACTCCACGCCCAGCGGCGAGGCGATGCCGCGCGCGTTCGCCATGACGGCGAAGCCCTGCACCGGCTCGGCCGGGGTCTGCGCCCAGCCCCGCCAGGCGTACCGGGCGTCCCACGCGGGTACGGGGCGCAGCCGGTTGGCCGGGTCGCGCAGCGGCACCGCACCGGCGACGCGGTGCAGCAGGCCGCCGGCGGTGTCCGCGGCGTGGACGACGTTGACGGGCTCGGCCCAGCCGTCGAGGGCCCGGTCGATGTCGCCGACGGTACGGGCGCGCAGCAGGGCCGGCAGGACGGCGAAGCCGAGGTCGCGGCGGACGCGGGGCGGGTAGCGCAGCGAGAGCGTCTGGTCCGCGGTTCCCTCGCGGGTGATCACCGGGCCGCGGGCGGTCTCCAGGACCTCCACCTCCACGGGCTCGGCTCCGGCGACGGCGATGGTCTCGGTGTGCCGGTGGACGGGCTCCCAGGCGCCGTCGGGGCCCAGGGCCTCCACGGACACGCCGTCCGCGGCGGTCCGCAGCTGCTCGACGTACAGGTCCTGGTAGTCGGCCATGGCGTTGGTGATCGCCCAGGCGGCACTGCCGGTGTGGCCGAAGTGGGCCAGGCCGGGGATGCCGGGGACGGCGAGGCCGAGGACGTCGTACTCGGGGCAGGACAGGCGCATCTGCTGGTAGACGCCCGGGTCCTCGATGAAGCGGTGCGGGTCGCCCGCGATGATCGCCGCGCCGGTGGCGGTGCGGTCGCCCGGGACGAGCCAGCCGTTGCTGCCGGCGGTGCCGGGGCCGTCGGTGGCGAAGAGGGTGGTGGCCTCGGGCCCGAGGGCGCGGGCCACGCGCTCGCGCCACAGCTTGGTGGCGAAGCCGGCGAAGAGGATGTGGGTGGCGATCCAGATGCCGAGCGGGACCCACGGCTCCCAGGGCGCGGGGGCGTGGCCCGTGCGGGCGAAGCGCTCGTCGCGGGCGGCGCCGGCGGCCAGGCCGTCGTTGACGCCGTCGACGTACGCCCCGACCCAGGCGGCGGTCTCCGGGTCGAGTGCCTCGTGGCAGCGGCGGGCCGTGTCGTCGAGGCGGCTCTGCCGGGCGAACCGGTCCCAGGCGACCGACTCCGGGCCGAGGAACGCGGCGCTGGAGCCCTGGGAGCGGTGGCGCTCGACCTCCAGCTGCCAGGCCCGGTCCAGGGCGGTGGCGCGGCCCTGGGCGTAGGCCAGGCGGAGGGCGTCGGGGGCGCGCAGGTGCGGGATGCCCCAGTCGTCCCGGTACAGCTCAAAGTCGTCCGCGTCGGTCACAGGCTCACACTCTTCCCCGGCAATTAGGTTAGGCTGCCCTAACTATATGGGGTGGGGTGGGTGGGCCGCCCGGAGGGGACGTCAGGCGCCGGTCGCGCCGTCGATGGCCTCCCGCAGGAAGTCCGCGTGGCCGTTGTGGCGGGCGTACTCGTGGATCAGATGGAGCATGATCAGGCGCAGCGAGGCCTCCTCCTGCCAGCTCTTCACGTACACCGACGCCTCGAGGGACTCCGCGGCGGCCTCGATCCGCCGGGCGTGCTCCACCTCCGCCTCCCAGGCGGCGAACGCCTCCTCGCGGGTGGCGCCGGCGGCGTCGTAGGCGGCCTGGAAGTCGTACCGGTCGGACCAGACGTGCGGGACGTTCTCACCGGCCAGGGTGCGCCGGAACCAGTGGCGCTCCACCTCGGCCATGTGCCGCACCAGGCCCAGCAGGGACAGCGCGGACGGCGGCATCGAGGCGCGGCGCAGCTCCTCGTCCGTCAACCCCTCGCACTTCCAGGCGAGGGTGGCGCGGTGGTAGTCGAGGTAGGCGCGCAGGGTCTCGCGCTCGCCGCCGGTCAGGGGAGGGGAGACACGTTCCATGGAGTGGTCCTTTCGCGTCGGACGGGCACGGGGAAGAGGGCCTCGAGGCGGCAGGCAGGCGGGGCTGCCCGGGTCCGGAGGGGTGCGGAGGAGCCGCGCGGGCCCCGGGGGCTGTGCGGGACCGGCGGCTATGCGGGCCCGGCGTCGCCCCGGGGTTCCCACAGGTGCGGGACGGTCCGGCCCAGCACCTCGAAGCCCAGGCGCCGGAGGATCGGGCGGCTGTCGTCCGACGCGTCCACGTGGAGGTACCGGATCCCGCGCTCCGCGGCGATCCGGGCCCGGTGGGCGACCAGCAGGCGGTAGAGGCCCCGGCCCCGCCACTCGGGAAGGGTGCCGCCGCCCCACAGGCCCGCGAACGAGCAGCCCGGGCGCATCTCCATCCGGGCCGCGCTGACCGGGGTGTCCCCGGCCATCGCCACCGCCGCCGCCACCGTCTCCGGCTCCTCGCGCAGCAGCGTGAGCAGCAACTGCCGGATGCCGGGCCGATGCGTTCCGAAGGCCTTCGCGTGGACGTCCATCATCAGCTCCACGCCGGCCTCGTCCTCCACCGTGCGCAGGGTGATCCCCCCCGGCGGCTCGACCGGCAGCGCGGCCAGCTCGTCCACCCGGCCCACCAGCACGGTCTCGGCCGCCTCCGGCACGAAGCCCGCCGCCCGCAGCCGCGCCCCGAGGTCCGCCGGCCGGTCGTGGTCGTACAGCTTCCACTCGAACCCGGACCCGCGGCCCTCGAAGTACGCCACCTGCGCCGCGATCTCGGCGTCCGCGGTGTCCTCGTCGAGGTCCGACCAGAGAACGCCGTTCCACCCCTGCCCGGGTGCGGTCTGCCGTACGACGGCACCCGCCCGCTCCACCCGGGCCCGCGCCGTGTCCGGGGCCGCGTCGCGCCGCAGCTCCCGGTCGTATCCGGCCCGCACGCGCACCAGTTCGCCAAGATCCATCGTCATGGGGTGCAGTCGACCAGCGGCGCGGGGACCCGCGCAACTGCATTAGCCTCACCCCGTGACCGACGTCTACATCCACACCGGCAAGGCCACCCCCGACGCCGCCGCCGACCGGGGCTGGCTCCTCGGCCACTTCAAGGACCCCGCCGACCCGCGCCACAGCAAGGACGTGGAGATCAAGTGGGGCGTCCACCCCAAGGGCGACGAGCGGGCCCGGTGGACGACCGGGGAGGAGCGCACCGCCCTGCTGGTCCTCATCAGCGGGCGCTTCCGGATGGACTTCCCGGGCCGCAGCGTCATCCTCGACGAGCAGGGGGACTACGTGGTCTGGGGCCGGGGTGTCGACCACTCCTGGTGCGCGGAGGAGGAGTCGGTGGTCCTCACGGTCCGCTGGCCCTCCGTCGCCGGCTACCGCATCGACGAAGCGGGCGGCCCGCCCGCCGGCTGACCTGCACCCCGCACGCCCGCCGGGTTCCGCCGGGGGCTGTGATGATGCACACGAAACGGACCAACGATCACGAAACGCTGCGATCGTTGCGTGGCAGACCATCTCGGCCGGAGCCCGGAGCGACCCTCCCGGGCCCTCGGTCTTGCCTTCACGAGTTCCAGCGTTCTTTGCGTCGGGCGGCCTCCCGGTAAAGATCCGAACCCTCAGGGAGCACGTCCCTTGGCAGCAATCGCACGGTGGTGCCTGCGGCACCGCCTGGTGGCCGTCCTGATCTGGCTGCTCGCCCTCGGCGGGACCGCCACGGCAGCCGTCACCGCCGGAACGGCGTTCTCCAACGACTACGAGGTGCCCGGCACCGAGTCGAGCCGCGCCCACGCACTGCTGCGCGCGGGCTTCCCCGGCCAGGGCGGCGACACCGACACCGTGGTCTGGCGGACGCCCGAGCACCAGACGGTCCGCACCCCCGGCGTCGAGGAGCGCATGGCCCGGGCCCTCGCCGCCATCGCCGAGCTGCCCGGCGTCGGGTCGGTCGCCGGCCCGTACGGCTCCGGCCCCGGGAGCGCCGCGCAGGTCAGCGCCGACGGGCGCACCGCGTACGCCGTGGTGACCTTCGACCGGCCGGCCGACTCCGTACCCAAGGCGCAGGCCAAGGCCGTGGTCGACGCCGCCAAGAACCCGGCCACCGAGACGGACGGCCTCCAGGTCGAGCTCGGCGGCCGTGCCATCGGCCTGACCGAGGCGCCCACCGCCCACGTCGCCGAGGTCATCGGCGTCGCCGTCGCCGCCCTGGTCCTCTTCCTCGCCTTCGGCTCGCTCGCCGCGAGCATGCTGCCCATCGCGACCGCCCTGGTCAGCGTCGGCACCGCCTACTTCGGCATCACCCTGCTCGGGCACGCCACGGCCGTCGCCGACTTCGCCCCCATGCTCGGCACCCTCGTCGGACTCGGCGTCGGCATCGACTACGCGCTGTTCATCGTCACCCGGCACCGCAAGGCCCTCAAACGGGGCGTTGCCGTCCACGAGGCGGCCGAGCAGGCGGTCGCCACCACCGGCCGGGCCGTCGTCTTCGCCGGCGCGACCGTCTGCATCGCCCTGCTCGGCATGCTGGTCCTGCGGCTGAACTTCCTGGACGGCGTCGCGATAGCCGCCTCCCTCACCGTGGTCCTCACCGTCGCCGCCTCGGTCACGCTGCTGCCGGCCCTGCTCTCGTACATCGGGATGCGCGCCCTCTCGCGCCGCGAGCGCCGCAAGCTCGCCGAGGACGGCCCGCAGCCCGAGCTGCCCACCGGGTTCGCCGCCCGCTGGTCCGCCTTCGTCGAACGGCACCCCAAGCTCCTCGGTCTCGTGGCCGTCCTGGTCATGGCCGGGCTCGCGCTGCCCACCCTCTCGCTCCACCTCGGCACCTCCGACCAGGGCAACAACCCGCGGACCTCCACCACCCGGCAGGCCTACGACCTGCTCGCCGACGGCTTCGGCCCCGGCGTGAACGGCCCGCTCACGGTCGTCGCCCGTCTCGACGGGGCCGGCGACCGGCTCGCCGTGGAGAACCTGGCCGCGTCGCTCCGCTCGGCCGAGGGCGTCGCCTCCGCCGGGCCCGCGGTCTTCAACCGCAGCGGCGACACCGCCGTGGTGACCGTCATCCCCGACTCGGCCCCGCAGTCCCGGGCCACCAGCGACCTCGTCGCCGACCTGCGCGAGGAGGTCATCCCGCGCGCCGCGCACGGCAGCACCATGGAGGTCCACGTCGGCGGCGTGACCGCCGGCTACGACGACTTCGCCGACGTCATCGTCGGCAAGCTGCCCCTCTTCGTCGGGGTGGTCATCGGCCTCGGCTGCATCCTGCTCCTGCTGGCCTTCCGGTCCATAGGCATCCCCCTCAAGGCCGCGGCCATGAACGTCGCCGCCGTCGCCTCCTCCTTCGGCGTCGTCGTCGCGATCTTCCAGTGGGGCTGGGGGAGCGAGCCGATGGGCCTGGGCAGCGCCGGCCCCATCGAGCCCTTCCTGCCGGTGATCATGGTGTCGGTCCTCTTCGGACTCTCCATGGACTACCAGGTCTTCCTGGTCAGCCGGATGTACGAGGAGTGGCTGGAGACCGGCGACAACCGGCGGGCCGTCCGCGTCGGCCTCGCCGAGACCAGCCGGGTCATCAACTCCGCCGCGGTCATCATGATCTCCGTGTTCCTTGCCTTCGTGCTCAGCGGCGACCGGATCATCGCGATGTTCGGCATCGCGCTCGCCGCGGCCGTGGCACTCGACGCCTTCGTCCTGCGCACCCTCCTCGTGCCCGCGCTGATGCACATGCTCGGCAGCGCCAACTGGTGGCTCCCCGCCTGGCTGGACCGCGTGCTGCCCAAGATCAGCATTGAGCCCCCTGATGCCCTCCCGCGTGCGACACTTCCCGCGCAGCGGACCGGCGCGGAAGCCGCCACGAGCGAGGACGGCGTCGAGCCCGCTGCGCCCTCCCGGTGATCCGGCAACCCGCCGCACGAGACCCAAGGACGTAGCCGCATGTTCTCGATACCCCTCGCCGACGACGCCCACCTCTTCCCCCTGGAGGCCTGGCACGCGGAGGAGTTCCTGGCCCACATGGACCGCGGCCGGGAGTACATCGGCGAGCACATCGCCCTGGCGGACGCCGTCACGGACCTCGACACGGCGCGCGGGGTCCTGTCCGCGTACGCGCAGAAGACGGCCGCCGACGGCGGACGCATCTACGGCATCCGCGACGGCGGCACCCTCGTCGGCGGCGTCCTGTTCCGCACCTTCGACGCCCGGACCGGGACCTGCGAGGTCGGCTGCTGGCTGGAGCCGACCTCCGCCGGCCGGGGCCTGGTGACCAAGGCCTGCCGCGTGCTGCTCGACTGGGCCTTCCACGAGCGCGGCATGCACCGCGCCGAGTGGCACGCCTCCTCCGCCAACAAGAAGAGCCTCGCCGTCGCCGAGCGCCTCGGCATGACCCGCGAGGGCGTCCTGCGGCAGAACCAGCCCCACCACGGGGTCCGCCAGGACACCGAGGTCTGGGCGGTCCTGGCCCACGAATGGCCCCCGGCCCAGGCCGCCTGACCCGGGCCGCCACCCGCGGCAGCACGGCCCGGCCCCCGGCCCGGGCAGGCCCCGCCGCCGCATAAGGCCCCCCGCCGCCGGCCTAAGGACCCCCCGCCCGCGCAGATGCGGCATGCGCCCGATGCGCCGGCACCCCCTGGGACGCGAAGCTCGGATCACACCGGACGACGTGTCCGCAGACGCCACCAGGGAGAACGGGATGTTCGAGTACGAGATGGCCGCCGCCCGCAGCGCCGACCTGATCCGCGAGGCCGACCGGTACCGCCGGATCCGCGAGGCCAAGGAGGCGAACCGCGCCGCCTCGCGCAGCCAGGACCATGAAGGGCCGGTGAGAGGGAACCGGAGCCGCTTCGTCCGCGCCGCATGACCGGCGCGGCGCTCCGCGGCGACCTTCGCACCGGGCGCCGAACGGCGATATCGGGTGCCGCCGGCCAGGAGTCCTGTGCGATGCTCGGCGGCGTGGAGAGCAGAACTGTCAGCCCGGTGTTCGTCGGCCGAGCCGACGAACTGGCCGTCCTCACCGACGCATTGGGGCGCGCCGCCGGCCGGGAGCCCCAGGCGCTGCTCATCGGGGGAGAGGCCGGAGTCGGCAAGACCCGCCTCACCGAGGAGTTCCTCGGCGAGGCGGCCCGCAGCGGCGCCGTGGTCGCCGTCGGAGGCTGTGTCGAAATCGGGGCGGAGGGGCTTGCCTTCGCCCCGTTCTCCACGGCCCTGCGCACCCTGCACCGGCTGCTCCCCGGGGAGTTGGCGGCCGCGGCCGCCGGCCAGGAGGGCGAACTCGCCCGGATCCTGCCCGAACTGGGCGACACCCCGCGCGGTCCCCACGACGAGGAAAGCACCGCCCGGCTCTTCGAGTTGACGGCCCGGATGCTGGAGCGGCTCGCCGCCGACCGCACCGTCGTCCTCGTCCTGGAAGACCTGCACTGGGCCGACACCTCCACCCGGCACCTGCTGTCCTACCTCTTCCGCACCCTCACCAGCGGCCGGCTGGTCCTCGTCGCCACCTACCGCGCGGACGACGTCCACCGCCGCCACCCGCTGCGCCCGCTGCTCGCCGAACTGGACCGGCTGCGCACCGTCCAGCGCATCGAACTGCCCCGCTTCAACCGGGCCGAAGTGCGCCGCCAGCTCGCCGGGATCCTCGCCCGGGAACCCGACGAGGCCTTCGTGGAGTCGGTGTTCGACCGCTCCGACGGCAACGCCTTCTTCGTCGAGGAACTCGCCGCCTGCCGGGAGAGCGGCTGCCGGGCCGCCCTGACCGAGTCCCTGCGCGACCTCCTGCTCGTCCGCGTCGAGGTACTGCCCGACGACGCCCAGCGCGTGGTCCGCACCGTCGCCGAGGGCGGCTCCACCGTGGAGTACTCCCTGCTGCTCGCCGTGGCCGGGCTCGGTGAGGACGAACTCATCGACGCCCTGCGGGCCGCCGTCGGCGCCAACATCCTCCTCGCCACCGCCGACGGGGACGGCTACCGCTTCCGCCACTCGCTGGTCCGCGAGGCCGTCAGCGACGACCTGCTGCCCGGCGAGCGCTCCCGCGTGAACCGGCGCTACGCCGAGGCCCTGGAGGCCGACGACACGCTGATCCGCGCCGAGGAGCGGGTCATCCGGCTCGCCAGCTACTGGTACTACGCCAACGACCCCGCCAAGGCCCTGCCCGCCGTGCTCGCCGCCTCGGTGGCCGCCCGCCGCCGGCACGCCTACGCCGAGCAGCTGCGGCTGCTGGAACGGGCACTCGACCTGTGGGAGAGCGCCCCGGAGGAGATCCGCGAGACACTGCGCCCCGCCGACTACACCGAGGTCTACCCGCCCTGCGGCTGCGACCCGGCGACCACCCCGCTCCAGCGGCTCGACCTGCTGGCCGAGGCCGCCGTCGCCGCCCGCTTCGGCGGCGAACGCGAACGCGCCGTGAAGATCACCAAGACGGCGCTGCGCCTCCTGGAGGAGGAGAGCGACCCGCTGCGGGCGGCCTGGTTCTGGACCGAGCGCTCCCGGCTGGTCTCCAGCCTGGCCCGCGGCGACGGCTGGGCGGAGCTCGCCAAGGCCCGGGAACTCGTCAAGGGGCTGCCCCCGTCCCAGGTGCACGCCGAAGTCCTGGTCCGGGCCGCGGGCTGGGGCATGCTCCACAGCCCCGGCCCCGACAACCTCGACGCCGCCGAACGCGCCGTCGCCTACGCGCGCATGATCGGCGCCGAGGAGATCGAGCTCAACGCCCGCATCACCGTCGGCGCCCTGCTCACCGACTCCGGCGAGCCCGAACGCGGCCTCGCCGAGATGCACGCGGTCAAAGAACGGGCCGACAGCCTCGGCCTCGCCATGCTGGTGGGACGTGCACATATCAACCTCTCCTCTCAACTGGAAGGCATGGGCCGCTCCCGCGAGGCCGTGGAACTGGCCGAACACGGGGCCCGACTGGTCCAGAAATCACGCCTGCTGGACACCGAGGCGTGGATCAGCGGCAATCTGGCGGAGAGCCTGTACACCCTCGGCCGCTGGGACGAGGCCGCCGAGGCCGCCCGGCGCACCCTGCGCGTGGGCCAGAGCGCGGCCCCGCGCGGATCCGCCTCCGCACGGCTCTCCTACCTCGCCCTCGCACGCGGCGAACTGGCCGAGGCGAGGAGCCAACTCGCCGCGGCCCATGCCCACTTCGGAACCCACGACAGCCAGCCCCAGCACCGCATCCCGCTGTTCCGCCTCGCCGTCGGCATCGCCGCGGGGGAGGGCCGCATCGCCGACGTCCGTGCCGAGACAGCCGCCGCCATCGACTACGGCTTCCCGCTCGGACAGCACCGCTACGCCTGGCCGCTGCTGCTCGCCGCCGCCTCCGCCGAGGCGGACGCCCGGGGACTGCCGGTCGCCGACGCCGGCCGGGACGCCGCGCTGGCCGCCCTGCGCGCAGCCGCCCGCACCCTGGCCGCCCCCATGCCCGTGTGGGTCGCGCACGCCGAGTACCTGCGCGCCGAACTGCTGCGAGCCGAGGCCCGGGACACCGTCGCCGACTGGTCCGCCGTGGAGGAGGCCGTCCGCCCGCTGGAACGCCCGTACCTGCTGGCCCGCGCCCGCCACCGGCTCGCCGAGGCGATGCTGGCCGCCGGCGGCGACCGGGAGCCCGCGGCCGCCCTGCTCCGCGAGGCCTACGCCACCGCCGGGCAGCTCGGCGCCCGCCGGCTGCGCGAGGACCTGTCCCTGCTCGCCCAGCGCGCCCGGCTCCCGCTCACCGCGGCCGACACCCCCGCGCCCGAAGCCGCCCCGGACACCGACCCGGTCGAGTCCCTGGGCCTGACCAGCCGCGAACGCGACGTCCTGCGCCTGGTCGCGGCGGGCCACAGCAACCGCCGGATCGCCGAGGAGCTGTTCATCTCCCCGAAGACTGCCAGCGTGCACGTCTCGAACATCCTGGCCAAGCTGGGCGTCGCCGGCCGGGGCGAGGCGGCCGCCCTCGCCCACCGGCTGCGCCTGTTCGGGCCCGTCACGGCTGCGGCGGGGGCTCCTCCTCGACGCGTATGAGCACCTTCCCGGAGTCCAGGTCTATCGGACCGCGGCCCGGATCGCCGTCGGTCACGTCGGTCCGGGACAGCTCCAGCCGCTTGCGCTCCTCGTCCGTGTGCCTGCGCCCCGGGTTGAAGAGCTCCTCGATCATGTTGAACACGTGCCCACCCCGCCTTCCGCCCCTCCCCGGGGCGTGCCGTCACCGCACCGTCAGTGTCAGGATCCTGTCGTCGCCGGCCTGCGGCGATCCGCGCCCGTCCGTCTCGCTCGTGACCAGCAGCAGCCTGTCCCCGCCCAGCGCGATCACCGAGCGCAGCCGGCCGTACTTCCCCTCCAGGAAGGCCTCCGGTGCGGCCGCCGGAGCCGCCCCCGCCATCGGGATCCGCCACAGCCGCTCGCCCTTCAGCCCGGCCATCCACACCGAGCCCTGCGCCCAGGCGATCCCACTCGGCGAGGCCTCGTCGGGCCTCCACACCGCCACCGGGTCGCGCAGGCCCGGTCTGCCCGCCTTGCCCTCGGCCTCGGGCCAGCCGTAGTTCCCGCCGGGCTCGATCAGGTTCAGCTCGTCCCAGGTGTGCTGGCCGAACTCCGAGGCCCACAACCGCTTGTCCTGGTCCCAGGCGAGGCCCTGCACATTGCGGTGCCCGTACGAGTACACGATCGAGTCGGCCTCGGGATTGCCGTGCACCGGCTGCCCGTCCGGCGTCATCCGCAGGATCTTTCCGCCCAGCGACTTCCTGTCCTGCGCGAGCCCGGGGTCACCGGTCTCGCCCGTCCCCGCGTACAGCATCCGGTCCGGGCCGAACGCTATCCGGCCGCCGTTGTGGAAGACGCCCTTGGGGATGCCGCGCAGTACCGTGTCCGGCGCGCCCAGCTGCTGCCCGGGGTCCCGGTGCTCGTCGTAGCGCATGCGGGCGATGCGGTTGTCCGACGCCGTCGTGAAGTAGGCGTACACCATCCGGTCCGAGGCGAACGCCGGGGACACCGCCAGGCCCAGCAGACCGCCCTCGCCGCCGGGGTCCACCCCCGGCACCTCCCCGATCCGCGTCACCTTTCCGGTGTCCGGCGCGACCCTGCTGATCGTGCCCTTGTCCCGCGAGGCGACCAGCAGGTCCCCGTCGGGCAGCGGGGCCACCCCCCACGGGGAGGCGAGGTCCTTGGCGATCTCCCCCGTCACCGTCACCGAGCCCTTGGCCGGCGCCACCGGGCTCTGTGCCGCCCCGGACGCGCCGCCCGGCGAGCCCGATGCCGCCGCACTGGGCGCGCCCCGCGGCGGCGAGCCGCCCGGCGCGGCCCCCGGACCGCCCGCAGGACCGCACCCCGCCGCCAGCAGGACCGCACACCCCGCCAGCAGCGCGCCGGCCGGACCCCCACTGCCCCGCCCGAACACCCCGCTGCCGAGTCCGCCGCCGTACGCCCCGCCGCCGTACACCGGGCCGAACCGGCGTCCGTCCATCCGCCGCTGTCGCATCGCCCTGCTCCCCTCCGGTCCGCGCGACCGCCACCCGCGATCGTTCCCTTCATCCGTCTCAACAGACGGAGCGGCCCCCGAAGTTCCATCACTCGTACACCCGATCGAGTGGTTGTGGGCTCAGTCCCAGGCCCCCACCGCCGCCGGCAGCTCGGCGATCTCCGCCAGGTCCGCGGTCGTCAGCCGCACCCCGGCGGCCGCCGCGTTCTCCGCCGCCCAGTGCGCCCGGTCCGCCCCCGGCACCGGCACCACCTGCGGCCCCTGCGCCAGCACCCACGCCAGCGCCACCTGCGCCGCCGTCACCGCGGGCCCGTGCCGCCGGGCCACCCGCCGCAGCCCCGCGATCAGCACCTGGTTCGTCGCCATCGCCTCCGCCGTGAACCGCGGGTGGCGGGCCCGGACGTCCTCCCACTCGAAGCCCTCCCCGGGAGTGAGCGTCCCGGTGAGAAACCCGCTGCCCAGCGGCATCGCCGCCAGGAACCCCACCCCGCGCGCCGCGCACCACGGCAGCAGCTGCCGCGCCGCCTCCGGGGACCACACCGACAGCTCCGCCTGCACGGCGCTGACCGGGAACACCTGCTGCAGGCGCTCCAGGTGGCGCAGCGTCGTCCCGTACTGGCGGTCTCCCCGCCGCCCCGCTCCCGGCCCAGCCCCGGCACCCAGCGCGCAGAACCCCAGCGCCCGCACCTTCCCGGCGCCCACCAGCTCCGCCATGGCCCCCCACGTCTCCTCCACCGGGACCTCGGGGTCCACCCGGTGCAGCTGGTAGAGGTCGATCACGTCCGTCCGCAGCCGCCGCAGCGACGCGTCGCAGGCCCGCCGCAGGTACTCGGGCCG
Source organism: Streptomyces sp. NPDC043854 (assembly GCF_056436005.1). Taxonomy (NCBI): domain Bacteria; kingdom Bacillati; phylum Actinomycetota; class Actinomycetes; order Kitasatosporales; family Streptomycetaceae; genus Streptomyces; species Streptomyces sp. NPDC043854. The sequence goes on from NZ_JBWKDK010000055.1 coordinate 30,516, forward strand.
TCCGCAGGCCACCACGTGCTGCTCGCCCGCCCGCAGCCCCACCTTGGCCGACACGAAGGCCTCGGCCCGACGCTCGCGCAGCACCCGCCCCAGCAGCAGCTCGTTGGTGAAGGGCCCGTACAGGTCCGCCGTGTCGAGCAGGTTGGCCCCCAGGTCCAGGGCCGTGTGCACCGTGGCCAGCGACTCCTCGCCGCGCCGCCGCGAGGGCGCGTACGCCCAGCTCATCGGCATGCACCCGAGCCCGACGGCGCCCACCGCCAGCGCCCCCGCCCCGATCGACCTGCGCTCCACCCGTGTGTCCCCCTCCGCATCCGGCCAACAAAGTAACGGGTTGATCAGGATCCCTTGGCATAGCCTCGTGATCATGACTGCAAAGACCCCGGACGTGTGGCTCCCGTTCCCGGCGGAGCAGGTCGAAGGACTCCCCGACTCCTTCCGCTACCGCCACTGGGACGGCGAGGAGGCTTTTCCGGCCGACCCGGCCGCCTGCATCTTCTACGTCACCCCCTACATGAAGTCCGCCGAGGTGACCCTGCGCCCGCTGGCGGCCATGCCCGACCTGGAGGTCGTGCAGACCCTCACCGCCGGCGTCGACCACGTCCTCGGCGGCCTCGACCTGCTTCGCCCCGGCGTACGGCTGTGCAACGCCCGCGGAGTCCACGAGGCGAGCACCGCCGAGCTGGCGCTCACCCTGACCCTCGCCTCCCTGCGCGGCATCCCCGCCATGGTGCGCGGCCAGGACGGCGAGCAGTGGCTCTCCGGCTTCTACGAGGCCCTCGCCGACAAGTCCGTCCTCATCGTCGGCTACGGATCCATCGGCGCGGCCGTCGAGGACCGGCTCGCGCCCTTCGAGTGCGCGCGGATCGCGAGGGTCGCACGCTCGGCGCGCACCACCGTGCGCGGTCCGGTCGAGGCACTCGCCGACCTGCCCCGGCTCCTCCCCGAGGCCGACGTCGTCATCCTGTCCACGCCGCTGACCGACAAGACCCGCGGCCTGGCCGGCGCCGACTTCCTGCGGCGCATGAAGGACGGCGCCCTGCTCGTGAACGTCGCGCGCGGCCCCGTCGTGGACACCGACGCCCTGCTGGCCGAACTGGAGTCCGGCCGGCTGCGCGCCGCGCTCGACGTCACCGACCCGGAACCGCTGCCCGCCGGCCATCCTCTGTGGCATGCTCCGAACGTCCTGATCACGCCCCACGTCGGCGGCAGCAGCTCGGCGTTCGAGCCGCGGGCCAAGCGTCTGGTGGCCCGTCAGCTCACCCGGTTCGCCGCCGGGGAGCCCCTGGAGAACACGGTCCTGATCACCGACTGACCACCACTGAACACGCTGCGCGTACGTCCGGACGCACACAGTAGCACCAACTCCCCATGTGGTCACGGAGAGTAGAAGGTCTATGTCCCTGAGTGACGAAAGTGGTGTATCGTCCGGAACAAGGGGCTGCGCCACGAACGTCTGGCGCTGGGGTGATCGGACATTTTGGGGGGCGACGGGCGATGCACGGCCAATGGGCGAAGGATCCGATGCGGCACAGCCGCCGGGGGCGACGATCGGGTGCGCCGGAGCCGGCCGGCGTGGGGGACCGGTGAGTGCCCAGGGGGCGGCCCTGCCGATCCGGCAGACCGCCTCGAACGGGGGCCGGGGCCTGGCGATGCAGCTGCTCCTCGCCGTCGTCAGCGCCGCGTACGCCGTCGGTGCCGCCCTGGGCTGGGGCTCCGAGGAACTCGCGGAGATCATGGGCGACTTCGGGCTCAGCGCGGCAGCGCTGCTCGCCGCCGTCTCCTGCTACGCCTACGCGCGGACGATCGACAGCCGCGAGCGTCCGGCCTGGCTGCTGTTCGCGTTCTCCTCGCTCATGGGCGCCTTCGGCAACGCCGTCTGGGGCTGGTACGAGGTGATCCTCGGCGTGCCCATGCCCAAACCCTCCCTCGCCGACGTCGCCTTCCTCTGCTTCGCCCCGCCCGCCATCGTCGGCCTGCTCGTCCTCGCCAAACGGCCGGTCACCCGGGCCGGATGGGTCTGCCTCGCGCTCGACTCCTGGCTCATCGGCGGCTCCCTGCTCACCCTGTCCTGGAGCCTGGCCCTCGCGAACACCGCGCGGACCGCCGCCCAGTCCGGCGCCCCCGGCAGCGTCCCGCAGGCCGCGTTCTCCCTCGCCTACCCGCTGCTCGACATCGCCCTCGTCTCGATGGTGCTCGTCCTGCACTTCCGGCGCTCCGAGATCAACCGCTCCGCGGTCAACACCGCCATCGCCGCCCTCGCCCTGACCGTGCTCAGCGACGCCCTCTTCACCTCGCCGCTGCTGAGCGCCGGCTACCAGTCCGGGCAGCTGCTCGACGCCGGCTGGTTCGCCGGCTCGCTGCTCCTCGCATACGCGCCCTGGGGCGCCCGGCGCCTGCCCGCGGCCGCCGGCCCCCCCGGCCCCCCGCGCGCCGAGCGGCCCGTCAGCCGCCCCATCACCGGCTCGCTGCCCGCCCTCACGCCCTACCTCGCCGCCGCCGTCTGCACCCTGGGGATCCTGTACAACGTCGTCGACGGCCGGAAGGTCGACCGGGTCGTCGTCCTCACCGGCTGCACCGTCGTGCTCGCCCTCGTCATCCGGCAGGGCATCATGCTCCTCGACAACATCGCGCTGACCCAGGAGCTGGCCCAGAAGGAGAACCACTTCCGCTCCCTGGTCCAGGGATCCAGCGACGTCATCATGATCGCCGCCCCCACCGGGACCCTGCGCTACGTCAGCCCCGCCGCCGCCGGGGTGTACGGCCGCGACGCCGAGGAGCTCGTCGGCACCGAGCTCGCCAGCCTCATCCACCCGCACGACCTCGGCCGCGTCGTCCACGAGGTGCGCCGCTTCCTCGCCTTGCCGCCCGCCGAGGAGCCCACCACCCGCATCGAGTGCCGGTTCAAGTCCGGCAGCGGCGACTGGCTCAACGTGGAGTCCACCGTCAACCGCCACCAGGGCGGCCTCATCCTCAACAGCCGTGATGTCACCGAGCGGGTCCGCCTCCAGGCCCAGCTCCAGCACAGCGCCGAGCACGACCCGCTGACCGACCTGCCGAACCGGGCCCTGTTCACCCGCCGGGTCCGCCAGGCGCTGAGCGGCCGGCGCGCGGGGGACCACAGCACCGCCGTGCTCTTCATCGATCTCGACGGGTTCAAGGCCGTGAACGACAGCATCGGCCATCAGGCCGGCGACGAACTCCTGGTCGAGGCCGCACGCCGGCTCCAGGACTCCGTCCGCGCCGGGGACACCGCGGCCCGCCTGGGCGGAGACGAGTTCGCGGCGCTCATCCTGGGCGACGGCAGCCGCGACCGCAGCGCCCGCGAGTGCCAGGTCCACGAGATCGCGGACCGGCTGCGCACCACGCTCTCCAGGCCGTACCGGATCGGCGGCAGCGAGGTCCGGGTCGCCGCCAGCATCGGCGTGGCCTTCGCCGACCCCGGCATCACCCCTTCGGGCCTGATGCGCAACGCGGACCTCGCGATGTACCGGGCCAAGGCCGGCGGCAAGGACCGGGTCGAGTTGTACGCCCCCCAGATGCAGGACGAGGTCGTACGGAAGGCGGAGCCGGCGGGCCGGCTGCGCACCGCACTCCACGACGGAGAGTTCGCCCTGCTGCACCAGCCCGTGGTCTCGCTGGAGACCGGCGAGGTCACGGCCGCGACGGCACTGGCCCGCTGGCGCTCCGCCCGCGGCATCCTCTTCACCCCGGCCGAGTACTTTCGGGTCGCCGAATACCGGGAGGGGCCGGTGCCGGCCCGGCCGGACGGACCCGAGGGCGCCGCGGCCGGCGCCCCGGCCCGCGCCGAGGATCTCGGGCGCTGGCTGCTGGAGCAGGCCGTCGGCCAGGCCGCCGAGCGGCACCGCGCCGGACACGGCGTACCCGTGGCCGTACGGACGAGCGCCCAGCGCCTGCTCGACCCGGGGACACCGCCGGGCGCGGCCGACGGGGCGATGTCCCCGGGCTTCGTGGAAGCACTGCTCGGCCGGCACGGGCTGCCCCCCGGCGCCCTGGTGATCGAACTGGCCGACAGCGACCCCAGGGTCCCCTTCGACGAGCTGGAACGGCGCCTCGCCGCCCTGCGCCGGCTCGGCGTCCTGGTGGCCCTGGACGGCTTCGGCAGCGGATACGCCGCCATCAGCGCGCTGCGGCGGCTGCCGGTGGACATCCTGAAGCTCGATCGAGGCCTGATCGAGGGCGTGGTCGAGTCCGCCCGCCTCCGCAAGATCACCGCCGGCCTCTTGCGGATCGCAAATGACCTGGGCATGCAATCGGTGGCCGAAGGGCTGGATCTGCCCGAGCAGGTCCTTGCCCTGCGTGCCATGGGATGCACCCACGGCCAGGGACTGGCGTTTTCCGGACCGCTCGACGAGTACAGGCTGCGCCGGGCGCTCGTGCGCGGTACGTTCCCAGTACCGGGCGGGGCGGTCCAGCCCGCCTTGGCCGGTGGTTCGTCCGGGGGCTCGATGGCCGTCCGGAGAGGCTCACATAATGAGACGCCCGTCCCACCCACTTGACATCCCCCTCCCGCCGGAGGGAGGGTCTGTGCCATGCGCACCCGAATTCTCGTACGTGGAAAGCGCGTCGGCTGAAGCCGGGACCACTCCGTCCCCGCTCCGTGCACCCGACGCGCTCCCCTCGCTTGCCATCCGGCACGAGGGGTTTTTTGTTGCACCGGCACACCTTCGAACCGTCGTAAAACCCTCAGCTTCGAGAAGAGAATGACGATGACCGAGCAGGCCACCGGGGCCCAGCATCCGCAGCCGCGGCCCCGTTCCGGCGGAGCCCAGCCCGCCGCAGTTGAGCACGTCACGGGTGCCAAGTCCCTCATCCGCTCTCTCGAAGAGGTGGGGTGCGACACCGTCTTCGGCATCCCGGGCGGAGCGATCCTCCCGGCGTACGACCCGATGATGGACAGCACCAAGGTCCGCCACATCCTGGTCCGGCACGAGCAGGGCGCCGGCCACGCCGCGACCGGCTACGCCCAGGCCACCGGCAAGGTCGGCGTCTGCATGGCCACCTCCGGCCCGGGCGCCACCAACCTGGTCACCCCGATCGCCGACGCCCACATGGACTCCGTCCCGCTGGTCGCCATCACCGGCCAGGTCTCCTCCAAGGCGATCGGCACCGACGCCTTCCAGGAGGCGGACATCGTCGGCATCACCATGCCGATCACCAAGCACAACTTCCTGGTCACCAAGGCCGAGGACATCCCGAGGACGATCGCCGAGGCCTTCCACATCGCCTCCACCGGCCGGCCCGGCCCCGTCCTCGTCGACATCGCCAAGGACGCGCTCCAGGCGCAGACCACCTTCTCCTGGCCGCCCAGCCAGGACCTGCCCGGCTACCGGCCGGTCACCAAACCGCACGCCAAGCAGATCCGCGAGGCCGCCAAGCTCATCTGCCAGGCCAAACGCCCCGTCCTGTACGTCGGCGGCGGCGTGATGAAGTCCGGCGCGACAGCCGAGCTGAAGGTGCTGGCCGAGCTGTCCGGCGTCCCGGTCACCACCACCCTGATGGCCCTGGGCTCGTTCCCCGACAGCCACCCGCTGCACATCGGCATGCCCGGCATGCACGGCTCGGTCACCGCCGTCACCGCCCTGCAGAAGTCCGACCTGCTGATCGCGCTCGGCACCCGCTTCGACGACCGCGTCACCGGCAGGCTCGACAGCTTCGCCCCCTACGCCAAGGTCATCCACGCGGACATCGACCCCGCCGAGATCGGCAAGAACCGCGAGGTCGACGTCCCGATCGTCGGCGACGCCCGCGAGGTCATCGCCGACCTGATCCAGGCGCTCCAGGCCGAGCACACCGAGGGCAACGCCGGTGACTACTCCGCCTGGTGGAAGGACCTCAACCGCTGGCGCGAGACCTACCCGCTGGGCTACGAGACCCCCGACGACGGCATGCTCTCCCCCCAGCAGGTCATCCAGCGCATCGGCGAACTCGCCCCGGAGCACACCATCTTCGCGGCGGGCGTCGGCCAGCACCAGATGTGGGCCTCGCACTTCATCGACTACGAGGAGCCCCGCACCTGGCTGAACTCCGGCGGCGCCGGGACCATGGGCTACGCGGTCCCCGCCGCGATGGGCGCCAAGGTCGGCGAGCCGGAGCGCACCGTCTGGGCGATCGACGGCGACGGCTGCTTCCAGATGACCAATCAGGAACTGGTCACCTGCGCGCTGAACAACATCCCGATCAAGGTCGCGATCATCAACAACGGTGCGCTGGGCATGGTCCGCCAGTGGCAGACCCTGTTCTACAACCAGCGCTACTCCAACACCGTGCTGCACGCCGACGAGACCGGCCACGACACGGTCGGCTCCCAGCTCGGCGAGTCCACCGCCCCCCGCAAGGGCACCCGCGTCCCGGACTTCGTCAAGCTGTCCGAGGCCATGGGCTGCGTGGCGCTGCGCTGTGAGGACCCGGCGGACCTGGACAAGGTCATCGCCGAGGCCAACGCGATCAACGACCGGCCCGTCGTGATCGACTTCATCGTCCACGAGGACGCCATGGTGTGGCCGATGGTCGCCGCCGGCACCTCCAACGACGAGGTCATGGCCGCCCGGGGAGTCCGTCCCGACTTCGGCGACAACGAAGACGACTGAGCCGAGAGAGCCGAGAGAGAGAACGCCTCACATGTCCAAGCACACGCTCTCCGTCCTGGTCGAGAACACGCCAGGCATCCTCGCCCGGATCGCCGCCCTGTTCTCCCGCCGCGGATTCAACATCGACTCCCTCGCGGTCGGCGTCACCGAACACCCCGACATCTCGCGGATCACCATCGTCGTGAACGTCGAGGACCTCCCGCTGGAGCAGGTGACCAAGCAGCTGAACAAGCTGGTCAACGTGCTCAAGATCGTGGAGCTGGAGCCGTCCAACGCCATCGAGCGCGAACTCGTGCTGGTGAAGGTCCGGGCCGACAACGAGACCCGGTCCCAGATCATCGAGATCGTCCAGCTGTTCCGCGCCAAGACGGTCGACGTCTCGCCCGAGGCGGTCACCATCGAGGCCACCGGCGGCGCCGACAAGCTGGGCGCCATGCTCAAGATGCTGGAGCCGTTCGGCATCAAGGAGCTCGTCCAGTCGGGCACGATCGCCATCGGGCGCGGCGGACGGTCCATCACGGACCGCAGCCTGCGCGCGCTCGACCGCAGCGCCTGACCGGCCGGGGCCCGCGCCTCTTTGCCTCTCGCTTGGCGAGACCAGGAAAATTCGTCCACGTTCCCCGCCGTACGGTGGGAGCAACACCAGCGCACCAAGGAGATATCCCAGTGGCCGAGCTGTTCTACGAGAACGACGCCGACCTGTCCATCATTCAGGGCCGCAAGGTCGCGGTCATCGGCTACGGCAGCCAGGGCCACGCCCACGCGCTGTCGCTGCGCGACTCCGGCGTCGATGTCGTCGTCGGCCTGAAGGAGGGCTCAAAGTCCAAGGCCAAGGCCGAGGAGCAGGGCCTGAAGGTCCTCCCGGTGGCGGAGGCCGCCGAGTGGGCGAACGTCATCATGATCCTGACGCCGGACCCGATCCAGGCCGAGATCTACGAGGAGTCCGTCAAGGACCACCTCAAGGAGGGCGACGCGCTCTTCTTCGGCCACGGCTTCAACGTCCGCTACGGCTTCATCAAGCCCCCGGCCAACGTGGACGTCGCCCTCGTTGCCCCGAAGGGCCCGGGCCACCTGGTCCGCCGCCAGTACGAGGAGGGCCGCGGCGTTCCGTGCATCGCCGCCGTCGAGCAGGACGCCACCGGCCAGGCCTTCGCCCTCGCGCTCTCCTACGCGGCCGGCATCGGCGGCACCCGCGCCGGCGTCATCAAGACCACCTTCACCGAGGAGACCGAGACCGACCTGTTCGGTGAGCAGGCCGTTCTGTGCGGTGGCGCCTCCGCCCTGGTCAAGGCCGGTTTCGAGACCCTGACCGAGGCCGGCTACCAGCCGGAGATCGCCTACTTCGAGTGCCTGCACGAGCTGAAGCTCATCGTGGACCTCATGTACGAGGGCGGCCTGGAGAAGATGCGCTGGTCGGTCTCCGAGACCGCCGAGTGGGGCGACTACGTCACCGGCCCCCGCATCATCACCGACGCCACCAAGGCCGAGATGAAGAAGGTCCTCGACGAGATCCGGAGCGGCGAGTTCGCCAACACCTGGATGGCCGAGTACAAGGCGGGTCTGCCCAAGTACAACGAGTACAAGAAGGCTGACGAGGAGCACCTGCTGGAGACCACCGGCAAGAAGCTGCGCAAGCTGATGAGCTGGGTCGACAGCGAGGAGAGCTGATCGCCCGCGGGGGCGGGGCGCCTGTCGTCCCGGCCCCGCGCCCCACCCCCGCGAGCCGGAACACCAACACCCCCCCACGCCTCTTGTCCCCCCCAACCAACACCAAACAGGAGGTCCTTCCCCACCGAAGGAAAGCC
>NZ_JBWKDK010000056.1:0-14868 GCF_056436005.1 Streptomyces sp. NPDC043854
GGCCGCAAGGCGACCCGTCTGAAGGTGTCGCACGCCTTCCACTCGCCGCTGATGGACCCGATGCTGGATGCCTTCCGCGAGGTCGCGCAGTCGCTCTCCTACAGCGCCCCGCGGATCCCGGTGGTTTCGAACGTCACGGGTACGGTCGCGGTCGAGCTGACCGATCCGGAGTACTGGGTCCGGCACGTCCGCGAGGCCGTCCGGTTCGCCGACGGTGTGCGGGCGTTGGAGGCCGAGGGCGTCTCCCGTTTCGTGGAGCTGGGTCCGGACGGCGTGCTGACGGCGATGGCCCAGCAGTCGGTCGAGTCGGAGACGGCTGTGCTGGCTGCGGCGGTGCGCCGTGACCGGCCTGAGGCCGCCGCCCTGCTCGCAACCATCGCCCGGCTGCATGTCCACGGCGTGTCGGTGGACTGGGAAGCGGTCTTCGCCGACACCGGCGCCCGGCGCGTCGACCTGCCCACCTACGCCTTCCAGCGCCAGCGCTACTGGTTCGACACCGTCGACTACCTCGCCGACTCATGGATCGCCGCCGAACTCGGTGGCGTGTCCGGCGCCGGCCTCGAACCCATCCATCACGCACTCCTCGGTGCGATGGTGGCCTCCCCGGACACTGACGGCACGGTTCTCACCGGGCGTCTCGCCGTCGGTTCGCAGCCGTGGTTGGCCGATCATGCTGTGGGTGGGCTGGTGCTGTTCCCGGGGACTGGTCTGGTGGAGTTGGCGATCCGGGCCGGGGACGAGGTCGGCTGCGGTGTCCTGGAGGAGTTGACGGTCGAGGCGCCTGTCGTTCTGCCGGAGCGCGGTGGTCTTCAGGTGCAGGTGTGTGTGGGTGCCCCGGGTGCTTCGGGGGCGCGGCCTGTGACCGTGTACTCGCGGCCGGAGGGTTCGGAGCAGCCGTGGCTGCGCCATGCTGCCGGTCTGCTGGCGCCGTCGGGGCCGGGGCCGTCCTTCGCGCTGGCGCAGTGGCCGCCGCGGGGTGCGGTGGAGGTGGACGTGGCGGGTCTGTACGGGGGTCTCGCGGATGCGGGGCTGGAGTACGGTCCGGTGTTCCAGGGCCTGACCGCCGCCTGGTGTTCCGGCTCCGAGGTGTACGCCGAGGTTTCCTTGCCGGAGGGCACTGCCACCGATGGGTTCGGGCTGCACCCGGCGCTGTTGGATGCCTGCCTGCATGCGATCGGTCTGCTCGACGGCGGTGACCAGAGCACGGCCCGGCTGCCGTTCGCGTGGAGCGATGTCGTCTTCCATGCCTCGGGTGCGACGACCCGGGTCCGGCTGCGGCTGGCGCAGGCCGGTGCCGACGCGGTGACCCTCGAAGTCGCCGACAGTGAGGGCCGGCCGGTCGCCTCGGTCGGCTCCCTCGCCCTGCGCGCGGTCGCCATGGACCAGCTCGCCGCCACCCGCTCCCCGCTCCACGACAGCCTCTTCCAGCTCGAGTGGACCAAGCTCCCCGCCGGTACGGCAACGGCAACGCCCACCGCAGACACCGCCGTACTGCACAGCGCACCCGGTATGGACGCGTCGGCGGTGCGTGCGGCGGTGCACACGGCACTCGCAGAGCTGCAGTCGTCCGCGGAGCGCCTGGTGTTCGTCACGTGCGGCGCGGTCGCACTGCCGGGTGAGGACGTCACCGACCTGGCCGGTGCTGCGGTCTGGGGCCTGGTCCGCTCCGCGCAGTCCGAGGACCCGGGCCGCTTCGTGATCGTCGACGTGCCCGCCGACACCGAGGACCCCTCCGCCGCCGTCGACCTCGCGCTGGCGGCGGGCGAGTCCCAGGTCGTCGTCCGCGGGACCACCGCGTACGGCGCCCGCCTGGTCCGTACACCGCTCTCCGAGCAGGAGCAGGAGCAGGAGCAGGAGCAGGAGCAGGAGCAGGAGGCGGACGCGGCCCCGGCGTTCGGTACCGGGACCGTGCTGCTCACCGGTGCCTCGGGCAGTCTGGGCGGCCTGTTCGCCCGCCACCTCGTGGCCGAGTACGGCGTGCGCAGCCTGCTGCTGACGAGCCGCCGCGGCGCGGACGCACCGGGCGCCCAGGAACTGGTAGCGGACCTGGCGGCCCTCGGCGCGGAGGTGGAGATCGCGGCCTGTGACGTCGCCGACCGCGACGCGCTCGCCGCCCTCCTCACCGATATCGAACTGTCCGCGGTGGTGCACGTCGCCGGCGTCCTCGACGACGGCGTCATCGCCTCCCTCACCCCCGACCGCATCGACACCGTCATGCGCCCGAAGGTCGACGCGGCACTCAACCTCCACGAGCTGACCGCCGGCCACGACCTGTCCGCGTTCGTCCTGTTCTCCTCGGCCGCGGGTGTCTTCGGCAACCCGGGCCAGGGCAACTACGCGGCCGCCAACGCCTTCCTCGACGGCCTGGCCGCCCACCGGACGGCAGCGGGCCTGCCCGCCCAGTCCCTGGCCTGGGGCCTGTGGACCGACGAAGCAGGCATGGCCGGGGAACTGGGCGAAGCCGACCTGGAGCGCATGCACCGCACGGGCGTACGGGCGATCTCACCCGAAGAGGGCCTGCACCTCTTCGACACCGCGAGCACCCTCCCAGCCCCCGCCCTCGTCCCGATCCACCTCGACCTCAAGGCCCTGCGCGCCATCTCCGACGAGCTCCCGCACCTCTTCCGCAGCCTCGTCCGCGCCCCCGCACGCCGCACCACCGGCACAACCACCACCACCGACCCGGCCGTGAACCGCCGCAAACTGCTCGCCCTGACCGCGGCCGAACGGGAGCGCGTCCTGCTCGGCCTGGTCGTGGAGCACGCGGCCGCCGTCCTCGGGCATGTTTCCGCGGACGCGATCGACCCCGACAGGGACTTCCTGGAAGCCGGCTTCGACTCCTTGTCGTCGATGGAGCTGCGCGCTCGCATCAACGCGGCCACCGGACTCGACCTGCCGCTCATGGGCGTCTTCGACAACAAGACACCCGCCGGTCTGACCGGCTGGCTCGCCGACGCCTGCGAGCGCGCCGCCGGCACACAGGACGACGAACCGGCCCCCGGCGGCGCGGCCGCAGCCCCGGCCCCGGCCGCCCAGGACACCATCACCGCCCTGTTCCGCGGCGCTGTCGCCGCCGGGCAGACGACCGAGGCGTTCAACCTGCTGCGGGCCGTCGCGGACCTGCGCCCGGTGTTCACCTCGCACGAGGAACTCGGCCGGCCCCTGACCCCCGTACGCCTCGCCGACGGCCCCGCCCGGCCCCGGCTGATCTGCCTGAGCACCCCCATGGCCACCGGGGGAGTGCACCAGCACGCCCGGCTCGCCTCCCACTTCCGGGGCGTGCGCCACGTCACCACCCTGCCCATCCCCGGCTTCGAGCCCGGCGAGAGCCTGCCCGCCTCGGTCGACGCACTGACCGACACCCTCGCCCGGTCCGTCCTGGCCGCCGCCGAAGGCGACCCGTTCGTCCTGCTCGGCTACTCCTCCGGCGGCGTCCTCGCCTACGGCACCGCCGCCCGCCTCGAAGAGCTGGGAACGGCACCCGCCGGCGTGGTGCTCGTCGACACCTACCGGGTCACCCGGGAAGCCGGCGGCGGCATGCAGGCCCAGGTCTTCGAACAGATGTCGGCGGCCCTGGTCGACCGGGACTCCGAGTTCGGGATGTTCAGCACCACCGGACTGTCCGCCATGCGGGCCTACTTCGACCTGCTGCCGCTCTTCCCCCTGGAGCCCGTCGCCGCGCCGGTGCTGTTCGTCGGCGCGGACCGGACGTTCCTCACCGCAGGGGAGGAAGACGCCGGCGACGCGTGGAAGGCCCGCCCGTGGGAAGCCTCCCACACCTACCGCCCCGTACCGGCCACCCACTTCACCGTCGTCGAAGAGGACGCCCCGCACACCGCGAGGACCGTCGAGGACTGGATCTCTGGGGTGGGGTAGGGGCGGTGCGCACGCCGCCACCGCCCCTACGGTCGAGAAACCGCCGAGAACCGCACGAGAGGTGAGGGACATGACACTGGCCCCCAGCGCCAAGGGAACCGTCGCGTTCCGCGACTACAAGACGTGGTACCGCGTCACCGGAGACCTGAACTCCGGCCGCCCGGCCGTGGTCGTCGTCCACGGCGGCCCCGGATCCACCCACGACTACCTCCTGAGCCTGACCCGGCTCGCCGAGGAGGGCTACCCCGTCGTCCACTACGACCAGCTCGGCAACGGCGGCTCCACCCACCTGCCCGCAGCCGACCCGGACTTCTGGACCGTCGACCTCTTCGCCGACCAGCTCGACCAGCTGCTGACCTCGCTCGGCATCGCCGACAACTACATCCTGTACGGGCAGTCCTGGGGCGGCCTCCTCGCGGCCCGGCACGCCGCCGCCCGCCCCGCCGGCCTGCGCGGCCTGGTCATCGCCAACTCCCCGGCCTCCTACCCCCTGTGGCTGGAGGAAATGGCCGTCCTGCGCGCCCAGCTGCCGCCCGGCGTCAACGAGACGCTGCTGCGCCACGAGGCCGCCGGCACGACCGACAGCGAGGAGTACTACCAGGCGATGACGCCCTTCTACGAGAAGCACGTCTGCCGCCTCAAGCCCTGGCCGCGCGACTACCAGGCCTCGTTCTACGAGGTCTACAACGATCCGACCGTCTACTACGCGATGAACGGGCCCACCGAGTTCCACGTGATCGGCAGCCTCAAGGACTGGGGAGTCATCGACGTCCTGCCCGACATCGACGTACCCACCCTCATCCTCTCCGGCCGGCACGACGAGGCCACCCCCAAGACGGTGCAGCCGTACAAGGACCTCATCAAGGGATCCCGCTGGGAGATCTTCGAGGATTCCAGCCACCTGCCGCACCTGGAGGAGCCGGAACTCTTCCACAAGGTCATGACGGAATACCTCCACAGCCTGTGACGGCGCCGGCGCCCGTCTCCACAGGGCGCCCCCGAGGCAGGAGGAACATCCTCCCGACAAGAGACTGAGAGCCATGGTGACTGAAAACCGGACCGGCACCGCACTGGTATTCCCCGGAATGGGGCCCGTGCCGTTCGCCGAATCAGGCAGGTTCATGCTGATCAACCGCCACGCGCGGGAACTCTTCGCGGAAGCGGACGACATCCTCGGGTACTCGGTCTTCGACCGCTACCGCCAGGCCGAGGGCGACTACTCGGAATACGCCCAGGTCGCGTTCATGGTGAACTGCCTGGCACTGGCCCGCTGGGCCGTGGAGGAACTCGGCGTCGAGCCGTCCCTCCTCACCGGCCCCAGCTTCGGGGAGAAGGCCGCCGCCGTCCACTGCGGCGCCCTGTCCTTCGCCGACGGCGTCCGCTTCACCTCACGGTTCGCGCACGTACTCGACGCCTACTTCGCGCAGGAGCACCCGGAGGAAGTCGCCACCCAGTCCTTCGCACGCACCCCCAAGGACCGGCTCGACGAGGTGCGCGCAGAACTCACCGAGCAGGGCGAGTGGCACGAGGTCACCTGCACCGTCGACGAGGACTTCCACATGCTCACCCTGCGCACCTCCCGCCTGGAATGGCTCCAGCGGCGGCTGCGCTCCCTCGGCGGCATGCCCCTGTACGTCATGTCCCCGCCCATGCACGCCGCCGCGTTCGGCGGGCTGCGCCGCAAGACCGAGACCGAGGTCCTGGACGGAATCGCCTTCCGCGACCCGCAGATCCCGGTCGTCGCCGACCAGGACGGCCGCGTGCTGACCACAGCAGAGGAGGTCCGCACCCTGCTGCTCGACGGCTGCGTACGCCCCGTCGACTGGCCGCGCGCCCTCGGCGCGCTGCGCGACCACGGAGTCGGCACCCTCTACGTGGCCGGCCAGGACGCGCTCTTCGGCCGGGTCCCCGCCGCGACCAAGAACTTCAAGGTCGTCCCGGTCAACCCGCGGCAGGCCACCCGGCCGCGCCGCCGGCCCGCGGCCGCCGCCTGACACAACCCGTGCCCGGCGGCCGCGGTGCCGCGGCCGCCGCATCAGAGGCGCGCCGCCTCCGACATCTCCGTCAGCACCCCCCACAGCGTGGCGGGCGTCGCGAACGTGTCCAGGCTGAGGGCCTCCTCGACGAACCGCACGTCGTACGCGCTCTCCAGCGCCCCCAGCAGCTCCACGGTGCCGAGGGAGTCCAGACCCACGTCCCGCAGGCTGGTGTCGGCGGTGAGCGGCTCATCGGCCGACAGGAACGGCAGGTACTCCCGCAGCAGATCCTCGAATCGCTGGTCCCAGGACATAGTGGACTCCACTCTCTTCGTTCAACCGGCAGTCGGTTCCAGGAACGTGACGCTACGAGCGCCCGGCGGCCCCGGGGTACCCGTTCCACCCCCCTAACTTCCCTGCCGACCCGCGGCCGGGCCGCCCCGCACCGCCCCGCACCGCCCACCCGCCCCGACCTCCCGGAGGAGTCATGCCCGAACCCCAGCAGCACGCCCTGTACCAGCGCTTCCTGCGCGGACTGCAGCTGTCCGCCGAGCGTCCCGCGCTGCGCCTCGGGGCCGAGACCGTCACCTACCGGGAACTGCACGAGGAGGCGCTGGTCCTGGCCGGCTCCCTCGGCCCCGCCAAGGCCGTCGGCGTCCTGGCCGGCAAGGGCCGGACCGCGTACGCCGGCATCCTCGCCGGCCTGTACGCGGGCGCCACCGTCGTACCGCTCCACCCCGACTTCCCCGCCGCCCGCACCCGCTACATGCTCGAACTGTCCGAGGTCGCCGCCGTCATCGCCGACGAGCCGGGCCGGGCGGCCCTGCACGCCGCGACCGGCGACCGCCCCGCCATCCCGGTCGTCGAACCCGACCCGTCCCGGGCCCTCGCAGCGCCCCGCCCCGTCGAACCCTCCGACGTCGCCTACATGCTGTTCACGTCCGGCTCCACCGGCCGGCCCAAGGGCGTACCCATCACCCACGGCAGCACCCACCACTACTTCCGGATCCTCGACGAGCGCTACGACTTCGGCCCGGACGACGTCTTCACACAGACCTTCGACCTGAACTTCGACTGCGCGATGTTCGACCTGTTCTGCGCCTGGGGCGCCGGCGCCGTCGTGGACCCCGTACCCCCGGCCGCCTACCGCGACATCCCCGGCCACCTCGCCGCCCGCGGCACCACCGTGTGGTTC
The DNA here is from genome assembly GCF_056436005.1 of Streptomyces sp. NPDC043854. Taxonomy (NCBI): domain Bacteria; kingdom Bacillati; phylum Actinomycetota; class Actinomycetes; order Kitasatosporales; family Streptomycetaceae; genus Streptomyces; species Streptomyces sp. NPDC043854. Next base: position 7,048 of record NZ_JBWKDK010000056.1, read on the forward strand.
TCCACCCCCAGCGCCATCTCCCTCGTCCGCCGCATGGGCGGCCTCGGCGAGGCTGCCATGCCCACCCTGCGCTGGAGCTTCTTCGCCGGCGAGGCCCTGCGCTGCGCCGACGCCGCCGACTGGCAGCAGGCGGCCCCCCACTCCACCCTGGAGAACATCTACGGGCCCACCGAGCTCACCGTCACCATCACCGGACACCGCTGGGACCCGCAGACCTCGCCCGGCCTCGCCGTCAACGGGATGGTCCCCATCGGCACCGTCCACGAGGGCCACGACCACGTGCTCCTCGCCGAAGACGGCACCGAGACCGACACCGAGGGCGAGCTCCTCATCACCGGCCCCCAGATGACCCCCGGATACCTGGACCCGACCGAGAACCGGGGGCGCTTCACCGAGCGCGACGGCCGCCTGTGGTACCGCACCGGCGACCGGGTCCGCCGACTGCCCGGCGGGGTGCTGGTCTACCTCGGCCGGCTGGACTCCCAGGTCCAGGTCCAGGGCTGGCGCGTCGAACTCGCCGAGATCGATCACGCCCTGCGGGCCTGCGACGGCGTCGAGGACGTCGTCACCGTCGCCCGCCCCGCCGACGGCAGCACCGAACTCGTCGTCTTCTACACCGGGCGCACCCGCCCGGCCGCCGAACTCGCCCGCGCCCTGCGCGAGGTCCTCCCCAAGGGGATGCTGCCCCGCCGCTTCGAGCACGTGGCCGAGTTTCCGCTCAACTCCAACCGCAAGATCGACCGCCCGGTGCTCGCGGAACGGGCCCGCGAGCTGCTCACCGCCCGCCGCTGACTCAGCGCAGGGGCGGGCCGCCTGCACCTGGCGCAGGTGGACCAGGACGTCGTACGAGCGGCTCAGCGCGGTCTGCGGGTCGTCGGCCGCGTCGTACAGGCGAACGAGCCGGTGGGCCGGCTCTCGGCGAGCCAGCTGCGGGCCGGCTCCGGAGTGTCGCGCAGATCGAGGGCGAAGTCCTCGTAGCGGACGCCCGCCGCGCCGCCGGCAGCGGCCGGCCGTGCGCGCAGCAGCTCCGCCACGGCGCGCGCCCGGCCGGCCTCGGCCTCGCGCACCGCCGCGTCCTTGGCCGGCTGACCGCACATCCACGCACCCGCCTGCACACCGGCGGCGGGCTCCAGTCCCGTGTACAGCCGGTCGATCCCGGCCCGCAGGTCCGGGCCGGTACGCGGTGGCGTAGTCGCGGACCCGGGCGAACGCCGTGCGGCTGGGGAACCCCAGGTCGTTGCCGACGAAACGGAGTTTGCCGCCCTCCGGCGCGGTGGCGTGGTAGGTGCGCATCCAGCGGATCAGGTCCAGGTACTCCGCGGTGTTCCGGAACACGTACTGGCCCTGGAACTCCTCGCGCATGATCTCCTCGGGGTCGCCGATGCCGTGCACCACGTAGTCGTCCAGGCGGACGCCGGTGCCCCAGCTGGCCTCCAGGGCGAAGGCAGTGAAGCCCTTGGAGGCCACCAGGTGGCGGAAGACGTGCACCTTGAGGGTGAAGAACTCGTGGCCGCTGTGGCTGGCCTCGCCCAGACCGACGACCTGCGCGTCCCCGACCATGCCGGCCAGCGCGTCCAGGTCGGACAGCGGCCGGGCCCGCTCGTTCAGCACATCGACCGGGGAGGCGGGAGAGGCGGGAGAGGCGGGAGAGGCGGTACCGGCTGCGGCAGGTGCGGCAGGGGAGGCAGGGCCGCCCGCGGTAGCCCCCGAGGCCTGGGCGGCCGGCGAGACGCAGGCCATCAGGTAGCCCGCGACCAGCGCGAGGGAGACCGCGCCGGACCGGCGGCCGGCGCGGCGGGCGGGGGCTGTGAGCGGGGCACTGTGTCGTCATACCGGAAATTCTCGAGCGCGGCTCGAGATCATCCGATGGGGCAGGGCCCCCAACCGGGGTGGGGATACCCCCGGTTCTTCGCCGCCGGGCGGTTCCCCCACCGCCCGGCGCTCGGGCCGTCGGGGGAACCGCCCGGCGGGGGTGTCACAGACCCTGCTTGACCACCGCTCCGGCGTCGACCTTCAGGTGCAGGCCGGTGACGTAGCGGGACTCGTCCGAGGCGAGGTAGACCACCGCGTGGGACACGTCTGCCGCGTTCACGTACGGCACCGGCATCGACTGCAGGCCCGTGAAGACGGGGGTGACGTCCTCCAGGGTCGGCGCGTCCAGGTCCGGGCGGAAAGTCTTGTACATCGCGTCGTTGAGCAGCATGTGCGTGTCCACGTTCGTCGGGTGCACCGCGTTGACGCGCTGCCCGGCACCGGAGACCAGCTGCGAAAGCGTGTTCACGTACTCGACCAGCGTGTGCTTGGCGAACCGGTAGCCCGCGAAGCCCGGACCGGCCGGGGAGACGTCGCCGTGCCCCGGCTGGAGCGCCGTCATCGACCCGATGACGATGATCGAGGCGCCCTCGCCCAGGTGCGGCAGCGCGGCGTGCACCGTGTTGACGACACCGCCCAGGTTGATGTCCACCGTGTCCGTGAAGGCGTCCAGCGGACGGCCGGCCCCGATCGGCAGGATGCCCGCGTTCGGGACGACGACGTCCAGTCGGCCCAGCTCCGCCACGCCCTCGTCGATCGCGGCCTTCAGCGCCTCGCGGTCGCGGACGTCGGCCTGCCGGGTGACGATGCGGCGGCCCGTCTTCTCCACCAGCCGGGCCGTTTCCGCGAGGTCGTCCGCGGTCGCCATGAGGTACTCGACGACGGGGATGTCCTCGCACAGGTCGATGGCGATGATGTCGGCGCCCTCCTCCGCCAGCCGCACCGCATGGCTGCGGCCCTGACCGCGCCCCGCTCCCGTGATCACCGCAACTTTGCCCGCTACCCGGCCCATGGGCCCTCCCAGCGCTACTCGGAAAGATTTCGACAACAATCCCCGGAAAGTATTGGCGCAAAGAAGGGCTTGTGGGGCCGGCCGCCACCCCTAAATTCTTAGGGGCCCCACCGGAATGAAGCACCGGAATGAAGCACCGGAATGAACACCGGGAATTCACCGGCGGAATTCGAGCGTTGCTCGAGCGTCCGGTCCGAGGCTGTACCGCGCTGACTGACACCGGCCGATCCCGGTGCCTCTGCGTCGGAAAGGGACCGCATGAGCATCGTCGAGGAAAGACCGCTGGAGAGCGTCCTTGAGCCGGAGAGCCGGACCGCGCCTCCCGCCCCCGCGCACCCGCAGGAGACCCGCTCCGCCTCGCTCCGCGAGCGCACCGCGGAACTGCACGCCCTCCGCGCGCTCGCCGAGTCCGGCCCGAGCGAGCGCGCCACCGCCGCCCAGCACGCCAAGGGCAAGCTGACCGCCCGGGAACGCATCGAGCTGCTCTTCGACGAGGGCACCTTCACCGAGGTCGAGCAGCTGCGCCGGCACCGGGCCACCGGCTTCGGCCTGGAGGACAAGAAGCCGCACACCGACGGCGTCGTCACCGGCTGGGGCAAGGTCCACGGCAGGACCGTCTTCGCGTACGCCCACGACTTCCGCATCTTCGGCGGCGCCCTCGGCGAGGCACACGCCGAGAAGATCCACAAGCTGATGGACCTGGCCGCGGCGGCCGGCGCCCCCCTGGTGGGCCTGTGCGACGGCGCCGGCGCCCGCATCCAGGAGGGCGTGACCGCGCTGGCCGGCTACGGCGGCATCTTCCAGCGCAATGTCCGCAACTCCGGCGTCATCCCGCAGATCTCGGTCATCCTCGGCCCGTGCGCCGGCGGCGCCGCCTACAGCCCGGCCCTGACCGACTTCGTGTTCATGGTCCGCGGCACCTCGCAGATGTTCATCACCGGCCCGGACGTCGTCCAGGCCGTCACCGGCGAGGCCGTCTCCATGGAGCACCTCGGCGGCGCCGACTCCCACGCCGGCACCTCGGGCGTGGCGACGTTCGCGTACGACGACGAGCAGAGCTGCCTGGAGGACGTCCGCCACATCCTGTCGCTGCTGCCGTCCAACAACCGCGAGCTGCCGCCGGCCGGCGACCTGGAAGACCCGGCGGACCGCCGCTGCGAGTCACTGCTGGACCTGGTCCCGGCCCGCCCCACCCAGGGCTACGACATCCGCGACCTGATCGAGGAGATCGCCGACCACGGCGACTACTTCGAGGTGCACGGCCAGTGGGCGCAGAACGTGGTGTGCGCGCTCACCCGCATGGGCGGCCAGGTCGTCGGCGTCGTCGCCAACCAGCCCCTGCACCTCGCCGGCGTCCTCGACATCCAGGCGTCCGAGAAGGCCGCGCGCTTCGTGCAGTTCTGCGACGCCTTCAACATCCCGCTGGTCACCCTGATCGACGTGCCCGGCTTCCTGCCCGGCGTCGACCAGGAGCACAACGGCATCATCCGCCACGGCGCCAAGCTGCTGTACGCCTACTGCAACGCCACCGTGCCCCGGATCTCCCTGATCCTGCGCAAGGCGTACGGTGGCGCGTACATCGTCATGGACTCCCGTTCCATCGGCACCGACGTGGCCCTGGCCTGGCCGTCGAACGAGATCGCCGTGATGGGTGCCGAGGGCGCTGCCAACGTCATCTTCCGCCGCGAGATCAACGCCTCCGACGACCCGGAGGCCACCCGCCAACAGAAGATCAAGGAGTACCAGACCGAGCTGATGCACCCGTACTACGCGGCCGAGCGGGGCCTCGTCGACGACGTCATCGACCCGGCCGAGACCCGCGTCCGGCTGATCTCGGCCCTCGACATGCTGCGCGCCAAGCACGCCGAGCTGCCCAGCCGCAAACACGGGAACCTGCCGCTGTGACCGCCGGCGCCACGGCCCTGTCTTTCGCCGCGATCCGCATCACCAAGGGCAACCCCACGGCCGAGGAGACGGCAGCCCTCGCGGTCCTGCTCACCGCACGCCTGCGGGCGCTGCACAACCAGCCCGCCCCGGAAGGCGCGCCCAGCCACCGCCTCCCACCCCGCGCCCCCCGCATCAAACCCTTCCCCACCCCCCGCTCCTGGACCACCTGACCCGGCCCCCTCCCCCCGAGGGGGCCCGTTCACCGGACGACGGCAGACTCACGCCCATGAGTGACGGCAACAACACCATCCGCCACGGGCTCGGTCTGACCTGGGTGCAGTCCATGGGCGGGCCGCCGATCGTCGTCCCCGTGCCCGCACTGCACCGGGTGGGGCGGCTGCACCGAGGACGGCGTGACCGTCGGCTGCACCGACCGGCCGAACGGTCCTCGCGCGTCGGCCTGGCGCGAACTCACCGGCAGGAGTCCGGGGAACTCACCGGAGGCCACGGAACTCACCGACGGCAGGTCGGTGAGTTCCGCTCGTGGCCGGTGACCGAGCCGGTGAGTCACCGGCGTCTCGGGTGAGGGTGCTTGTGATTCCCGCACAACGTGTTGCGCAGCGGATTGCGGAAGTTGCTGCACAAGCTGTTGCACAGGGTGTTGCGGCAGCGTTTCGGCATCTCGGTGCATCGTGCATGGTCAGGTCCGGTTTCCAGACTCACCGGTGAGTTTGACTTCTCCTCTGTGCCGCCCTGTGCCTGTCGTGGTGATGGGAAAGGGGTGGGTGGGGCTGTGTTCGGTCCGCGGAGAAGGGGTTGCCCTGGTCAAGTGGCCCGGGGCCCGCGGCCTCCGGGCCCCGCAGGCGGCCCCCTCGGCCGCAAGTCATTCGGTCGGCTGGGCGGCGTCGTTGTTGGCGGGAGGCGATGGCGTCGCATCGGGTGGAGTCATCCCCGTGTGTGGACGGTCGGGCGGACCGGACCAGGTGCCCATCGAGGCCGGTCCGCCTGTTCGCGCCTGATGGACAGCGACCGGCGCTTGAGGAGATGGCTTGAGGCGCGACGCTGGGGCTGGCCACTGCCTTGATCCGAGAGAAAGGGGGCAGTGCCCCATCACCGTTCTCGACGGTAGTCGTGGATGCGAGAATGGAGACCTCTTCAGGCACTGTCCCGGCATTGCCATCGCCCGTGTCTGGCCCTGGCTGTTCGAAATCGCCAGATTGAGGCAGGAGCACCTTGACCGATAGCAACCGCTGGCACCTGCAAGGCTCTGTTGATCACGCCTATTCCGGCGAGGAAGCTCGACAGCTGCTTCGACATCGGTGGGACTGGGCGAGCCAGGAGACGTGGTTCGAGAATGACGCGGGGCGGCTCCTGGCCGTGGTCACCAACGGCGAACGCGCGATGGTCGTGTTGCTGGACGGGGAAGGCGGCCCTGGTGAGTATCTCGTCGATCCGCGCGGTGCAGGCTCGTCTGGTGGCTATCTGCTGTCCAACGGGCGGGTCGACAGCTACGCCGACCGTGACACTGTCGCCTTCGACGTCGCCGGCCATGCCGTGGCGTACTTCATCGAGCATGGCGCATGGCCCGCCGAGGTGACCGTTGAAGGCTGCTGCGGTGAATGACCGCCGCTGATGAGACTCTCTGGGAATCGTTCGGGCGCCGTCGAAGGACAGGCCACACGTATCAAGCCGATCAAACGCCGGTCGTACGGCCGGGCTTCGTTCGCTCTCTTGCGGACTCTAGTCTCCGCCCACCCGCCGTGACCGTCCTCTGCATGGCCTCGACATGCGTCATCAAGTCCTGATCACCTGGCCGACCAGTTGCCGCTCTACCTGGCTGATGTCTCGAACTCACGGTCAACTCGACGACGGCGACGGGCCGAGATTGTTGAAGAAGCAGGCGTCGGAGATCTCGGTCAGGTGCTTGAGTTTGTCCGTCGTCACGGCCTGCCGATACGTCTCGGAGTCATCGGCACGAAGCGCCTTCAGGGCCTTCTCTGCAGTGTCGATGTCGTTCTGGAGCGCGGTCTTGAGCGCCGGACGTACTGCCTTGGCCAGATTGGCCTTCTGAAGGTCCACTATCTCGGTCAGGGTGTTCTCGGTCGGCGGAAGCGGCACCGTTCCGCCGAGCGGGACCTGGTTCCACCTGTCCATGACGTCGGTCTGGTTCTCGCACCCAGGCGGCAGCCCCTGCCCATTTGCGCCGGACTGCTCCGCAGCGGGTGCCGTGTGTTCCGCTGCCGTGCCGGATGAACCGGCCTGCGGGGCCCGAGCCCCGTCTCCTGATGTGGCCACGACAATGACAACCGCGGCAGCAATCGCCGCACCTAACACCACGCCACTGGTGAGAAGCATCTTGCGATTCCGCGGCACGCCAGGACCGGACCGTGACTGGTCGTCGGTGGCGGGCAGCTGCGCCTGCAACGTGGGCGGCGGCGGAGGGACGTTCTCGGTGCGGGCCTCTGAACCGGCTGGGGCGAGCGGTGACGCCGACGCCGGGGCAGGGCCGCCGACGTCCGGTGAGGACTGCGGCGGCGGCACGGAGTCAGGACCGGCGGATGCCACAGGGTCGTTCGGCACCCGGGGCAGCTCAAGGGCTTCAACCATGGCCAGGGCCTCGGCGGCGGTGGGGCGGTTGGCCGGGTCCTTGTCCAGCAGCCGGGTGATCAGCGCCCCAAGCCCGCCGGCAGCGCGGGGAGCGGGCGCTTCCCCCAACAGCACTGCAGTGAGCGTCTCTGTCGGGGTGTCCCGGTGGAACGGGGAGACCCCCTCCAATGCTTGATACAGCGTTACACCGAGTGAGTACAGGTCCCCCGCACCGCCGCTGTCCACGCCGTTGAACCGTTCCGGCGCGATGTACTCCAGCGAGCCCACCAGCCCACCGCTCGTCGTGAGGGCGGTGTCGCCCTGCTGCACAGCGATCCCGAAGTCGGTGAGGAGCACGTGGCCACCCCGGGCGATCATCACGTTCGCCGGTTTCACGTCCCGGTGCACGATGCCGGACGCGTGTGCCGTGCTGAGGGCGTCGAGCAGCCCCTTGGGGGGGGGGGGGGGGGGGGGGGGGGGGCGAGGGGGGGGGGGGGGGGGGGGGGGTTAACAGGGGGGGGGCG
>NZ_JBWKDK010000056.1:14878-37948 GCF_056436005.1 Streptomyces sp. NPDC043854
TCCGTCCCCCATGTCCGTTTTTTCGTCTCTCTCCCTTCTCCCCCCCCCCCCCCCCCCCCCCCCCCCCCCCCCCCCCCCCCCCCCCAAGGGGCCATCCCGGAGGATCTGCTCAGCGAGGGTGCCGCCGTCCACGAGTTCCATGACGATCCACGGCGCCTGATCCTCGATCACCACGTCGTGGAGGGTGACGATGTGCGGATGCGACCGCAGCCGGGCAGCGCTGCGTGCCTCACGCTCGGCGCGTCGCAGCCGCTGCGCATGCTCTTCGTCAGAGGTGGCCGGCGGGAGCCAGACCTCCTTCACCGCCACATCCACCTCGAGAGATTCATCGTGAGCCTTCCAGACCCGTCCGAAACCCCCGCCTCCCAGAACGGACTCCAGCCGGTACCGCCCGCTGATCAGACGTCCTGGTTGTGTCTGCCCGGCCACAATGCCCCCTCGTCTGCGCCCAAGTTCCGGCAGCCTACCCCCGCGTGCCCGTGCGAATCTGCCAGATGGCGTGCTGGTCCACGGCCAACCCGCCCCGGCCCGAGGGCGTGCGCGCAGACCGCCCGCGAGCGCTGGACCAGGTCCACGACCTGCTCGGCAAGGGCATGGGCCTGCTCGAATCGCCCGGCGTCTGAACCTGGCCCCGAACACTGTCAAGCGGTACGCACGAGTCCCCGAGCCCGAGGGCCTGCGCCGGGCACCGCAGTACCGGCCCACTCTCGTCGATTCCTACCGCGATCATCTGCGCGCCCGCCGTGCCGAGGACCCCGCCGTCCCAGTCTTCCAGCTGTTCCGGGAGATTAAGGAGTAGGGCTGCTACATCCCTGACCGAGCTGCGCGGCCGACTGGCGGAAGTCGGCGATCCGGGCGTACGGCGCCGACGTCATCGACCGGCTGGCGGCACCGAGCTCGTCCTCGCCCGCGACGCCATCTGCTGATCACCCACCAGCCGTACCGCCAGGCCGTCACACCCCGACCTCAATTTCACCCAAGGTCGTAAGTGATGCACGGCGTGTTCGTCCGCCGTCACCTGCTCGCCGAAGCCCGCCGCCACTTGTTCATCGGCTTGGGAGGCACCCAGATCGACGGTCGGGCGGTGTTCACGAGATGTGACGGCACTGGGGTGCTTGCCAGGACAGCATCGCGGTGTTCTCGGTGAAAGGGTCTGGTCATGCCGCAGATGCCTCAGGTCGAGCAGGCGGCCGGCTCGGGTCGCCCCCGGCCGTATTCACTTCCGTTGCAGCCGTCTATGGCCGTGGCATACGGCCACGGCGGCGCCTGCGTGAGGTCTCTGAGCGCGCCCGCGCCTGGCCTCGCACAAGCGCCGCCCGGAGCGCTCAGCTGCTGACGCGCGTGTAGGTGAGGAACACCGCGCCGCTCTTGAGGACGGTGTGGTCTGCGAGTGTCCAGGTGCGCGGGTCGAAGGCGGCCTTGCGGGAAAACAGCGGGATCCCGTCGCCAATGGTCAGGGGACCGACTTTGAGGATCAGCGTGTCGATCTCGGCGTACAGGGAGCCCGCAAGCTCGGCGCCGCCGAGTAGCCAGATGTCCTTGCCGTCCTGCTGCTTGAGCTCGCGCACGCTCGCCACCGGGTCATCGGCGACCAATTCGACGGCCGGGTCCGGGCTCTCGGTCAGGGTCCGGGAAAATACCAGGTGACGCAGGTGCGGGTAGGCGTCGGTGATTCCGGCCGCAAGACCGATCTCGTAGCTGCGCCGCCCCTCGAGCACAGTGTCGAAGTGCGTGCCCCTCGCCGTGACGGACAGTGCCTGCCGGGCCTGGACGGGCAGTGTCTCTGGGTACTCGGCCACGAGGTGCTGGATGTAGTCCTCCGGTATGGGCCAGAAGCCGTTCGGACCGGTGGGGTCCCCGCCGTCCGGGCCTGCGATGAAGCCATCGAGAGTGGTGGCGATGTAGTGGACGAGTCTGCGCATGCCGGGTCCCTTCGGTTGCTCACGCTGTTGCGGTGCAGCCCGGGCCGCCGGATGGCGTGCCGAGGTGCGAGGCCGCTGAATGATCATGGCACCCGTTCAACGACGTGAGCACCGTGCCGTCAAATGTCGTGAACATTCGCCCGAAATCCAGGGCTCTGCTGCTGCTCGAACCAACCGACAAACGCTGTCACTTGAAGTGGACAGAGCCACCCAGCGTTCCTCCAGCGTGGCCATGACGGCCCTAACGGTGTCCTCGTCCCCGCCGGTGATGTCCAGCACCACCAGGCCGGGCTCCGCGATGTGCTGCTCGTCGATCGGCTTCATGCCCCCTGCGACAGCACGACGGAGCCCGGCGGTTCGCCAGCGGTGACGGCGCCACGCCCGAACCTGGCGAGGGCGGTGTCCACGGGCAGTGTTTGTGATCAGTGGCGGGGACATCACAGGTGGACAACACCCCAGATGGTGAGTCACCGGTGACTCACCACAACCTCCCCACCGCACGTTACCGCCCAGCTCACCGGAACCCAGTCACCTCCCTGGTGAGTGACACGCCCTGGCTCGCCGGCCTTCGGTCCTTGTCGAACCGAGCCTGTGCTCAGCCTCCGGCTCACGCCCAGCCGACCGAGCTCGCATCGGGCTGTGTCAGTGGCTGGTGGCACTCTTTCGGCGTGCTGATTCAGGGATACGACGACGGCCCGCTGGTCGCTGGGGAGCCGCTGCTGGGCCGTCCGGGCTTCTGGTCGAACCACCTCACGGCCATGTGTGCTGATGGGACGTGTGTTGAGCGTGCAGTTCCGGAGTGGTTCGGCGATGACGGCGCTGACTGCGACGCCTTATCCGAGACGCGCTTCGACCCCGAGCGTTGGCCTGTCTTCCGGGTGCCCGCCGCCGACGGTCCCGGAGCCGTAGTGATCTACCGCAATCTGGTCGGCGACTACGGTATTGACTACCTGCTGACCCACCCAGGCCGGAGTTGCGCCCAGCAGATCGCCAACTGGGAAGGTCACCTGTCGGGGAGCGGGCTGACATGGCAGGAACTGGTCCGAATCGCCGACACTCCATCCTGCGTGGCCGAAGGGGTCCAGGCCACGGCCGCACGACTCCTCCTGGTCCTTCCCCTCTTCAACGACCTGGACATACCGCCTGTGGCACTGACCAAGATCAGCGCCGCCCTGACTGCGGCCGGAGCGCCGGACGAGACCGCCACCGATACGGCGCAGCACCTGCTGGGCCACCTCATGCGAAGGCCCTCGCACGATCCGCGGTGGGATTCGCCGCTGAGCGACGGAGTTGCGTGAACCCGGGCTGCTGGCGCTAGAGCGGCGCCGCGAGGTCGACCACCGGGTCGCGGACCTGCTGGGCGCGGCGCAGGCCGAGGGCGATCTGCGGGCGGACGCGGACATCCGGCTCGCCACCCGGCTGTTCTTCGGCATGGTCGACTCGCTGGTGGAGTGGTACCGGCCGCACCCGGAGTCCCGCGGGGACGCCGGACGGCTGGCGGAGGCCGTCGTAGGACTTGCCTTCGACGGCCTCCGCACCGCGGTGTAGCGGCTTCGCGCGGAGCTGCTAGCCGATCTGGGCGTAGTTGTAGTACCTGTCGAAGCGCGGCACCCAGATGGTGGGCCAGGGCACACCGCTGACGTTGCAGGCGCCGAAGGTCACGGGCGAGCGGCGGCCGGTGTCGTGCAGGCACAGCCCGGTGCCCACCTCCTGGAACTCCCAGTGGTCACCCTTCTCACCGCCCTGGAAGACCCACGTGAAGGTGGCACAGCCCCAGCCGTCCGTCTGGATGAGGGAAGCGCCCTGGTAGACGCCGCCGCCCTGCGCGCCGAGGCAGCGCGCGCCGCCCCAGGTGCCGATCACGAAGTTGCCGTTGCCCACGCTGTGGAAGGTGAAGCGCTGGTGCAGCGCACCCTTGCAGTCGTACCTCTGGATGATGGCACCGGCGCTGGTGGACCCGCCCCGGATGTCGAGGCACTGCCAGCTGTACCCAGCCCGCACCTCGTAGATGGGCGCGTTGTACGGGGTGGTGCTGTAGCGGATCGTCGGGTTCTCCGCGGCCTGCGCGGACGTCGGCAGCAGCATGACGAACAACGTCGTGAGAGCGGCTATGACACCACTGCCGAACCGGCGGAATTTTTGCGCCACGTTCCCTCCTGACTGGAAACAAGTGACCGGGGACGAGCTTGACGCCGGAGAAGCTACCGAGATCCACTGAGCCTCCGGTACCCACCCTTTCAGGGGGGTGTGTTCACTGCGGAGGCTGTGGTGAGGGTGGGCTCGGGTCTGCAGCGTGCCCAGCGGTTCATGATGCTGGCGACCGGTCTGTACCGGGCCAGCCACCTGACGGCGGGCCTCCTGGCGGTGCTGCGGAAGGCGCCGGGCGAGGTCCTGCCCTGGGCGGTGTTCGGCGGAATCCTCGCGTCCAGTGTGTGGCTGTACGGGAACGCGTACGCCAGGGGCTGGTTCGACCGGCGCTGGGTGTGGGCCGACGTGCTGGTGACCGGGTGCGCGGTGCCGCTGCTGGTGTGCGTGGCGACCGGTGCGCGGTCGGGCGGTGGCTGGGTGCCCGGGGGCACCGAAGTGGCGGTGTACGGATGGCTGTTCCTGCTGGGCGGGTCGGTGAGTGCGGCGGCGGGCGTCGCTCTGGCGCCGCGGCCGGCCGTGGGGGCCGTACTGCTCCTGCTCGGCACCACGCTCGCCGCGTACCTGTGGGTGATCGGGCCGGAGGCGGCTCCGGGGTCCGCGCTCGTCGGGCACCTCAACTCGGTGGTCTCCTCGGCCGTGATGGCCAGGGTTTTCTGGTGGTACCTGCGCCGCCAGGGCACCCAGCTGGACGAGGCCAAGGAGCGGGCGCTGACCGCCGAGGCCGCGCGGGCCCGGCAGGCGGAGCGGATCGCGCACCACCGGGCCCTGCACGACACCGTGCTGGCCACGCTGACCACCATTGCCGCCGGCCGCGTGGACGCCAACGCGCCCCTGGTGCGCGAGCGGTGCGCCCGCGAGGCGGCGTACCTGCGGCGGCTGATCCAGCGCGAGGACGCCCCGGAGGGCACAGGTGCGGAGGCGGCGGAGGTGGCAGTCGGGGCCGCGCTGGAGGAGGCGGTGCGCTCGGCCGAGTGCCTGGGCCTGAAGGTCACAGCTCAGTACCACGAACTGCCGCCGGTGCCCCGCCCCGTGGCCACCGCGCTGGCGGCCGCCGTGTCCGAGGCGCTGAACAACGTACGGTGCCACGCCGGGACCGGACAGGCCTTCCTGACGGCCGTCGGGGCAGGCGGGGGCGTGTCCGTCACGGTGGTGGACCGGGGCGCAGGCTTCGACCCGGCAGCCCCTATGGGCGGTACGCCGGACGGGACCGGAACCGGGCTGCGGCGCTCCATCCACGCCCGACTGGCCGAGATAGGCGGGCGGTCCGAGGTCGACAGCGCCCCTGGCGAGGGCACCAGCGTGGAGCTGCGGTGGCCCGCGTGATCACCGTGGCCGTGGTCGACGACGACCGGATGCTGCGCGAGGGCCTGCGCTCTTGGCTGGCCGGGGTGGAGCGGCTACGGCTGCTGGCCGCGGTCGAGACGGTGGACGCGCTGCTCGCGGTGGGCGGTCCGCCCCCCGACGTGGTGCTGCTCGACCTGGTGCTGCGCGACGGCTCCGTCCCCGAGGAGAACGTCCGGCGGCTGTGCGCGGCGGGCAGTCGGGTGCTGGTGATCAGTACGGTCGCGGACCGGGCCCGGATCGTAGGGGCGGTGGCGGCCGGGGCGGACGGCTACCTCACCAAGGACCACTCGCTGGAGACGCTGGTGGGCGCCGTGGAGACGGTGGCCGGGGGCGGTACGGCGCACTCCGCCGAGCTGGCCTTCGCCTGGGCGCACGACATCGGCCCCGCCCGGCCGCAGCTGGCGCCGCGGGAGCTCCAGGTGCTGCTGGACTACGCCTCCGGGCTCACCCTGAAGGCCACCGCGCGGCGGGCCGGCGTCACCCCGAACACCGCCAAGTACTACCTGGACCGGGTCAAGGAGAAGTACCAGCAGGTGGGCCGTCCGACGTACACGAAGATCGACCTGGCGCTGCGGGTGCGGGAGGACGGGCTGGGTCCTGAGGGGGCTTGACCCCGGATCTTGGAGGGTCTGACACGAAAATAGAGTGGACGATGCAGGTCAGCCCACCGTGATGGGTTCAAAGCGGACGGTCAGTCCGAGGCTGTTGGCCTCCTTGGTCATGCGGCGCATGGCGCGTTCGGGGTCGCGTTTGGCGAAGTACTCGGCGCCGAGGTCGCGATAGGGGGCCTTGCTGCGTAGGACGTGCCAGATGGCGATGGCGAGTTTGTGCATGACGGCGACGAGGGCTCGTTTGCCGCCTCTGCGGGCGGAGATGCGGCGGAATAAGGCGGCGATGTAGGAGGTCTTGTCTCTGATCGCGGCCATGGCGGCTGTTCCGAGCAGGCGTTTGATGTCGCTGTTGCCCGGGCAGGTCCGTCCGGATCTGTTCACTCCGGCTGACTCGTTCTGCCCGGGGCAGACGCCGATCCAGGAGGCGAGGTGCTGGGCGGAGGCGAACTGGGCCATGTCGCCGCCGGTCTCGGCGATGATGACCTCGGCAGCGAGCCGACCGACACCTGGGATGGTGTCGAGGTTGTCCAGGTCCTGCTCCCGCTCGGCCAGCATCGATGCAATCCGGGCGTCGAAGACTGCGACGAGCTGCTTGAGGCGATCGATCTCGTCCAGGTAGTGCCGCACCAGGAAGGCGTGGTGTTCGCTGAACTCTCCGTCCAGCGCTTCGACGAGGGCCGGGATCTTGTTGCGGGCCTTGCCGCAGGCCAGGTCCGCAAGACGTTCGCAGTCCCGCTCGCCGGCGATCAGGGCCTCCAGGATGGCGCGGCCGGTGGCGCCGACGACGTCGCTGAGGACCGAGGTGAACTTCATCCCGGTGTCCTCGAGCTCCTTCTCCAGCCGTTGGGCCTCCTGACCGGCGGCGCGGACGATCTCGGTCCGGCGACGGGTGAGGTCTCGCAGTTCGCGGATCTCCCGGTCTGGGACGAAGGAGCCCATTGCCATCCCGGACGCTCCCGCCCGGGCGAGGAATGCCGCGTCGCTCGGGTCGGTTTTGCGGCCCCGGATGCCCTTGAGATGGGCAGGGTTGACGAGCATCAGGTTCAGGTGCGGCTGGAGCATGTAGTAGACACTCCGCCAGTAGTCCGAGGCGGCCTCCATGACGACCACCTCGACGCGTGCCTCCACCAGCCATGCCAACAGTCTGCGGATCTCGGACAGGGTGGTGCCGAACCGTTCGGTTTACAGGCTCCAGCTGCCAGGCCTCTTCGAACCGGGGACGCGGGTGCAGGCGAGCAGGAAGCGCTTGCCCAGGTCCACTGCCGCAGAGCGTAGATGGATGACCTCGTCTTTCACGTCCTGCCGGGCCATGCCGTACTCCCTCCACGCGGCGGCCGCGCCGGGCGGGGGTCCCGGAGGGATCAGGGAAGAAGCGGAATCTGACACGCGTGCTCCGGGCAGCACCACTGCTGCCGTGGCGACACCGGACAGGGAACGGGAACATTCCGGGTCCGAGCCGTAACCCGGACTATCTCGCCACCGTCCGCCACATCCTCGATGACCAACGGCGACAACCCCGAAAACACCATTCCCACAAGCGCGTTCGTATCATGCACGCTCAAGGTCAGCCGATGGGTCTGCGATGCCGGTGAGCTCGTTGGACAGGATGGTAATGGGGATCGACCAGGGGACCACGGTTGCTGGCGATGCGCCACACCCTCGTGCGCACCACGTCGGCGGACCCAACCGGTGCACTGATGTGCCCCTACGTCCGGCCACATGCGGGCGTCCCGCCCGGCCCCGGACCGCCCGCCGTTTGCACTGCCGCGGCGACGTCTGCGCCAGGGCAGGAACCGCGTCCGATCCTCGGCGGTGTGGTCAGTGCATGGCCGCGTTGCGGAGTGCGAGGGTGGTCGTGCCGGGAGGGCGAGCGTGTGTGGGGATCAGCCGTTCCTGAGGTCGACGAGCACGGCGCTGACCGTATGGGGCTCCAAGACCGCGTTCAGGCGCACGGTGATCGGCTTCTTCAGCAGGGTGACCTGCTTTTCCCAAGCTCTGCTGGAACAGGCGACGTGCAGGGCCCCGTGGGCGTCGAGGCCCAATGGCCGGACGTTGCCCGCGACCTCGGGCCCGACATCGTGATGCTCCGACGCAGGGACTTCCTCGGATGTGTGGCGGTGGGGGACGCCGGCGGGTTGCTCCGCTGGGGTGGCACCTGGCCGGGTGGCCGGGCGTCTTGGGGGCACCCTTCGCTGTGGTGCCTTGACCCGTTGGCGCACCACGGATTTCGTCTGCGCGGGCCCGTGAACGCCCGGCCGCGTGATGGTAGGAGCCCCCGCAGCTCCGTTGCCGAGGACGCACGCTGGCGATGACCGTCTTCAGCGGGATGCCGAGCCCGGCGGCCAGCTGCTCCATGCCCGCCGATTTGCCGATGCAGGGCTCCGCCCCACAGCAGCACCGGCTGGTTGGCCGTCACGGCCAGGGCCGGGGCCTCCAGTTGGGGGTTGGTGGCGGGCTCGGTACGGGTCGTGCTCAGCCGGGCACTGATTGAGGGCGTCGGCGGAGGCCAGCGGACCGGGGGCGGGGGGTGTCGGCGGCCTCGCCGGACTCGGGCGCGTTGTTCATGCGCCCTACTCCTCGTCGTCGTCCTCGTCGTAGGCTTCCTCCTCCAACTCCCGGTCGGCCAGGAAGTCCTCGTACCAGTCGCCGCCGATGTCGGGGAATTCCTCATCGGCCCGCTCCCGGAGGAACGCGAGGTCGGTGCGCTTGAACCGGCGGATCAGCTGGGACAGCGACCACTCTGCATAGTCGACCACGTCGATGCGGGAGCCGGCCGCGAGGAACGCCCGCACCAGGTCTGCCGATCCGCCGTAGGTCACCGCGGTCAGCAGCGGGGTGCAGCCGGTGTCGTCCTTGGCCTCCAGGTCGAGGCCGGCCGAGAGCAGCCGCGGCAGCAGCACCTCGTGATCGAGGAGGTGCAGCACGTGCAGCAGGCTGCGCTTCCGCGGGAGGAGCAGCCGGGGATCGACTCCCGCGTCCAGCAGCGCGAGCACACCGGGGGTGTCGCCGTGCTGGGCCCGCAGCATCAGCTCCCGCTGCTGCTCGCGCAGGGCGCGCGGCAGCCGGCCCTCGCCCGTGACGACGCTCCGCTGTGCGGCGAAGCATCCGGCGACGCCACCGCCGAAGGCGCGCAGCGCCTGCTCGCGCTGCCGCTCCTGCGGGGTGTGCGGCATGTCGAGTTCGCCGTCCCTGAAGCGCACTTTGTGCCATTCCCCATGGCAGCGCACCCGGACGGGAGCCGGAGCCTGTGGGACGGGAGGGCCGTCGGCGGGGCCGGCCTGCGGGAACAGGGCGGCGGCGACCAGCGGGTGCAATTCGCCTGGCGTGATGCGGCCGGCCCGCACCAGGTGGAGGTCGGGATCGGGCTTCCAGGCGCGATCGTGCAAGGACGGCACGTCGCCGACCGTGTCGCGGAAGACGAATGTGACGGGCAGCGGGTCCTCGGCGCGCCCGGACGCGTCCAGCAGGAAGTACCAGTCCCAGTCCAGCGGGATCCGGAACCGGTCGGCCACGCCGGCCGCGGCCAGGCGGCGGACTTCGGCGGCCATGCGGCAGGCGTCGACCCGGGCCTCCTCGATCGTCCGTGTCAAGTCGACCGAGTAGTAGTGGCCGGGCCGCGCCTCGGGCCTGGTCAGGTCGAGTTCGATCCCCGCGGTGCGGAACGCCTCGATTTGCTCACCGCGAGCCTGGAGGACCGCGACCCACTCGGCCCGCGCCGCCGGGTCGGCGGCCCCGGGGTCCTCGGCCGGGTACTCCTCCGCAGTGATCGGCGTGCCGTCGGTGTGGAAGAACGGCAGCCGGTCCGCTCCGCCGGTGTGCCGCGCGCGCAGCTCGGGCGCGTACCGGGCGTCCCAGAGGTACCGGGCCCGCGACCAGTCGTCGGCGCTCCCGGAGAAGACGGCGCCGACCAGCGCGCACTGCAGCCGCAGCCGCTGAGACCCCTCGATCATCGGGAGGGTGGTGACGAAGAGCGTCACTTCCCCGGAAGAGCCGGCGGGGGTGCCGTAGCGCGCGAGCAGGATCCGCCCATCGGGGGCCAGCGTCGTACGGCCGCCCAGCAGCCGGGGCAGGTGCCAGCGCATCAGGTCCGGGGCGAGGTGGCGCAGGTCCTCGGCCACGGCTTCGGCGACCTCGGCCCCGTAGCGGGAGGCGAGGTCGTCGAGGTCGAAGGCCGGGTCGACCGCGGCGGCCGCGCATGCGGCCCGCCAGTCCCCGGCCAGCCGGTGCTCTGTCGCCTGCTCGATCATCCAACGGGGCACGGCGTAGCGGCGGATGCGCTGCCACACCGGTACGTCCTCGGCGGCGAGCCCGCCGGGCAGAGGGGCCTGTTTCACCGGTACACGCTGCCGATCGCACGCAGGTCGGGGTGGGCGGCGCCGACGGGCCTCAGCCGCTGCGCGAACGACCGCTTGACGCGGCGGGGCAGCCCCGGTCCCAGTCCCACGTACTCCAGCGGTGAGTCGTCGGGGACGGCGGCCAGCAGCGCCTTGGCACCGCGGCCGGTGAGGCCGGTGTGGCGCAGTTCCAGGCGGCGCAGCGGGCTGCCCGGCAGGGCGGCGGCGAGGGCCTGGGCGCCGGAGTCCCTGGTGGCGTTCGGAGGCGAGCCGAGGCTGCGCTCCGACATGGGGCGGCCGAGGTCCAGGGAGGCGATGGCGCCGAGGGCGTCGGCCAGCGCGCGGGCCCCGTCAGGGCCGATGCCGTTGCCGCCGAGCCCGAGGCGCACCGGACGGTCGGGGTCCGCGGCGGCCGCGGCGGCCAGCACGGCCGCACCCTGGTCGCCGAGATGGTTGGCGGGTAGGTACAGCTCGCGTACGCCGGCCTCGCGGATCAGGGCAGCGAGCAGCGGTGCGGCGTCCGGGCCGAGGCCGTTGCCGCCGAGGAACAGCCGCTCCAGGGGCGCTTCACGGCCGGTCAGGGCTTCGAGGAGCAGGCGTACGCCCTCGGCGCCGAGGCCGGTGTTCACCAGGTCCAGGGTGCGCAGGGCGGTGTTGCGGCGCAGCAGCTCCGCCAGGGTGCGGGCGCCCGGGGTGAAGACCGGGTTCCGCTTGAGCCAGAGGGCCCGTACGGAGCCGTCGTCGGCCAGGGCCTCGGCCAGCGCGGCGACGCCGTCGGGGCCGATCCGGTTGCAGCCGAGGTAGAGGGTGTGCAGGCCGTGGCCGGGATCTCCGGAGAGCACCCCGGCGAGGGTGGATGCGCCTTCGTCGCCGAGGGAGTTGGTACCGAGCAGCAGGTGGGCGGCGTGCGGCGAGGCGGCGGCGACGGGGAGCAGGCGCGCGGCACCGGCCGGGCCGAGCCCCTGCTTGCACAGGTCGAGGCGACCGTCGGCGCGCAGCGTGCCCAGCGGGTACGTCTCATCCTCCGTCACTGGCCGGTCGTCCGCCAGCCGCGCGAGCAGCGGATGCAGCGCAGCCGGATCGGCGAGCGGCAGGTCCGGGTGCTCGATCGCGGGGCACCGTACGGCTATCGGCTGGGTCATCACCGCTCCACCGGTCCTTCGCCGGTGACCGGCGTCCACAACGAAACGTACGAAAGGCATGGGTGACAAGGCCGGTCGGATTTGAACCGACGTCCTCCAGCTTGATGCGTGGGCGCGACGACCTCTGCGCTACGGCCTTGCCGCTGCGGATCATACCGGCCCGGTGGCCGGAAATCGATCACGAGTGCGGACACCCGGGGCCGCCCCCGGCAGCCGGGTTCCTCCGGAAGCCGCGCCGGGCTTCGGGCCGGCCCGGCCGGGCGCGGGTCGCTGAGAGAATTCGGGAATGACGCATGCGTACGCCGCTTCGAGCCCTGTCCGTCTGTCCGATGCGCGTGCCCTGAGCGCGGTGCACCGAGTCCAACTGGCATCCCTGGGCGAGCCGTGGTGGGGAACCGAGACGCGCACGCCCGAAGAGTTCTTCGCGCTCGTCGCGGAGGAGTGCGGAGCGCTGTAGTGAGGAGACCGAAGTCCACCTGTACCGTCTCGCCGACGACGAGTATCCCGGTCGCGTCCTGGACGACTACTGGGCCGGTCTCGGCACCGGCACGGGCCCACGCCGAGCGCTCAAGCCCTCGCGAGGCACCCCCTGGGGTCACCCACAGGCCATCCTGGCAGTGAGGGGGCGCGCAGGCGTTCCTTGCCGGCGGGGGGCCTTGCGGACACACTCCGGCGCCACGGTCTTCCGGCCCGAGCAGCCTGCAACACCGCCATGATCGAAGCCATCGCCGACATCCCACCGATCGTGATGGCAGACTCCGCCAGCTCGGCGCCGCCGCCAGGTGTCGTCTGCCAAAGGGGGGACCCGATCCGGTACGCCCTCGGGATTCGTTTCTGGGTGGCCTGCGTGGCGCCTACGCTGGTTCCAGCATGACGGCTGGCAGGGTGCCGTTCACAATCGGGTCCTTCGGCAGCGAGAGACCGAGGAACCGCTCGACGACCCGCAGCGCAATGCGGTGGACCTCCCTGCGGTCCAGCTCAGGGTTGGGCAGGCCGGCGGCGGTCAGCAGATCCTGCAGGCAGGCGGCCGTCGCAGGGTCGCCTGCGACCCCCTGATAGCCCCACGAAGCATCCAGGTGCAGGTTGCACGCGCTCAGCAAGCGGCCGTCGTGGGCGTACTCGAACTGTGGTGGCACCGGCTTGCCGTTCTCCTCCTCGTACTCCAGAAGGCAGGCGTGAACATCACCGCGTGAGACCTGCTCCAGAGAGCCGAACTCGCCCTGCCAGCCTCCGTACGCGACCGCGTATACCCAGTCCCCCGCGCGGCCGAGGCGCAGGCCAATTCCGGCGAAGGGGTCACCGAAGGCGTCGTCCAGGAGTTCCTCAAGGGAGTCGCCAGTGTGCTCCCCGACCGCCACCGCGATGCATCGCGTGCCGTCCACGTTCTCCGCAAGGCGGTTGGCGAGTTCACCCGGCGTGAGCCCGCGTGCGAGCACCACGTGGTAGCCCCCGAAGGCGATGGACTGGGGAGCGGCAAGCCAGGTCGTTCCGTCTGTCATGACGCCCATCCTGGCCTGTCCCTCTGACAACGCGGGGTGTCGTGCCTCTGGGACTTCCCTGTGGCGGAGCAGGCACTGGCGTCCGGGACGGAGTGCCGCATGCGGGAACGACCTCGCCCCGTGCGCGGCGACCTGACGGCGAACGCGGCTCGTGAAAGATCCAAGGCGCACCCCACCCATTCCCCCGCCCGGGACGGGCAACTGGCGTGTTGGCGGTGTGCGAGTGTTCCGGACGGGGCGGCCGCTTCAGGTCAGGGAGGCCGGTCTGCCTCTTCCCGCCCCGCCTCGTCCTGACCGTGGCGGAGGATCGGGAGCAGGACCTCGGCGGCGTCGCACCCGGTACACGCCGCCGTCCCCGGCCGCGCCAGGGCATCCAGCGCCTGCATGGTGGTCAGAGGCCGCGCCTGCTCGGCGGCCAGCCGGCATTCCTCGGCGTGGACGGTTGCAGCCCGTCCGCGGGGTACGTGCTCGTCCCCGCCGCGCCCGTGGCATCGGCTACGTCGTAGGAGCCCAGGGGCTTGTCAGCTTCGCTTCGCAGACCCTCTTCGGCACGGAGTGGGGCTGGATACACAAGGTCGTCGACCTTCCGTCCACCGCTGACCTCGGCATCGCCGTCATGGGGCCGGCGCTCATCGTCGGCGGGGTGAAGACGTGGAAGGCGCCCCTTGGCCTTCTGGATCTCTTCGAGCTCTTCGCAGTCCCAGCCCGGGGCCGGGGCCAGACCGAGCAGGTCGAACCATGTGAGCGGATTGCCGACGTACGCGACCGGATTGGGTGAAACCGGGCGCAGGCCCAGCGGGTCTGGGGAGAAATAGCGGCCGTCTCCGGGTCGTACGCGCGGAAGTAGTTGTGGTGGAGGCCCGACTCCGCGTCGAAGTACTGGCCCGGGAAGCGCAGTGGCGTATAGGCCGTCGTGTCCCGGTTCCAGGTGGTGGCGCCCCATACCATCGAGCGGGTGCGCCATGCGATCTTCCCGTCCTCGCCGACCAGCTCCCTCGGCGTGCCTATCAGACCGCAGGGCTGTGCTGCTCGCTCCGCTCGCCGATGGCGATGCTGGTGCCGCGGGTGGTCTGATGTCCGCCGTCTCGGGTGAGTCTTCAGTGAGCACAGTGACGCTTCGCGGAGATGGGACGGCTGGGGTGTCGGGGGTTGGGGGCGGGTGTTGTGGTGGGGCTCAGGGTGTAGTGGATCGCGGTCGCGTGTGCGGAGAGTTCTTGGCCGTGGCGGGTGTTGATGAAGGGCAGGAGAGGACTGTCCGGGGCGCGGTCGTGTAGCTGGCGGTAGGTTTTCGCTGCGGTGACTGGTTGGCCGGCTGCAGGGCCCGGGCTTCGATCTGTTCGGGCTTTTTGCATGCCCGTACGCGCTGTGGCCGGTCCTCTTCGCATGCCCGTGCGGCCGCTCTATCCTGAACGCCGCACCGTGCCGATCGGGGGGACAGTGGTAGAGGGCGCACGGCAGGGCGATGTGATCGCGGGCCGCTTCCGGCTGGAGCGCAGCGTCGGCAGTGGCGGGATGGGCTGGGTCTGGCGGGCGTACGACGGCGAGCTCGGCATCGACGTGGCCGTCAAGGAGCTATGGCTGCCGGCCGGACTGCCGCCCAGGGAGCGCTCGGACATCCTCAAGAGGGCCGAGCTGGAAGCCCTCAGCGCGGCACGGCTGCGCGACCACCCGAACATCGTCACCGTCCATGACGTGGTCCGCGAGGGCGGGCGGCCGTGGATCGTGATGCAGCTCGTCACGGGCGGCACCCTCCAGCAGCGCCTGGCGGACGGCCCGCTGCCGGTCGGTGCCGCGGCCCGGCTCGCCGCGGCGCTCCTGGAGGCCCTCGCGGCCGCGCACGGGCAGGGCATCGTGCACCGCGACCTCAAACCGGCCAACGTGATGGTCACGGACGACGGCCGGATCCTGCTCGCCGACTTCGGCATCGCGGCCTTCGAGACCGGCACCGGGCTGACCGCCACCGGCCTGGTCATCGGGTCGGCCCCGTACCTGGCGCCAGAACGCGCCCGGGGCGAGCAGGCCGGGGCCGCGAGCGACCTGTTCGCGCTCGGCGCGACGCTGTACGAGGCCGTGGAGGGCGTCTCGCCCTTCGCGCGGGACACTGCGGTGGCCTCCCTGCACGCGGTCGCGTACGAGGAGGCCCCGCCGATGCGCCGGGCTGGCCGTCTGCGCCCCCTCATCGAGGCCCTGTTGGCCAAGGATCCGGCCGACCGCGCCACGATCCCGCAGGCCCGTGCGCTGCTGGCCGCGGCGCCGGAGCGGGCGAAGGCGCAGGAGGGGACGAAGACGCCCCCGTCGGCCTCGGCGCCGAGGCGGGCCGACGCCGAGGCCGACGGGGCGGCGCGTCCGCGCGGGCGGGTGCAGACCCGTGTCGAGGGCGCCGAATCCGGTGGGGATCCGGCCTCGGGCGGGGACCCGGACCCGGTACGAGCGGTGGCCCGCCGGGGGCTCTATGGCGTGGGCGCCGTGGTGGCCGCTCTGCTGATGTACGGCTGGGTGCCGGGTGCCGCCGAGTTCGTCAACCACTACACGGGCGACCCCGCGGCGCAGGCCGCCCCCGGCGACTGCGTACACCTCGACCTCTGGGAGGAGGACGCCGTCCGGGAGGACCGCGGCGTGTGGGTCGCGGTCCCCTGCTGGTCGGCCGGGGTCCTGTACGAGGTGCAGAGCAAGGCGCCGCGTGGCTTCCGCGACGACCGGTGCCCGGCCGGGCACCGGCCGGTCCCCCTCATCGCCGATTACCTGTGCGTCACGCTGAAGCGCTGACGCCCGGCCGAGGGGTTGACGCGGGGGCCGAGGCGGCCGATGCGACGAAGAACTCATCGCGGGAGGACCTGTGGCCGCCGGTGAGTTTCTGGCGGCCGGTGTAGCGGGGGAGTGAGACCAGGAACATCTCTTCCACCGCGTCGTTGAGTGCCTCGATGGTGCCTTTCAGGTGCGGGCTGTGGGCGGGCAGGCCGGTTACGGGTACGGCGAATGCGCCCATCGCGGCGGTGACCGCTGCGCACAGGAACTCCTTGCCGCGGTCCACGCGGATCGGGCCGGGGAGCCCGCCTACCGGACCGAATGGCTCGGTGCGGGTGATTGCGATACGCAGGAAGGCCAGCACCGCGTCCCGGATCGGTGCGTGCGCGGTGACCGCGACCCCGTGATGGCTTTGGTCGCGCAGTCGATGAACCAGGTCACCCATGGGGTGGCCAGCACGCCCTCCACGTCGACTTCGACCGGCACGTGCTTGTGGTCGCCCTCCCATCGGGCGTTGCGGTGGGTCGCCGGCCGCTGCCCGAACACGTCATGGGCGCGCCGGGCGGCTTCCCCGTTCTTGAGTCCTGCGCGCTCGCCGCGGGTCAGGTCCCGTCGGATCGCCCGGTGCAGTGTGGAGAGCGACGGCGGGGAGGCGCGTCCGGGTCTTCGGCTGCCCGCTGTACCAGCTCGGCGTGGACGCGGGAGGCGTTGCCGCCCCACAGTGCCAGCAGCCGCCTTACTTCCGTGGTGACAATGAAGTGCGAGGCCTCCATCCGGGCGAAACGGTGATCTTCCCTGGCTGCGGCCAGCCACCGCCACACGGTCCGCTCTGACTTCCCCAACACCTGGGCGGCCAGGCGTACATGTGCGGACGTCAGCTCACCGCGCTCCCGCGAGGAACGGCATCGTGCCGTCCGGCACCGCGTTCGGGATCACCTCGAGGCCGGCCCGCCGCAGCGGCCGGTACACCTTGCAGTCGTGCTCCTGGGTACCCATCGGTCACTGTTCTGGCAGGGCCAACGCGCCAAGAAGTCCGGCGCTGCGACCTGCGGGCCGGTACGGCGTGTAGGACGAGGTGCTCTGGGGTGCACGCGCTCGTCCGCCGGCGGTCTGCGGGAGCGGGGCGTCGTCTCCGCCGGGCGAGGGTGCCCGAGGTCGGCAGCGCCTTCGGCTTGTCAAGCCCCGAGTACTCGTACCGTGACCGGGAGGGTGCCTCCGGGGCGCAATGGAGTCACACCGGCTGGCGGAGGAATGCCACACAGCGCCCGTCTGCTGCACCCGAACCAGGAGCCACCCGCATGATCACCAACACCCGACGCCTTGCCATCCTGCTGGTCGCCGTAGGCGGCTTGTACTGATGCATCCCGGCAGAGGGTGCCGAAGGAGTTGACCGACCGTGGGCACCGTGAAGAGGCGTGTGTGGTGGCTGTGGGTAGGTGCGATCGTCGGGCTGGGGCTGGCGGCGTTGATCCTTGCCCTTTACACATTCAACGGATCGGCACCCAGTTCCCCGCCTGCAGCAGAGCCGGCATCTTCGGTAGTGGAAAGTGAGCCGCCGCCGACGACGGGGCTGGACACTACGGCGGATCTGGACAGCCCAGGGCCAACGCAGCCTCGCGGGTCGGATCCGTTTACGCCTGCGACTGCTCAAGCGTCTGATGCGGGGGCTGAGTGGGCGAGTGTGTCTGTGGCGGCGGTTTCTGCATTGGGCGGGATGATGAGCGGGGTTGCAGCGGTGGTCACTACCCGGCGTAGTAGGTTGCCGGCTCCGGCGGAGCCGGCGACGTCGGGCGAGCTTCCATCCCCGTCATCGCCTGCCTCTTCGGATACACCTGAGGGCTCCGGCTCGCCTGCACGGGTGTCGTGTCAGCGCGAGCCATACTCTCCGCGGCTGCGTGAGCCTGGGCGACGGCATCGGTCCTTCCACCACCCTGGGCGCCCGCACTGATGCGCCCCCGGGGGCCTGCTGGGGCGGCCGGCCACTGGTGGCGACCTGAGGTTCCTGTTTGGGGCGGCCTACCCGGCCAACTCCTCGGGAGAGCGACGAGTGATCCTCATTCCCGCCTCGGTCTCGACCAGGGTCAACGCGCCGATCCAGTTTCCATCGTCGGGATACTCCCAGTTGGCGGCGTCCTCGAGAACCGCCGGAAGCTGATCCCGACATACCAGCTCGCCCGGCTGGAAGCCGGTCTCCCCGGACGGCGAGACCCAGGGCGCGACGCGACGGACCTCGATCCACCCACGGTCGATGAGAGGGAGCAAGATCCCTGCGAGCTCCGTGACCGGCCGGGAGCGGTCGGCATCGTCGAGATCCCCCCAGACACCGGCCAGGATGTCGATCTCGTACGAATTGACCAAGAAGGCTTCCTCGCACTTGGTCAACGCGTCCCACTCTTGCCTGCTCACCCATCGATTATCGCAGAGAAGCTGCTGATCGTTTCCGGTCACGGGGCTGTCAATCGAGTTCGATTGACAGCCCCCACCCGTCCGTCCGCCCAGCTTTGGAGGCCCTGGTGTCCGGCGCCTGCCTGACCCTCGGGGCCTTGGCCGAGCGTTCGGGCCTCACCGTGGAACAGGTCGCGGCCGCCAGGCGGGGTGCGCGGCTGCTCCGGACGCACTGCTGGACCGGCGAGGACGGCCGCTTGGTGCGCGAGTACGAGGAGTTGGGCTTCACCGCGACCCTGGAGTTCGAGGTGCTGCGGTCGGATGGGTCGTTCTGGCCGGGGCAGGTGCTGCAGACTCGTGTGTGAGCGGTCAGCCCGCCCGCCCGAGGCCGGTCCTACCTGCCGTCCTTCGACGACGACAATCGCGCTCGGTGCCATGCCGGGAACGCCGACGGCCGCGACTCCGACCTGATCGCCGCAACGCACATCGCGGACGAGGGGAACCGGGAGCGGTGCGCACTGGGATCTGGCGCGTGAGGCGGGTGTCTGTTGCCTGAGTAGATGTTGTTGCCTCGTCCCGTGATGCCGGAATGCTCCTGTCTCAGGTCCGATACGCGTCGGCTCCCAGGTGGTACCGGTCTTTGGGGTGGGGGTGCGGGCTATGGCGGATTTCTTGATCGTGTTGACGACGGCAGACCGTCAGGATACGGCGCGGCGGTTGTCGCGGTCGGCGGTGGCCGGGTTGGCGGCGTCGGGGCAGGTGAGTGGTCCGGTGGAGACGACGTACCGGCATCATGGTGAGGTCGCGGAGGGCTCGGAGTGCCAGGTGGTGTTCCGTACGACGGCTGACCGGCGGGAGGCGTTGGAGAAGCACTTGGTGGATGGCCACCCCTACGACTCCCCGGAGGTGGGTGATCGCGGTGGACATCCTTGCGGGCCGGGCCGACTACCTGGAGTGGATCCGCCGGGCCACGCTACGGGTGTGCGCGGTCCAGGAGCGTGCCGACGGCTGCGAGGGAGCGGTGCGGGGAGAGCCGGCGGAGCATGACGGTGGCGCGGGCTTGGGGGCGGGCGGACGCGAGGCCGTCGGGTCCAGCACGCGAGCGCGGCTGCGTGCTCGACCTCGCCCGCATCGAGGTAGGCCGACGCCAGCCATGACAGGTACAGGGCTTTGTCCCGGGCGTGGGTGTCGTCATACCGGGACAGAGCGTCCTCCAGAGCGGGGATGGCCCGCAGGGGCTGGCGGAGTTCGGCCCAGCACCGGCCGGTCATGATGGCGATGAGGACGGCCTGCTTCCGCTCAAGATCAACTATGGTCACCATCAACAATCTGTTAATCAATCGGGGGAACATCACTATGCGTAACCGCATAGCCAAGATCGTCACCGTCGCCGCAGCGCCGCTGCTTGCCGCCACCCTCGGCACTGGCACCGCCCACGCTGGCTCCAGCTGGGGACCGATCAAGTTTTCCAACGGCTACTGCCTCGACGTCTCTGGCGGCAACTTCGTTGTCGGTGCCACGGTCCAGCTCTGGGGTTGCAACGGCACTCCCGCTCAGCAGTGGTGGCTGTGGCAGACGGACTCCACCCACTTCCAGGTCCAGGCATCCCAGAGCAACGACCCCAAGGGCCGCGTGCTGTGCCTGAACAACTGGGAAGGAGGCGACGTCACCGGCAACCACATGCGCCTCTACCCCTGCTCCGCGGGCTCCGTAGGTGACACCCAGTTCAACTGGGTCTACAAGGGCAACGGCAGGCAGATGCAGCCACGCGTCGCCTCCGCCAACTGCGTCAATTCCTGGGGTGGCCTCTACCAGGGCGCCCAGGCCCGCCTGTACGGCTGCTACGACAGCGCCGAAGAGAACATCATCTCCTACCCGTCGTAACGCCACCACGACAGGCGCGGCCACTCACCCTTGGGCCGCCTGATCTCCGGTGCGCCCTACGCGCCCAACGGCCCCGCACTCCCGGTAACGGGTCGTTCCTGGATGAGTTGAGCCGTGGGTATTGCGCTCGGCGATCTTGGTCGGCAAGGCACCCGGGTGCGTGCTGATCTTGTTCCAGACGACCTGTGGGAGCGGGTAGCTCCGCTGCTGCCCCCGCTCCCGAACGACGTCGCTGGCATTGCGGGCGACCTCGCGATCCGGCTTGCCGAGTCACCCAGCAGACCACCGTCGACCTTGGCCTTCCCCGGACACCGTGCCCGCCGACGAAACCCTGAAGCTGCGCCTGACGACGGCTCGGGCCTCCTACCATGTGGCCGACGGCGGCATCGTCTTCCGCGCCGCCAGCCAGGAGTGGACCCTGCACGCACAGACCGCTGACTCCCTCGCCCCGCTTATCGAGGGGCAAGGGGTGACCCTAGGCGAGCTGGCCGCCAGCTCCGGCCTCACCCTCGATCAGGCCGCCAGGCTCGCCCAGGACCTCATCTCCTGCGACGTCGCAGCCCTCACCCGGAGGTAACACCCCGCGTGTTCCCCACACCTGCACCGCCCACCCGAGACCGCATGACCGCCGCGCACGCCCATGCGCACACCTCGGCCTCAAGCAGCACGACAGTGGACGGCAGGTGTGAGGACACCAGGACCGCACCCTCTCCGCCCCCTCCGGCCGCGGCTGGCTCCGCCTCATCTCGGCCCCGGCCGGGAAGGGCCAAGGGAAACTGCGGGACGGCCCGCTCACCGCCAAGGACACCATCCCGACCGCCGTCCCCTGGCCCGCACTGCACGCCGTGCACGACTGGGCGGCCGACGGCTACCGCGCCGAGCTCCCGACCTCCCCGAGACCAGGTGGAAGGAACTCCCGCCCGGGGGGCGGTGCGTTTGCCGCCGGCCCAGCAGTCGCCGGTATGGACCTGGACCGGCGGCCAACCGACGCCGATGCCACGCTCGATCAGCCACGCGGGCGGCTCCGGCAGCGGCCGCCGACGGGCGGCAAGCGCATCCCGCTCCTCGGCGGCCGCGAGGGCCTGTTCTGCCCGGATGAGTTCTCCGCGCAGGTAGGTGATCAGGGTCCGCAGACGCGGGAGGTCGGGCGGCAGTACGGACACGCTCAGCTCCGCTGCTGCGCGTTCCGCAGGGCCTCACAGGCTATGCAGAGCGGGAGGCTCCGACCTCATATCGGCATGTGGGGGTGTGGCTTCTCTGCACCTTCAAGGTCGGTCGGGGGATCTCGCGAGTTACTGGGGCCTGTCCTGTCGATCACTCGTCAGGCACCTCGGTGGTACTTTGCTCGGAAATCATGGGAGGGGTGACAAGCCAGGTGGACAGGGGTTTGCGGCATGCCGCTGTTGTGGCACTCGGCGAGCTCGGGCGAAGTCACGACTACCGGGACCGGGCCGATGCCGGTCACGGCCTGGCAGGTTTCGCCGACGTGCCGGAGGCTTTCGGGCTGCTGCTTGAGCTTGTGCTCGATCCGCGTGACACCTTCGTCACCAGGCTGACAACGGAAGCCCTGCTTCGGCGAAAGGACAGGGTCGGGCTGACGATAGTCGCGTCCGCACTGGCGGTCGCCAACCCGAACCACAGCGATTGGATCCACACCGCAATCGTCGATGTATTCAGCATCTTCTCCGACGATCGGGACAACGTGATACGGCTGTGCGAGGAGATGTCGCAGGACGCTGACGACCGCGTTGCCCAAGGCGCTCGTCAGTTGCACGAACTCCTGGCTGAGATCGATCCCGTTCTTCGCCCGCATAGGTTTCGTGAGCTCCACGTGCCGGTCACGGCAGGCGAGGTAGTTTCCGAAGCGGAGGATGACGTGAAAGAGCACACGCGGATCAGGACAGTCGGCAACCCTGCTGCAAGCCAGGGGCCCGGATACGGCCCCGCCATGAGTCTGACACCAACAGCTGTATGAAGCGGTCCGCCCGGGCGACGTGCGAAGGGCTTCCGGGCGGACTCCGGTTCCCATGCTGCCCCCTCACTCGCCGCGGCGCCGGAGGCACGGTCGCGGCCTGGGCTGAACGGCGCAGCATTCGCATCTCCGCGGCATAGGGGCCGGCAGTGGGGGGGGGGGAGACCACCCCCCCCGCCGGCTGGCCCCCCCTCCCCCCCCCCCCCCCCCCCCGCCCCTCCCCCCCCCCCCCCCCCCCCCCCCCCCCCCCCCCCCCCCCCCCCCCCCCCCCCACGGCCGCCCTCCCCATGGGCGACTGCCCGGCCTGTCATGAGGTCGATTACCGGGGCGGGTGCCTCGGGGGCCTGTGTGCGTTCCCCGTGGGCCTTGGCCGTAAGGAGTTTCTCCACGGCGTCGCGGATGCCTTCGAGGGTGTCGGTGGTCATTGCGTCGGCGAGGGCGACGGCGGCCTGGACCTCGTCCTCGGTGACGTCCACGGTGGGGGCGGGGACCTCGGCCTCGCGGATCTCGTCCGGCCAGCGGAGGCCGTGCAGGACCAGGACGTCGCCGACAACACGCAGCAGGCCGAGGAGTTCGCGCTGGTGGAAGGCGAATTCGGCGACGGCCACGCGGCTGGTGCGGCCGAGGGCCTCGCGCAGGAGGACGTACGGCCGGGCGGCGATGGGGGTCCGGGGCTGCCATGTGGTGGGCGCCGGCTCCGAAGGCGGCGGGGTTGATGGATGCCGCTGGGACGAAGCTGACGATCCCAATCCTTGGCCGTGGGGCGGGCCAGGTGCTGCACCGTCGTGGGAACGCAGGCAGGTACGGTGCCGACGCTGATGCCGAAGCCGGCGCCGCATGCTGCAGGTGTGTCGTTCTGCGGATTGTCATGGTTTTGTCACAGTTGCGGTCCCATAAGTGGTTGCAGCGAGGCAAGTTGATCAAAGCGGGCACACTTTCGATCATTCATCTGTGTGGGGGAGTGTGAGCGGTGAAGTTCGACATGGGGGCTTCGGTCCTGACGAACCTGATGTCGAAGTCGCGGACGTCGAGTACGGATCTGGGGACGCTGATCCGGCTGCTGGTGAACGCGGCGCAGCCGTTG